>DKEU01000268.1:12499-25266 GCA_002452635.1 Desulfovibrionaceae bacterium UBA6814 | reverse complement strand
CAGAAGTCCATTGCCGAGTTTCTCCAGTCCGACCTGAAAAAGACCGGCATCAAGGTGGACATCATCGGCGAGGAGGAGGACGCCATTGGCGAGCGCCAGAAGAGCGGGGCCTTCCACCTGGTCTTCGGCGACACCTGGGGTGCGCCCTACGACCCGCACTCCTTCGTGAGCTCCATGCGGGTGCCCACCCACGCCGACTACCAGGCCCAGCTCGGGCTGGCCATGAAGCCGGAGATCGACCGGCAGATCGGGGAGGTGCTCATCAGCACCGACCCGGCCAAGCGCCAGGCCCTGTACCGCAGCATCCTGACCACCCTGCACCAGGCGGCGGTGTACCTGCCCCTGACCTACCAGAGCAGCATGGTGGTGCATTCGTCGGCAGTGGACAAGGTGGGGTTCTCGGCAGTGGACACCGAGATCCCCTTTGCCGCCATGGTGAAGAAATAGCGCGCCGCGGTCGGAGTGGGCCATGGCCAGGTTCGTCCTGAACCGCATTGCGGTGCTGATCCCCATGCTGCTGGCGGTGTCCCTGGTGGTCTTCGTCATGCTGCGTGTTGCCCAGGGCGATCCGGCCATGGCCTACCTTCGGCTGTCCCAGATTCCGCCCACGGACGAGGCCCTGGCCAGGGCTCGCCAGCTCCTGGGTCTGGACCGCCCCCTGGCGGCCCAGTACCTGGCCTGGCTGCGCAGCGCCCTGGCCGGGGACTTCGGGCGATCCTACGTCACGGGCCGGCCGGTGTTCGGGGAAGTCCTGCACTACCTGCCGGCCACCCTGGAACTCACCGCCGCAGCCCTGGCCCTGGCCCTGGGCCTGAGCCTGCCCCTGGGCATGGCCGCGGCCCTGCGCAAGGATACCGCCCTGGACAACCTGGTCCGGGGCGGGTCCTTCGTGGGGGTGTCCCTGCCCAACTTCTGGCTGGGCTTCCTTCTGGTCTGGATTTTCTCGGTTCGGCTGGGCTGGCTGCCGCCCCTGGGCCGGGGCGGGCTGGAGCGCCTGGTCCTGCCCGCGGCCACCCTCTGCCTCATGTCCCTGTGCATCAACACCCGCCTGGTCCGCACCAGCCTGCTGGAGAACATGGGCCACCGCTTCATCCTGTACGCCCGCGCCCGGGGCCTGCCCGAGTCGGTGGTGGTGCGCAAGCACATGCTCAAGAACTCGCTCATCCCAGTGCTCACCGCGGCGGGGATGCATCTGGGCGAGATGCTGGGCGGCGCGGTGGTGGTGGAGAGCGTGTTCGCCTGGCCCGGGGTGGGCCGCTTCGCCCTGTCGGCCATCGCCAACCGCGACTACCCGGTCATCCAGTGCTTCATGCTGGTCATGACCGTGATCCTGGTGCTGTGCAACCTGGCCGTGGACGTGCTCTACGCCTGGGTGGACCCGCGCATCCGGCTGCGCGGGGAGGGCCGGCCATGACCCCCCGCACAGCAGCCTTCCTCCGGCCCTGGAGCACCCGGCTGGCCCTGGCGCTGCTCGGCCTGGTCCTGGGGCTGGGACTGCTGGCCCCCCTGGCGTCGCCGCGGGACCCCAACCTGGTGGACGTGGACCGCAAGTTCGCCCCGCCCAGTTGGGAGGAGCCCCTGGGCGCGGACCACCTGGGCCGCAGCGTCCTGGCCCGGATCGTCCACGGGGCGCGGGTCTCCCTGCTGGTGGTGGTGGCCATCCTGGGACTGAACATGGCCCTGGGCCTCTCCCTGGGGAGCTTGGCAGGGTTTGCGGGCGGCCGGGTGGACGCCTTGCTCATGCGCATCTGCGACGTGTTCCTGACCTTCCCCACCTTCTTCCTGGCCCTGTTCCTGGTAGGCCTCCTGGGGCCGGGGCTGTTCAATGTGATCCTGGCCGTGGCCGCCACCCACTGGGCCTGGTACGCCCGGCTCACGCGGGGAATGGTCCTGGGGCTCAAGCACCGGGAATACGTGCTGGCGGCCCGCATCAGCGGCACCGGCCCGGTGCGCCTGGTGACACGCCACGTGCTCCCGCCGATTCTGGCCCAGCTTCTGGTCATGGCCGGCCTGGACGTGGGGCACATGATGCTGCATGTGGCGGGCCTTTCCTTCCTGGGCCTGGGGGTCAAGCCGCCCACCCCGGAATGGGGCGTGATGATCAGCGATGCGCGGCAGTTCGTGGGCTCGCATCCCGAACTCATCATGTACCCAGGGCTCATGATCTTCCTCACGGTCATGGCCTTCAATCTCCTGGGCGACGCCTTGCGCGACGCCCTGGATCCGGGCTTGGACCATGGGCACTGAGACGGGACCGAGAGACGAGTTGGCCGTCACCGGGCTGCGCCTCCGGCTGTGCTGCCGGGACGCGGATTTGATCGGGCCGCTGGACCTGCACCTGCGGCGCGGCCGCGTGCTTGGCCTGGTGGGGCCCAGCGGGTGTGGCAAGTCCCTGACCTGCCGGGCCCTGCTCGGGCTCCTGCCGCCGGGGGTGGTGCAGCGGAGCGGTCGGTTCCGCATGGGCGAGGAGGAGCAGGCCGTCCCGCCCGCGGCCTGGCGTGGCCGGAAGCTGGCCGCCGTGTTCCAGAATCCGACCGGCTGCTTCGACCCGGTCTTCACCGTGGCCAGCCATTTCCGGGAGACCCTGGCCGCGCACGGCCAGAACCCGGCGTCCTGCTCGGACAAAATTCACGCCGGGCTGCGCGAGGTGGGGTTCGACGATCCCCGCGGCATCCTGGACCATTATCCGTTCCAGCTCTCCGGGGGCATGCTCCAGCGGGTCATGATCGCCCTGGCCCTGCTCCTGGACCCGCCCTTTCTCCTGGCCGACGAACCCACCACCGACTTGGATCTGGTGTCCCAGGCCCGGGTGCTCGATTTGCTGGCCGAGTTGTGCCGCATCCGGAATTTGGGAATCCTGCTGGTCACCCACGACCTGAGCGTGGTGGCCCGCCTGGCCCACGACATGGCGGTCATGCACCAGGGCCGGATCGTGGAGCGCGGCGAGGTCGGGGCGGTGTTCGCCACGGCCGCACATCCCTTCACCCGGGGCCTGCTAGCCGCCCACCGCCGGCTTTACGCCCACTCCACCGCGGAGGTGGCTTGATGAATGAACCGCTTCTGGAACTGCGCGGAGTCACCAAGCGCTACCGCCCTGGTGGCCTGCTCTCGCGTCGCAAGGCCCGGGACGTGCTGTGCGAGGTGAGCTTGCGGGTGGAGCCCGGCCAGTGCCTGGGCATAGCCGGGGTCAGCGGGGCCGGCAAGAGCACCCTGGCCCGGATCGCCCTGGGCATCGAGCAGCCCGACGCGGGCCAGGCCCTGTTCCAGGGCCGGGACATGGCCCAGGGCCTGGGCAAAGACCGGCGGCTGCTCCAGGCGGTGTTCCAGGACGCCACGAGTTCGCTCAATCCCCGCCGCACCGTGGGCCAGAGCCTCGCCGAGTCCCTGCAAAATTTCGATCCGGTCCCGAAGGGGCGGCTGGCGGCCAGGGTGGGAGAATTGCTGGAGCGGGTGGGCCTGGCTCCCGGGGATGCGGACAAGTATCCCCATCAGTTGAGCGGCGGTGAGCAGCAGCGGGTGTGCATCGCCCGGGCCCTGGCCCCGCAGCCGCGGTTGGTGGTCCTGGACGAGGCCGTGAGCAGCCTGGACATGCTCATCCAGGCCCAGATCCTGGACCTGTTGGACAGCCTGCGCGCGGCCTCCCACACCGCCTTCCTCTTCGTTACCCATGACGTGCGCATCATTCCCGGATTCTGCGACCGGGTGGCGGTCCTGGCCCAGGGGACCCTGGTGGAGGTGGGCGACGGCAGCCTGGCTCCGGCCACCCCGCATGAACAGGAGTATCACCGGCTGCGCGCCGCGGTGCTTCCCGCGGCCCCGCTCGCCGCACCCGGAGCGGCCTAGCCCCCCAACGCACGAGGCCCGGACCTTGCGGCCCGGGCCTCTTTCATTGCCGTCTACGCCAGACCTAGGTCTGGGCCAGGGTGTTCTTGGGGAGAGGCTTCAGGTAGATGACCGACATGGCGCTCATCTTGCGGTCCACCTCGCGGCCGCGGTCGCGGGCCAGGGCCTTCAGGGTCTCCAGCTCCCCGAAGGTGATGGCGTCGGTCATGCAGACCTCCACGCACACCGGGGGCAGGCCGAACACCACCCGGTCGTAGCACAGGTCGCACTTGTGGGCGAACTTGCCCTCCTCGTCGAACTGGATCACGCCCCAGGGGCAGGCCTCCATGCACTTCTTCTCGCCCTTGCACTTGTCCTTGAGGATGCGCACGATGCCGTTCTGCTCATCCTTCACGATGGCCCCGTTGGGGCATTCCTTCATGCAGGGCGCGGTCTTGCAGTGCTGGCAGGGCACCACCCAGCACTGTTCGGTGACCATGGGGTAGGCGCCGTCGGTGCTCGACTCCACCCGGATGTAGCTGGGCATCTTCCCGGGCATGCAGGTCTCGTGATCCACCAGCTTGTGGCTGTTGCGGCAGGCCACGATGCAGGTCTTGCACCCGATGCAGCGGTCCATGTCGATCATGAGTCCGAGCTGTTTCATGGCCGTCCTCCTTATGCGCTCAGGCGGACGCGGGTGGACACGTGCGCCTCGCCGCCGACCAGATCCTGCCAGTCCAGGGTGGAGCCGGCGTCCGGGATGAGTTCGTTGTCACAGACACCGGCCCCGGCCGCCACCCGGCCCACCGTGGCCCCGAACCCGTGCAGGAGCCCCACGCAGTCCGGCCGGATGTGCTCGGTGCAGTCGATCTTCACCTTGAGCTGCCCGGTGCGGGAGGTGAGGGTGGCGGTGTCGCCGTCCTTGAGCCCCAGCTTGGCCGCGGTGGCGGGATTCACGATGGCCGGGTTGTCGTACTGCCCGGACACCGGGTCGCGGAGCTGGGCGTTGTTCACGGACCAGGGGCCGGTGCCGTTGATGTGGATGCGGCGGTAGCTGATGAGGATGAGCGGATACTCGTCCACGTCGGCCAGGTATTCCGGGGCCAGGCCGGGCCGCGGCAGATCCTGGCCGATGTCCGCCAGGTCCTCGTAGTAGAGGTGGATCTTCTTGCTCGGGGTGGGGAAGCCGTTCTTCTTGTACTTGCGGAAGCCCATGGCCCCGGGCGACCACTTGCAGCCCATCTCGGCCAGCTTCTCCACGGTGAGGCCCAGGCCGGCGAGCTGGATGTTGTAGTACTCCACGTCGTCCTTGAACGCGAAGTACTCGGGGAACATGCGCTTGCCCAGCTCGATGAACACCATGTTGGAGTGCCGGGCCTCGCCCACGGGCTCCACCAGGGGCTGGCGCAGGGCCACGCCGTGCCCGAAGTTGTACCACCAGGGCATGTACAACAGCTCCCAGCGCTCGAAGTGGGTCTGGTCGGGCAGCACCAGGTCCGAGAAGCGGCCGGTCTCGGAGAGCATGATGTCGGTGTTCATGAGGAACTCCAGCTTGTACGAGCCGTCCTTGTTCTTCATGCACACCGCCTTCTGCCACTCCTTGTTGCCCATCTCGGTCAGGGCCGGGTTGGCCTCGGTCACCAGCAGGATCTTGAGCCCGTCGTCCTTGATGGCCTGGGTCTCGTACCAGGTGGGCTCCAGGATGAAGCTGTACTTGGCGAACTTCTCCCGGTTGGGGCCGGTGCGGTGGAAGCCCTTTTCATGCAGCGGCGCCGCGCCGGGCGGAGCGGGCAGCACCGGAGCGAGCGGGGTCAGGTCCGGGATGGGCTGGCCGCCGGGATTGTCCACGTTGCCAGTGATGGCCAGGAAGATGGACCAGGCCTGGCCGAAGTCCATGGCCTGGCCGAGCATGATGGACTTGAACCCGTCCACGCCCACGGCCGGGGCCGCGGCGCACATGCGGGCCAGCTTCACGATGTCCTTGGCCGGCACGTCGCAGATCTTGGACATGGCCTCCGGGGTCTTGTCCTGGATGTAGTTCACCACCTTGTCGAAGTCGCCCTCGCGCACCCAGTCCTTGACGAAGTCCTTGTCGTACAGGTCCTCGGTGATGATCACGTGGATCATGCCCAGGAACAGCGCGGTGTCGCCCGAGGGCTTGATGGGAATCCACCAGTCGGCCTTGGCCGCGTCAGGGCTGAAGATGGGGTCCACCACGATGAGCTTGGCCCCGCGGTCGCGGGCCTCCATGATGTCGCGCGGCACCATGGCGTCGTCCAGGCAGCCGAAGGCGTGGCGGCCTACCAGCAGCATGATGCCGTCCTTGGGCATGGTGGGCCAGGCGGGCGGGATGTGGTGGTTGGGGATGCCGCCCCAGCACTTGATCTGGGACACGATCTTGGCCGAGTCGCAGTGGGGCAGGCCGGTGTTGATGTAGCCGCCGTAGCAGTTGAGGAACCGCCACTTGGGGTCGGTGAGGGAGTGGGGGAAGAAGCTGTAGGTGAGCTTGTGCGCCTCGCCCCGGTCGTACAGGCCGCGGAGCTTGGTCTCCAGGATGCCCATGGCCTCGTCCCAGGATATCTCCGCGAACTTGCCCTCCCCGCGTTCCCCGATGCGCTTCAGCGGCTTCTTGAGCCGGTCCGAGGAGTACTGCAGGGTCACGCCGGCCATGCCCTTGACGCAAGCCTTGCCCCGGCAGTGCGGGTGGCCCCGCACTTCGGTGACGCGGCCGGCCTCGATGCGGGCCATGATGGCGCACTCGGCCTTGCACTGGTAACAAATGGTGGGATACCAGCCGTCTTTTCGCATATCCGCCCCTCCTTTGGGTTTAGGGCTGCGGGCCGGGCTCCGCCCGCCCGGTCACCAGCCGCACGTCCAGGAAATGGTGCAGGGAGAGCACGGATACTCCCCCGGCCATGAGCCACAGCCCGCCCACGTAGGCGGTCTCGCTGAGCGGCCGCGCGGCCATGAGCGCCGCGGCCGCTATGCACACACCGGTTCCGGCGATGTCCGCCTTGTTCATGGCCAGGCCCAGCCAGGTGCGGCCGCAGCCCTCGTCAGGCGTGGGGCACTCGAACCAGATCCGGTTCCAGGCCACGGCCAGGACCACGGCCAGCACCCCGCCCCAGGCCATGTGCAGGGGCAGGGTGAACTCCGGCGCGGGCAGGGGAAGGATGGCCGGGATGGCCGCGGTGGCCGCCGCAGGCGGGTGGTCCGCGTCGAGAAGCTGCATGAGGGCCGCGGCCAGCAGCACGGCCAGGCCCAGTTTGGCCGGCACCAGCAGGGCCGTGCCCTCGGCCAGCCATTGCCCCAGGTGCACCCCGGCCAGCCCGCCCACGGTGGCGATGAAATGGCCCACGATCACCGCCTTGGGCCGGGCCACGCGCAGGTACACGCAGGTGGCGTTGATGAAGCAGGTGGCGGCCAGGGGCGGATAGAGCACCCCCACGCCGCTGGCTTGGGACAGGACCGCGATGGCCGCCAGGAAGAGGCCGCCCCCTACCGAACCCCAGACCAGTCGAGACAGGGAGATGATGCCGGGCCGGTAGAGGTCCTTGGCGAACTCGCGCGCGCAGGGCCGAACCAGGCGTATCTCGATCATATGGTCTCCCCTTGCCGAGGCGAAGCGGCGAAACCCGGGTCACTGCGCCATGGCAGCGTCCGGTTCCTGCAGGAGAGACGGGACAGGGGGGAAAAAGGTTCGCTTTTTTTTACGCGACCTGGGGCAGGACCAGGGAATCCAGGTTGCAGGGCCGGTCCAGGACCCCGGCGGTGAGGGCCAGGCGCATGGTCTCCGCGGCGCGGGCCCGGTCCGGGACCAGGTTGCGGAAGCTCACGTGGCCGCGGGTGAGCACCGCCTCGGCCGCGGCCGGGTCCACCCCGGTGTAGCTGGCCTGGATGGCGGCGCTCTCCTGGGGCCGGGCGTGCACGTAGTCCCCGGCCGCGGTGAGCAGGCGCAGGTAGTCGTGCAAGAGCCCGGGCTTGGCCGCGGCAAAGGAGCGCGAGGCGGCCAGCACGCAGCACACGTGGCCCGGGGCCAGGTCGCGGGAGCGCAACAGCACCTTGCCCGCGCCCGCAGCCTCGGCCATGAGGCTCCAGGGCTCGGCGCAGAAGAACCCGTCCAGCTCGCGGCGGCGCAGGGGGCCGGGCATGAAGGGCGGGCCCAGGTAGCGGGGCTCGAACCGGCTCGCCTCGCCGGCCTGGCCCAGGCCCAGCACCGCGCGCAGGATGACCCCGTGGGTGGAGAAGGTGTGGGGCAGGCCCAGGATGGCCCCGGCCAGGGTGCGCGAGGCGCTGCCGCTCCGGTCGGCCAGCCGGCTCTGCACGGTGATGGCGCTGCCCTCGTGGTGCCCGTCCAGCACCCAGAGCAGGGGCGCGCCGCGGTTGTGCAGGGTCATGGCCAGGGGGGCCATGAGCATGGCCGCGTCCAGGGTGCCGTTCACCAGGGCCTTGACCAGGCCGGTCCAGGTGAGGAACTTGCGCAGCGCCACCGAGAAGGGGGCGTTGCCCTGGCGCTGGTGGGCCACCATGGCCAGCAGGTGGTCGCTGATGGGCAGGTAGCCCACCCGGATGAGGTCGCGGCTGCGCCGGCCCAGGCTGCGGGACATGCGGGCGCGGGCCTCGTGCAGCCGGCGCTTCACCGTGCCCACGGGCAGGTCCAGGTTGGCCGCGATCTCGGCGTGGGACAGGCCCAGGAGGTAGCGCTGCACCGCGGCCTCGCGGTTGGCCCCGTTCAGGGAGGCCAAGAGCGACAGCACCATGTCCCGGGTCTGGTTGCGGGCGTAGTGCTCCACCGGGTCGAATTCCGGGGCCAGTTCGCCGCCGGGCAGGTCGTCGGAGTCGGGCAGGCAGGAGAAGGAGATGGTGCGGGGCGCGTCGCGCAGGGTCTGGGCGCAGCAGGCCAGGACCACCGCGCGCAGCCAGGCCGGGAAGGCGTCCAGGCTGCGCAGGCCGGGCAGGTTCTGGTAGGCGGCCAGGAAGGCCTCCTGCACCGCGTCCTCGGCCAGGCCGGGGTCGCGCACCCGTTGCCGGGCCAGGGCCCGGGCCATGCCCGTGAAACGGCGAACCACCTCGTCGAAGGCGCGGGTGTCGCCGCCCAGGGTGCGGCGCAACAGGTCCTGATAGTTGTCCATGCGCGCTCCGCGGGCCGCATCACGAGGAGGGGTCGCGTGCCTGGCAGGGCGGGGGCTGCTGGCCGAGGCAGGGGGCGCGGGAATTCCGGACTGCGGCCGGATGGTTCTATGAAAAGAATAAGTCAAGACAGGGAGCAAGGCAAGGCGGTGGAAGCAGGGCGGTTCGCGAACCGCCCTCTTCGGGAGCCCCCGTCCCGGCACGTTCCTGCCGCCCTTTCCTTGCGCCGGGTTCGGCGTTACCCTGCGCGGATGAGCGCCGCCAAAGCCACGCCCTTCGCCTTTCCCCGGGTGGACGCCCCGAAGAAGGCCCCGGCCGGCAAGGACGGCAAGGGCCGCAAGAAGCCGGCCCAGCCCGAGGGGCCGGAGCTGCTCATCTACCTGCACGTGCCCTTCTGCCGCCGCAAGTGCCACTACTGCGCCTTCGCCTCTCAGGTGCCCGAGTCCAAGCAGGACGTGGAGGACTACGCCCAGTACGTGCTGCGCGAGATTTCGTATTGGAAACGGACCCTGCCCGGCCATCGCGCGGCCTCGCTGTTCATCGGCGGCGGCACCCCCAGCCTGCTGCCCCTGCCGCTGCTGGAGAACATCGTGTTCTCCCTGCGCAAGGCCTTTCCCTTCTCCGAGGGCCTGGAGTTCACCCTGGAGGCCAACCCGGACTCGGTGGCGGACTGGGAGTACCTGCACGGGCTATTGGCCCTGGGCGTGAACCGGCTGTCGCTCGGGGTGCAGAGCTTCGACGACAAGCAGCTCCTGCGCCTGGGGCGGCCGCACTCCGGCCGCCTGGCCCTGCGGTCCTTCGAGCTCATCCGCAAGGCCGGGTTCGGCAACGTGTCCCTGGACCTCATGTTCGGCCTGCCCGGACAGCGGCTCATCCACTGGCTGGAGACCCTGAAGCTGGCCGCGTCCCTGCGGCCCGAGCACCTGTCCTGCTACTGCCTGACCCTGGAGCCCGGCACCCTCATGGAGCGGCAGTCCCGCGAGCTGGACATGGGCTTCGCCCCGGAGGAGGAGCAGGCCAAGATGTTTCTCTACGGTGCCGAGTACCTGGAGGGGCAGGGCTACCTGCACTACGAGATATCCAACTTCGCGCGCATGGGCTTCGCCTGCGCTCACAACGCGGGCTACTGGGAGGGCCGGGACTACCTGGGCCTGGGGCCGTCCGCCGTGTCCACCGTGGCGGGCCGGCGCTGGAAGAACCCGCCCGGCCTGGCCGAGTACGCCCGGTGCGTGCTGGAAAAGCGGTTCGCCGAGGACGTGGAGGAGATCACCCCCCGCACCCGGCTGCGCGAGCTGGTCATGCTCTCCCTGCGCACCACCCGGGGCCTGGACCTCAAGGAATACGCCGCCCTGGCCGGGGCCGAGTTCAACGCGGAGCACAAGGCCCTGGTCCAGGCCCTGCGCCAGAAGGAGCTCATCCGCCTGTCCGGCGGCCGGCTGTGGCTCACCAAGGCCGGCATGCTGGTGTCCAACACCATCATCGGCCACATCCTGGAGCGCCTTGCCTAGGCCTGCGGCCAGGGGGCGGCGGGCAGGGGGAAGGGCGGGGCGCCCATGCCCTGCGGCCGGCCAGGGCCAGGGCGCCTGGAGCCAGTATTGGCGGGGTTCCAGACCGCTTGACTCGGTATGGGGATGGGGCTATGCGTAAGGCTCCTTGGGGTTGCAACCCGGAGGTGCCCATGCGGAAAAAGGTCGCGTTCCTGCTCTTTCTTCTGACCCTGGTGCTCACCCTGCCGGCCACGGCCAACGCCCCGGACCTGGACGCCGCTCCGGCCTTTTGGATTCAGTCTCCCGCCCAGAACTAGCCCGCGTCTCTTTTTTCAGGTCCCTGACAATCCGTTCCCGCAGCATCGGAGTCCCTTCCGGGGCTACTTTGCGTGGTGGCGCGCCCCCCGCCGGGCCAGCCAACTCCAGGCCACCAGGCCCACCAGGAGAGCGGCTGCCGCGGATTCCAGGGCCGGCGGCAGGGCGGCCGCGGCCTCCTGGATGCTGGCCGCGGGGTCTATGCCCGCATACTCGTAGAGCCGGTTGGCGGCCCAGCCCATGGCCAGGGAACAGGCCACGATGGCCCCCAGGTACACCGGCACCGCGGCCCGGCCCAAGATGCGGCCCACCACCGCGATGGTGGCCGCGTTGGTGGCCGGCCCGGCCAGGAGCAGCACCAGGGCCGCGCCCGGGGACAGGCCCTTGAGCACCAGGGCCGCGGCCACCGGGGTGGAGGAGGTGGCGCAGATGTACAGGGGCACGGCCACCACCAGCATGCCCAGCATGGAGGCCCATTCCCCGCCGGGCAGCGCGGCCAGGGCGGACTCGGGCACCAGCACCGCGATGAGCCCGGCCACCAGCACCCCCAGCAGGAGCCAGGGCCCGATGTCCGGCAACAGGTCGTCGCGCACAAAGGCCCAGCCCGCGGCCAGGCGCGAGGGCGCAGGGCCCGGAGCGGCGCACTGGCCGTTGCAACAGCCGCCGGCGCAGCCGCCGGCCGCCCCGGCCGGGGCCAACTGCCCCACGGTGGGTCCGGCCGATTCCTCGGGCAGGAGATTCGCGGCCAGCCCGGCCGCCAGGGCGGTGACGAACGCCGCCACCGGCCGGAGCAGGGTCATGAGCGGGTCCATGAGCGCCCAGGTTACGGCGATGGAGTCCACCCCGGTCTCGGGCGTGGACACCAGGAACGAGGCCGTGGCCCCGCGGCCGGCCCCGCCCCGGCGCAGGCCCGCGGCCACGGGCAGCACCCCGCAGGAGCACAGAGGCAGGGGGATGCCGATGAGCGCGGCCTTGAGCACCGAGCCCGGCCCCCGGCCGCCCAGGTGACGGGCCAGGGACTCGGCGGGCACGAAGGCGTGGATGGCCCCGGCCGCGGCGAACCCCAGCAGCACCCAGGGCGCGGCCTCGCGCAGCACGTCCCAGCAGGACATGGCGTAGTTGGCGATGAAGTCGGTCATGGCGGTCGGTTGGTTACCCTCCGGGGGCCCAAGGGCCGACGGCCCTTGGGAATCCCATTCCCAGACGCAGCCCGTCCGTGCGGCCTGGGCCCGGTGGCGGAACGACGGACTAGCTCCGCCCGATAAGGTCCAGGGGACCCGCCACCCGCATGGGTGGTTATCCCCTGGCGCGGGGCTGCAAGGGGGCGCGGAGCCCCCTTGCCGGGGCCTGGGGCGGAGCCCCAGTCCCTGGCCGCCTAGCCGTGCTCCCGGGCGTGGCCCAGGCTCTCGGCCAGGAGCCGGCGCACATGGTCGTCGTCCAGGGCGTAATACACGTTCTTGCCCTCCTTGCGGTTGCGCACCAGCCGGGCCATGCGCAGGAGCCGGAGCTGGTGGCTCACCGCGGACGAGGACAGCCCCACCAGGGCCGCCAGGTCGCACACGCACAGCTCCTCCTGGGCCAGGGCGTTCAGCAGCCGCACCCGAGTCAGGTCGCCCAGAGCCCGGAACAGCTCGGCCAGCCCCGCGCTCTCCCGCTCCGTGGGCATCCCCGCCGCCACCCGCGCGATCCGCTCCGGATGGCAGCACTCCACCTCGCAGCGGTCCATCAATTCGTCATGTGAGCACTTGTTCATGTGTTGAGAATAGGCCTCCCCCACAGGGAGGTCAAGTCATATTCTCGTGGTAGGACTACCCCAGCCCCAGGGCCCTGCCGCCCTGGTACACGGCCGCGGCCACGCCGAAGGCCAGGGCGGTGTTGAACACCAGGCTGAAGGCGGCCCACTTCCAGGACCCGGCCTCGGAGCGGATGGCCACCAGGGTCACGAAGCAGGGGGCGTAGAGCAGGATGAAGAGCATGAGCGCCGCGGCCTTGAGCGGGCTCCAGGCCGGGTCG
>DKEU01000268.1:0-12492 GCA_002452635.1 Desulfovibrionaceae bacterium UBA6814 | reverse complement strand
TAGGCCGTGCCCAGGGTGGACACGATGACCTCCTTGGCCGCCACCCCGCCCACCAGGGCGATGTTGGTGCGCCACGTAAAGCCCGCCAGGCTGGTCACGCCCTCCAGGGCCACGCCCAATCTCCCAGCGAGTGAGGAGCGCAGGGACAGTTCGGCCCGCTCCGCCTCCAGGCTCTCCTGCTCCGCGGCGATGCGGGCCAGCAGCACCTGGTCTGCGGTGTTGGTGGCTGCGGACTGGAGCGCGGTCTCCCGGGCGTCGAGCCGGGCCAGGTCCGCGGGCGAGGGGCCGGGGTAGGTCATGGCCGCCCAGATGAGGATGGAGATGGCCAGGATCACGGTGCCGGCCTTTTTCATGTACTGCCAGGTGCGCTCCCAGGTGTGGATGCACATGCCGCGCAGGGTGGGCAGGCGGTAGGGGGGCAGCTCCATGACAAAGGGCGTGGCCGGGCCGCTGATGACCGTGGAGCGCAAGAGCCGCGCCACCAGGAGCGCGGCGGCCCAGGCCGCCACCGTGGTGGCGAACAGGGCCACGGCCTCGTTCCCCGGGAAGAACACCGCGATGAGCAGGATGAACACCGGCAGCTTGGCCCCGCAGGTCATGAACGGGGCCACTAGCAGGGTGGCCAGCTTCTCCCGGGGGCTCCGCAGGGTGCGCGAGGCCATGACCCCGGGCACGGCGCAGCCGCCCGCGATGCCGCCGGACACGATGAGGGGCATGACCGAGCAGCCGTGCAGCCCGAAGATGCGGAACACCCGGTCCAGCATGTAGGCCACCCGGGCCATGTAGCCCGAGTCCTCCAGGAAGGCGATGAGGAAGAAGATGATCATGATGAGGGGTACGAAGGACATGACCCCGCCCACCCCGTCGATGACCCCGGACACCAGGAGCGACCGGAGCGGCCCGTCGGGCAGGGCCGCGGACACCGCGCCGCCCAGCCAGCCGAACAGGGACTCCACCCAGGACAGGGGCTCCTGGCCCAGGGTGAAGGTGACCTGGTACACCGCGAACAGCACCGCGAACATGAGCAGCGGCCCCGCCACCCGGTGGGTGAGCAGCTTGTCCAGGTTGTCGGAAAAGGCCAGCCGCTCGCGGTCCCCGGCCCGGGCCAGGACGCCCTGGCGCAGCAGGCTGGTGATGAACCCGTAGCGGTAGTCGGCGATGACCGCCTCGGGGTAGGTGTTCAGGGTCTTGTGCAGGTGCTCGGCCACCCGGGCGGCCATGTCCTCCAGCTCCTTGGCCAGGGGGCCGGCCTTGCGGCCCACCACCCGGATCTCCTCGTCGGCCTCCAGGTACTTGAGGGCCAGCCAGCGGGCCGGGAAGCGGTCGGTGAGGAAGCCGTCCTCCTCGATGCGGGCGGTCATCTGCTCCAGCACCGGATCCAGGTCCGGGCCGTAGGAGATGGCCAGCGGCGTCCAGGAGCCCTTGCGCTCCCGGGCGAGCCGGGCGGCCACGGCCAGCACTTCGTTCACGCCCGCGCCCTGCCGGGCCACGGTCTCCACCACGGGCACCCCGAGCAGCCGGGACAGGCGCTCGGAGTCGATGGCCAGGCCCTGGTCCCGGGCCTCGTCCATCATGTTCAGGGCCAGGACCAGGGGCGAGCCCAGCTCCAGCACCTGCACCGCCAGGTAGAGGTTGCGCTCCAGGGCCCCGGCGTTGAGCACGTCCACCACCGCATGGGGCCGGTCCTCCACCAGCACGTTGCGGGCCACCAGCTCTTCCTGGGAATAGGCGGTGAGGGAGTAGGTGCCGGGCAGGTCCAGGATGTGGAGCAGGTCGCCGCCGATGCGGGAGTGCCCCTCCTTCTTCTCCACGGTGATGCCCGGGTAGTTGCCCACGTGCTGCCGCGCCCCGGTCATGGCGTTGAACATGGTGGTCTTGCCGGCGTTGGGGTTGCCGGCCAGGGCGATGAACAGCTCCTGGAGCATCTAGCCCTCCAGCACCTCGACCGCGATGAAGTCGGCCTCGTTGTTGCGCAAGGACAGGGTGAAGCCGGCCAGGCGCAGGGCCACCGGATCCTTGAGGGGCGCGCGGCCCACCACCTGGATCTCCGCACCGGGCACCAGGCCCATGTCGCGGATGCGCCGGCCCAGTTCGGCCGAGGCGGAGACGGTGACGATGCGGGCGCGCTGGCCCTTGGCCAGGGCGCGGAGGCTCATGGGCATGGACGGTCCTCGTGGGTTTTCGGTGCGAAGGCAGGAGGTATACTGAACGTGAGAGTCAGTATCAAGGGGATATCGGCCGCAGGCCGGGACCGGAGTCCCGCCGCAGCCGCGCTATTTGCCTTTGCTGGCGGCGGCCCGCTTGGTGATGACCTTGGCCCGCAACACGTGCGGGTTGGCGCCGCCTCACCCGCCGCTGGAGCCGCACTCCGCGCAGTTGGTGCTCTCGCTGTGGCACTGGGGGAGGTCTTCCTTGTTGCCGAACCCGATCTTGCGGTAGATCAGGTACCCGACGGCCAGGGCGATGAGCACGATGATGACGCCTGCGTTCATGGGCGCTGCTTGTACCTCTCTTTTACTCGGATGTCTTGGGGGAATCGCCCTGGGTCGAACCGGCCTTGGGCCGCAGCACGTGCGGGTCGGCCTCGCCGCACCCGCTGGCCGAGGCGCACCCCGAGCAGCCGCAGCCGCAGGAGGGGACCTGGCCCTTGGCCGCGGGGCCGAGCTTGCGGTAGACCAGGTACAGCAGGGCCACGGCGACGATGACGATGACGATGGCGGATTGCATGGGCGCTCCTAAATCCTTCCATTTTAGTCTGATATACCCGGCGAAAAAAGGGCCTCGCCGAGGCCGGAAGGACGTTTCTGTTTCTGCAGGCTCCGGTCGGGGCTGCGCACCCCTGAGTTAATGCCGTTCCCCGCATTGGCAAGCCGGGTCGGGCAAAAAGGCCGGGGCCGGGCCGTCGGCCGGGCAGGCCATGACCTTGCCGGCCAGGCCGCGGCCCAGGGTGACGGTGGTGTCCCGCACCCGGACCAGGCAGGCCCCGCAGCCGTTGTTGTTGACCACCACCCGCGACCCCGGGGTCAGGCCCATGGCGCACAGCCGGCAGCGGGCGCGGGCCCCGCCGTCGATGGCGGTGATGGTCACTGCTGCGCCGGAGGGGAAATCGCACAAGGGGCGGACATCGGGGATAGGGGGCTGCATGCCCACTCTCTAATGTTAATGAGAATCATTGTCAATGAGGGGGTATGTCCTCGGGAAGGGTCGGGTACGCCTCAGGAGCAGACCTGGTTCTTTCCCTGGCGCTTGGCCTGGTAGAGCTTGCCGTCCGCGCGCGCCAGGAAGGCGCGTCCTTCCTCGGCGGGGACGTGTTGGGCCGTGCCGAAGCTCATGGTCACATGGCCCACGCCCAGGAAGTCGTTGACCTCCACGAAGCGGCGCAGCTTCTCGGCCAGGCGGTGCGCCGACTCCAGCCCGGTGTCCGGGCACAGCACCAGGAACTCCTCGCCGCCGTAGCGCACGGCCAGGTCCACGTTGCGCACGTTGGACTTGATGATGGTGGCCGCCTCGCGCAGCACGTCGTCGCCCACCAGGTGCCCGAAGCGGTCGTTGACGGCCTTGAAGTCGTCCACGTCGGCCATGATGGCGGACAGGGGGTGCCCGTAGCGGTTGTGCCGGGCGATCTCCTTGGCCAGGTCCTCGTCCAGCTTGCGGGTGTTGTAGAGCCGGGTCAGGTGGTCGGTGACCGACAGCTCCTCCAGCTCCTTCTGCAACACGTACTTGCCGTAGTGGTAGCTCTCCAGGGTGAGCACGATATCCAGGAGCACGGCCTTGAGCACGGACTTGAAGCGCTCGGCCGCCCGGAGCGGGTCGTCCGGGTACGCGGCGAAGATGGTGTCGTAGAGATCGGCGATATACTTGGAGAACGCCCCGATGTACCAGAGGGGCACGATGTTCAGCTTCACGTGGACGTCGCCCACGGCCAGCCGCTTGAGCAGGTAGTCGTAGTCGTACTCCCCGGAGAGCAGCTCCTTGAAGTACTGGCCGTGGGAGTTCTTGAGCCGCTCCACCACCCGCTCGTCCTGCAGGAACTTGCTGGTCTCGGCGTAGGACAAGACGTGGTCGTGGAAGGGGTCGAAGATCTTCCCCGGCACCTCCGGCATCCGCTGCCGCACGTCCCGGATGTTGGCCAGGTCCTGCTCCCCGAGCAGCAGGTAGTCCTTGCGTTTCTGGAACTCTTCCGGGGTGATGCCCAGTTCGTTGGCGATCCTGAGGGCGAGTTCGAGATCCATGGCGTCCTCCCTAAGGGCATGGGTCCGATCCCGTAACCGGGTCAGCCATTCCATATAATAGTATTTTAGTAGAATTTGAAAAGGGGAGGGATCTGATTTCGTGAGGTAAATCGATAGGTAGAAGGTGGTTAGCCGAAAACCGCCAGCATCGCGTCCTGGTAGGTTTCGCCCGGGGAGCCGCGGAGAAAGTTACTCAATGCGATTGCAATCGAGGGGCAAGTATCCGAAATCTTGCATAAAAGCGATGTATTCATAAAAGGCTTGCCCACTCAAGGCGTTTTTTATCTCTCTAGCAAAGTATTGATCCGGTACCGCACTGAGAGCTTTATTTAATACACGAACAACCTTTTTATTTCTGAATTGTATCATGTGGGTTCCTGCTATGCATATTGGGAATAAAACATAATGAAGGCGTTTTTCATCAATTTTTCCATTTAAATATAAGTCTATGCATTCTTCAGAGAGGTCGGCATACCGGTTGGTGGTCAGGCCTTGCATCGCAATTATGGCGGAAGATAATGTAAAAATGCCTGTATCATCTTTTTGTATGTAAATTATAAAGTCATCCCAGTACTTTTCTGGATTGCCATTTAGTTCAACGAATGAATCAGACATGCAAAGATCATAAATATTAGGTGTAGAGTGTGTTTCTGTTTCAATGCCTTGAAGTAAATCTTCATATTTTTGCGCCGAAGCAGTACTTGCAAAGACGCATAGTAGTACGGTCGCGGTAATTAAAGTCTTCAACGTCTCCTCCTGATCTGCGAACAGCACCCGGCTATTCGCCGAACACCGCCAGCACCGCGTCCTGGTAGGTCTCGCCCGGGCTGCCGCGCCAGGTGCCGCGGGTGGTGCGCTGGATGGTCGCGCCCTTGGCGGTCAGGAGCTTGGTGGTGAACTCGGCCGCATAGGCCACCGCGTCCTCGGGGCTCTCGGGGTCAGCGATGGCGAAGGGGCCGCTGCGGTGGGTGAAGGTCGGGTTGGTCCGGCCCGCGGCCATGGCCGCCTCGGTTTCCTTGTCCAGCAGGAAGAAGGTGGCCAGCAGCCCGCCGCCCGGGACCAGGACCCGCCGCACCTCGTCCAGGTAGTGCTCCACGTCCGCGGGGAACATGTGGGTGAACACCGAAGTGGCCACGGCCAGGTCGAAGCCGGCGTCCGGGTAGGGGAAGGTGAACCTGTCCGCCTGGATTTCGCCGTACGGGTAGTAGAGCCGGTTGTACACCGGCACGTGCTGGAACCGGAAATTGGGGAAGCGGGGATGGTAGCGCTCGGCGCACCACTCGATGCCCGTGGGGAAGAGGTCGAAGCCCTCGTAGCGGCCCGCGGGCACCAGCACGGGCAGGAGCGCGTGGGCGATGCGGCCCGCGCCGCAGCCGATGTCCAGCACCCGGGAGGCCGGGTTCAGGCCCAGCTCGCGCAGGAGCCCCGCCACCTCCCGGCCCAGGGCCGCGAAGTCCCCGCCGCCGAAGCAGACCGAGAGGTCCGGGGGAGGGACCAGCTCCGGGTGGTGCAGGGGCGTGGCCATGGGCCGGACACTACCCCGGCCCCGGCGCAGGGGCAAGGGGACTAGTGCTTGTGCCCGTGCGGCTCCTTCTCGTGGCCCGGGTGCTCGTGGTCGTGCGGCCCGTGCTCGCCCGCATGCTCGTGCGCGTGCCCGCTGCCCTCGGCGTGGTCGTGGGGATGCTTGTGCTCGTGCACGTGCCCGTGGCTGTGGGCGTGCGTGTGGGGGTGCGAGTGCGGGGCCTGGCCCGGATGGGCGTGCTCGTGGGTATGCTCGTGGGTATGCTCGTGCTCGTGTTCGTGCCGGTGCTCGTGGTCACCCTTCATGGGAGTGCTCCTTTGTTGCAATGATGATGAAACATTGCATAACAATTGGGACGTGCCAGTCAATTCCGCACGATAAAAAAATACTTGCTTTATAATCGTGCAAGACTTCCTGTGATTCTACCGTTTGTGTGAATGCATCTGGGTGGTGTGGCACAGCGGCCTCCTTGCCCGTGGCTGAGTGGGCCTGATTTCTCCTGGGCAATGGCGGGCCTGGGCCGGGGAGTAAAACGCACTTTTTCGATCTGCGCCTATCCCGGAGCCGGCGTGTTCGCGGCTGGTCGGCAGCGAAGCCTCACCGCGCAAGGCTTCCGGGCCAAGTCTCGGGCCTTTGATGTGACGAGACTTGCGTCTGTCGGTGCGCAGTGCTATGACTTTGCAGAAAGTATGCGTATTGCGGACAAACAAAGGTTATTTGGTGTTTTCTGGAGCGATAATTCCTTGAACTTTGCGCTGCACAGGCATACGGCTGCTCCTAGCCTGCGCAGAAGCATCTCGCAACCTGCTCAGGAGGAGACATGAAACGCTGCACGCTGTCCATCCTTTGCCTGGCCCTGGTGCTGCTGGCCGCCTCGGCGGCCCAGGCCCACTTCGGCATGCTCATCCCCAACCGTTCCGTGGTGTTGGAGAAGAGCGAGGCCAGCCTGAGCCTGGATCTGCTGTTCATCCATCCCATGGAGATGAAGGGCATGGACCTGGTCAAGCCCCTGGAGTTCGGGGTGGTGGCCGACGGCAAGAAGGTGGACCTGATGGGGTCCCTGAAGGAGGCCAAGGTCCTGGGCCACAAGGCCTGGAAGGGCGCGGACACGGTGAAGAGGCCCGGGGTGTACACCTACTACATGGTGCCCTCGCCCTATTGGGAGCCCGCCGAGGACTGCTTCATCCAGCACCTGACCAAGGTCATCGTCCCCGCCTTCGGCGAGGAGGAGGGATGGGAGGGCCCCATCGGGCTCAAGACCGAGATCGTGCCCCTGACCCGGCCCTTCGCCAACTATGCGGGCAATATCTTCATGGGCCAGGTGCTGTTCAACGGCAAGCCCGCGCCCGGTACGGCCGTGGAGGTCGAGTACTACAACAAGGCCGGCAAGTATGCCCCGGCCAACGACTACTGCATGACCCAGGTGGTGCTCACCGACCAGAACGGCGTGTTCGGGTTCGTGGCTCCCTGGGCGGGCTGGTGGGGCTTCGCCGCGTTGTCCACCGATGACCAGAAGATCAAGCACGAGGGCCAGGACAAGGACGTGGAGCTCGGGGCCGTGCTTTGGACCGAGTTTCTTGCGCCTGTGATGGGAAAGAAGTAGAGAAACCAAGCCATTGGGTCCCGGCCTTCGGGCCGGGTCCCGGGCTTTGGGGACTGCCAAGGGGAGGGGGAGCATGCATATTTCCGAAGGCGTCCTGTCGGCGCCCATCCTGGCCGGCGGGGCGGTCCTGGCAGCGGCGGGCACGGCCATCGGCCTGCGCCGCCTGGACTACGACCGGCTGGTCACGGTGGCCATCCTCTCGGCCGCCTTCTTCGTGGGCTCCCTCGTCCACGTGCCGGTGGGCCTGTCCAACGCCCATCTCGTCCTCAACGGCCTCATCGGCGCGGCCCTGGGCTGGGCGAGCTTCCCGGCCATCCTGGTGGGCCTGACCCTGCAGGCGGTGCTCTTCCAGTACGGCGGCATCACCGCTCTGGGGGTCAACACCTTCAACATGGCCGCCCCGGCCGTGGCCTGCTGCTACCTGTTCCGGCCGTTGCTGGCCGGCACGGGCAAGGCGCGCGCCGTGGGCGCGTTCTGCTGCGGCGCGGGCGGGGTGCTCCTGGCCGCCCTGCTCACCGCGGCCTCCCTGGCCCTGACCGACGAGGGCTTCATCCGTTCGGCCCAGGTCCTGGTCCTGGCCCATGTCCCGGTGATGCTGGCCGAGGGCCTGCTCACCATCCCCCTGGTGGCCTACCTGAGCAAGGCCGACCCCGAATTCTTCTCCGCCCGGCTCGCCGGGTGAGACCGCAAGGAGGCGCCATGTTCCGCTCCGTGTTTCCGCTCCTGGCCGGCCTGGCCCTGCTGGCGGCCCTGGCCTTTCCGTCCCTGGCCCTGGCCCACCGGGTCAATCTCTTCGCCTACGTGGACAACGGCAAGGTGATGGCGGACTGCTTCTACTCCAAGTCGCGAAAGGTGAACCACGGCCAGGTGATCGTGACCGACGCGGTCACCGGGGCGGAACTCCTGCGCGGCGAGACCGACGAGAACGGCGCGTTCTCCTTTCCGGTGCCCGAAGCGGCCCGGACCGCGGGACACGGCCTGAAGCTCACCCTCATCGCCGGCGAGGGCCACCAGAACGAGGCCGAGGTGTCGGCCCAGGAGCTGGGCGTCGTCCCGGCCGCCGCGCCGGCCGCCGCTGCCCCGGCCTCGACCTGGGTCGCGCCCGCCCCGGAGCCGGCCCCGGCCGCCGCCCCGGCGGACAATGCCGCCCTGGCCCGACTGGTGGAGGAGGCCGTGGCCCGTCAGCTCTCCCCGCTCAAGCGCATGCTGGCCGAGACCCAGGAGGCCGGCCCCGGGGCGGTGGAGATCGTGGGCGGCATCGGCTACATCTTCGGCTTGTTCGGGGTGGCGGCCTTCATGGCCAGCCGCAAGAAACGCTAGGCATGCTCGACGAACCTTTCGCCCGCGGGACATCCTTCCTGCATCGGGCCGACCCGCGGGCCAAGCTGGCGGCCCTGGCCGTCTTCAGCTTGGCCGTGGCCGTGGCTCCGGACCTGCGCTCGCCCGCCCTGGCCCTGCTGCTCGGCGCGGGGCTGGCCGCCTGGGCCGGGTTGCTGGGTCGGAATCTGGCGCGGCGGCTCGTGGTGGTCAACGCCTTCATCGTCTTTCTCTGGCTCCTGGTGCCCTTCACCACTCCGGGCGAGGCGGTGTGGAGTCTGGGGCCGGTGGTGGCCACGGTCCAGGGCCTGCGCCTGTGTGCGGCCATGACCCTCAAAGCCAACGCCATCACCCTGGCCTTCCTGGCCCTGGCCGCCACCTCGGACGCCGCCACCCTGGGCCAGGCCCTGGAGCGCTTGGGATTGCCCGCCAAGCTTGCCTTCCTCCTGCTTTTCACCTACCGCTTCATCCACGTGCTGGCCGCGGAGCAGTCCCGGCTGGCCACCGCCGCCCGGCTGCGCGGATTTCGGCCGCGCACCAACGCCCACACCTACCGCACCCTGGCCTCGCTCCTGGCCATGGTCCTGGTGGGAGCGGTGCGGCGGGCGGAGATGGCGCGCCGGGCCATGGTCCTGCGCGCCTTCGACGGCCGGCTGGCCACCCTGCGGGTCTTTACCCTGCGCCGGGCGGACGCCGTGTTCCTGGGGGCCATGCTGGCCGCCACCTGCATGCTGGGAGCCCTGGAGATCGCCCATGTCCTTGCCCACGTCAGCGGCTGACGCGCCCATTCTCTCCCTGCGCGGGGTGGCCTACGCCTATCCCCAGTCCAACGGCCGGGTGCTCGACGGCGTGGACCTGGACATCCTGCCCTGCCAGCGCCTGGGCCTGTTCGGGCCCAACGGCTGCGGCAAGACCACCCTGCTCTCGGTGATGATGGGGCTCCTGCCGCCCGAGGTCGGGGAAGTGCGCTTCGCCGGCCGGGCCGTGGCCGGGGAGCGGGACCTGTGGGACCTGCGCTGCGCCGTGGGTCTGGTCATGCAGCACGCCGACGACCAGATTCTCTTCCCCACCGTGCTGGACGATGTGGCCTTCGGCCCCCTGAATCTGGGCCTGTCGCCCGACGAGGCCAGGGCGCGCGCCCTGGACACGCTCGATTTCCTGGGAATGCGCGGGTTCGAGGAGCGGCTCACGCACAAGCTCTCGGGCGGGGAGAAGAAGCTGGTGACCCTGGCCGGAGTGCTGGCCATGCGGCCCCGGGCCCTGCTCCTGGACGAGCCCACCGCGGGCCTGGATCCGGCCACCCGGGACCGCCTGGCGGACATCCTGGCGCGCATCGACGCCGCGGTGCTGGTGGTGTCCCACGACTGGGACTTCCTGGCCCGCACCGCCCACGACTACTACACCATCCGCCACGGCCGCCTGGTGCGCGAGGAGACCTCCCGCGTGCACCAGCACGCCCACGCCCATCCCTTCGCCGACCAGCCCCACCATCACCACGGCTAGCAGGCCGTTGAAAATTCGCGATGGCGGCGTTGCTCGCCACCTTCAAGCCTTCACGTATTAAGGAATATGCTCAGGCCTGACGGCATCTCGCGCCTTGCCCTCACGAATTTTGAACGGTTTGCTGAAGAGGTGGGTGTCCCGCCCACCAAGACAAGCATTGAAGGAGGTCTGTTGGGTCGTCGCAGGCGTGAACGGCGCGAGAATCTGCTTGGAAGAGAAGCCGACGGGTTCAGACAGGCCGTGGCGCGGGTTGTGCGGCGCAGCCTGCACAACGCGTGACACGGCCGAAGGCGCTGCCGTGTCATGAAACATGACTGCGCATGTTTCCCGCCACGGCAGGGATAGGCTCAGGCGAGCCTTTGCATTCCCGGAAGAATAAACGCGTTCTTTTTCCCCCTCACTCCACCCGCAGCACCACGGCGAAGCCGCTGAAGCAGGCCCAGGCCTCGGCCCCCGGGGCCAGGCCCAGGGCGTCCAGGCTGGGCGAGGTCACGATGGCGCACAGCCGGGTGCCGTCGGCCAGGAGCAGGGTGACCTCGGCATTGATGCGGCCGCGGCGCACCGTGTCCACCACGCCCGCCAGGCGGTTCTCCGCGCTGGAGGCCGGGGGCTGGCCGCCACTGGTCAGGATGACCCAGGGGGCCTTGATCTCCGCGGTGGCGAAGGACCCCGGCCGCAGGGCCAGGGTGGAGAGGCTCTCCAGGGTGATGACCGAGGCGATGCGGTGGCCGCCCAGGGTCTCCAGCTCCACCCGGGCCTGGATGTCCCCCTGCTCCACCTTGGCCACCCGGCCGTAGAAGGCGTTGCGCGCGCTGGAGGTGCGCCGGGCCTCGCTGGCCACGAAATGGGACAGCACCCGATGCAGATCCGCGTCGGACACGTCCAGGTAGCCCGCGGCCAGGTTGGCGGTGGACTGCCCCAGCACCTTTTGCACCATGGGCAGGGGCAGGCCCTCGCGCAGCATCTCGATGGCCCGGGAGCGGCGCAGCACCGTGGGGTTCACCAGGTCCCGGGGCAGGCCGGCCTCGTCCGCCCGCTCGTAGAACTTGCGGCGCAGGTGGCCCTGGTCCACGTCGAAGAGCCGGGGCAGGTAGCCGGCCAGCTCCGGATCGGCCAGGGCCGCGGCCAGGTCCCGGGCCAGTTCCGCGGGGATGCTCACGCTGCGGCCCGGGTCCGATCCATTGCGGCCGGTGTCCGATCCGTCGCGGCCCACCCGCAGGGCGTCGCCCTCCAGGTCCCGGGCCGGCTCCAGGTCCAGCACCTCGCCCAGCTTGGCCCCGGTGTAGCGCAGGAGCAAAAAGGCCAGCAGCATGCGCCGCCGCGAGGCGCGCACGTCGCCGCGGCGCGGGGCCTCGGCCCAGGTCCGAAAGGCCCGCTCCAGGCCGGCCAGTTGCAGGGTGTCCAGGTACTTGACCCCCTCGGGCACCACGAACACGCGGGAGGGCTTGCGGGGCGGCGCATCGCCGGGTTCTGCGGGCACGGTCTCCTCCTGTGCCGGCGGGCGACGTGCCGGCCCAACCACGATACTCGCCCGGGGAGGGCTTGCCAAGTTGCTTTCCCGGGAGGCTTGACAACCCACGCGGCCGGGCCTATCCATCAACTGACACCAATATTATAAAAATCGTGTCAGTTAATCCGGCGGACCCGGCCATGGAGGGCGCCATGTACTTTCCGACGTCAGGCATCGAGGTGTCCTGGTGGACGCCGCCCCTGGTGGCCCTGGCGGTGTCCTTCGTCACCTCCATGGGCGGGGTTTCCGGGGCGTTTCTGCTGCTGCCCTTCCAGATGTCGGTTCTGGGCTACACCGCGCCCTCGGTCTCGGCCACCAACCAGCTCTTCAACATCGTGGCCATCCCCAGCGGGGTAGGCCGGTACATCCGGGAGGGGCGCATGGTCTGGCCCCTGACCTGGGTGGTCGTCATCGGCACCCTGCCCGGGGTGTTCATCGGCGCATTGGTCCGGGTGGCGTGGCTGCCCGACCCGCGGAGCTTCAAGCTCTTCGCCGGGCTGGTGCTGTTCTACATCGGCCTGCGCATGGTGCGGGACCTGCACTCCAAGGGAAAGGCCATGAGCAAGGCCAAGGCCGAGGAGCGCTTCCAGGAGCTGGTCCGCGCCCACCGCGCCCGCCAGGCCGAGGGAGGGAAACTGCCCGGGGTCTGCGTCAAGTCCTTCTCCCTCACCCGCATCAGCTATGAGTTCTACGGTGAGGTCTACGACTTCTCAGCCCCGGCCATCCTGGCCCTGAGTTTCGGGGTGGGCATCGTGGGCGGGGTGTACGGCATCGGCGGGGGGGCCATCATGGCTCCCTTCTTCGT
>DKEU01000273.1:28986-29901 GCA_002452635.1 Desulfovibrionaceae bacterium UBA6814 | reverse complement strand
GACAACCTGGAGCAGCTCACCATGTTCTGCCGCCTGGGCTACCTGCCCATCACCTACGGCATCCCGCCCTACGGGTTCTTCGAGCACCCGGCCGAGATCGGCTCCATCCCGCCCCACCGCACGGACTGCGGGGCCTTCCTCCTGGCCGAGAACATCGGGGCCCGCTCCTGCATCTACCTCAAGGACGAGAAGGGCCTGTACTCGGGCGACCCCAAGAAGGCCAAGAGCAAGAAGTCCCTCAAGTTCTACGCCCGCATCCACGTGGACGAACTCCTGGCCCTGGACCTGGACGACCTCATCGTGGAGCGGCCGGTGCTCACCTTCCTCAAGAACTCCAAGTGCCTCAAGCAGTTCCAGATCGTGGACGCGCTCAACCACCCCAAGCAAATCCTGCAAGCCCTGGAGGGCGAGCCGGTGGGCACCGTCGTGTACAAGGACTAGCCTCCTCCGGAAACAACAGGGGCGGCCCGCAGGCCGCCCCTGTCTTTTTGCCCCAAAGGAAAAGGCGGCCCCGGGGACCGCCCTGCTCCGCCCGACCCAGCCGGCTGAGCCGGCCAGGCCGCCGCGCCCTACTTTTCCTTGCCCTTGCCCGATCCGTCCCCGCCGCTGGGCAGGTAGACGACCTGCACGCCCGCGCCGCTGGCCAGGGCGTCCAGCTCCAGCTTGCGGATGTGCTCCACCTTCAACCGGATGTCGCCGGTGGTGGCCACCACGCGGAAACGGGGCTTCTTCTCCCCCTTTTCCACCTTGCGCCGTTCGCGTACATAGATGGTGCCGCTCATGCTCATCACCTCCCTGCCGGCTCACGGCCTGGCATAGTTTGCAACTCTGACATATATCCTCTAAGGACATATGTCAAGATGGAGGAACAATGAAAAAACAGTCCGGCCAGGGCAAGCCCGAGCGCTACGTGCA
>DKEU01000273.1:11919-28971 GCA_002452635.1 Desulfovibrionaceae bacterium UBA6814 | reverse complement strand
GCCGGCTGGCGGAATACGGCTTCGTGCCCGGCGAGGCGCCGCCGGGCATGGTGTACCGCCATTTGCGCCAGATGGAGGACGAGGGGCTGGTGTCCTCCCAGTGGGAGGCCGAGGGCAGCGGCCCGGCGCGGCGGGTGTACGCCATCACCGCGGACGGCCGCGAGATGCTGGAGGCCTGGGTGGACTACATGGCGCGCCAGGCCAAGACCCTGGAGAGCTTCGTCAGGCGATACCGGGAACAGACGGCCGGTTCCTGAGCCCGGCCCCCTGGCCGGTCCCGTTGCCGCCCCCGGTCCCGGGGCCCCGGCCCGCGCCGTGCCCCGCCTGCGCGGCCGGGGCGTGCGCCTTGGGCCGCTTGGTGTGGGCCGTGCGCCAGCAGCCCGGCCCGTCGGCCAGCACCTGGAGCACCGGCTGCCCGGCCAGCACCGAGGGCCGGATCCACCCGCCGTGCACCAGGTCCCCGGGCTGGGGAACCAGGGCGTCCCGGTCCACGTTCACGGTGCGCACGCCCTCGGCGGCCAGCTCGGCCACGCTCACCGGGTCGGGCAGGCTGCGCATGTTGCCCCAGATGATGCAGCGGCCGCTCCAGCCGTAGCGGGTCAGGCCCACCGCGGCCGCGGCCCCGATGATCCCGTCGTTGGTCCCCCCCAGCCCGAGCAGGGTGAGCCCGGACGCGGCGCGCAGGGCGTCGGCCTGGCTGACCTTGCGGCCGTTGCACGCCAGGCCGAAGTCCACCAGCCCGCCGGGCACCTCGTCGGCCAGGGCGCAGCACAGCCCGGGATCGGCCCCGGGCGCGGCCACCCGCTGCAGGTGCCCGGCCGCCAGCTCCACCAGGCCGGGCAGGGATTCCCGGCCCGGCGCGTCGAGCAGCACGCAGGCCGAGCTGTTGTGGCTGGTGTAGGGGATGCCCGGAAGCCTCGGAAGCTGGTGGCGGATGATGCCCACCACCGCGGCGCGGTCGCCCACCAGGGCGCAGAAATCGCGCACCACCCGTCCGGTGCCGAAATCCGCGTCCGCGTCGTCGGTGTCGTCGAAACCCAGGTACAGGCGCATGCGGTTCTCCTGCGCCAGGGCGAGGTCCAGTTCCGCCCTGGCTGCGCCGCAAGCATACGCGCACTGTCGGGAAAGGGAAACATTCCCCTCTTGCCCTTCCCGGGACACCTGAAACCACCTTATTCCAACTGAAAATGACAGCGCGCCTGCGGCCTTGCCCGCAGGACCGGCGGCTGGCCCGACGACCCTCCCCGGGCAGGGCCTCCGGACCCCCGGCATGGATGTTCCGGCCCGGCCGCCGGACTTTACCCTTCTTCACCGTTTCCTGGAAAATCCTGCAATCCTGGTCTGTTGCCCGCAGCTTTCCGGCCCGGCCCCGGCTGGGTGGCGGCAAAATCTTTTAACGGCCTCCCGGGGCATCCGAAAAACCAGGCATGACACGCTGCTGGCGCCGGCAGGCCGTGTCCGAGGCAAGTAACGCAAGGATGCGAACACCACTTCACGGAGGATGAACCCATGGCTCTTATCGTCAACCACAACCTGATGGCCATGACCGCGGCCCGGAACCTGAACTCGGCCTATTCCGCGCTGTCGGTCTCCACCAACCGCCTGTCCTCGGGCCTGCGCATCAACTCCGCGGCGGACGACGCCGCCGGCCTGGCCGTGCGCGAACTCATGCGCTCGGACATCTCCACCCTCAACCAGGGCGTGCGCAACGCCAACGACGCCATCTCCCTGATCCAGACCGCGGACGGCGCGCTCTCGGTCATCGACGAGAAGCTCATCCGCATGAAGGAGCTGGCCGAACAGGCGGCCACCGGCACCTACAACTCGGTGCAGCGGCTGATCATCGACTCCGAGTACCAGGCCATGGCCTCGGAAATCACCCGAATCGCCAACGCCACGGACTTCAACGGCATCCACCTGCTGAACGGCAACCTGTCCGGCGAGTCCTCGCTCCACGACGGGTCCGGGCTCACCTCCACCGGGCCG
Organism: Desulfovibrionaceae bacterium UBA6814; assembly: GCA_002452635.1. Lineage (GTDB taxonomy): Bacteria > Desulfobacterota > Desulfovibrionia > Desulfovibrionales > Desulfovibrionaceae > UBA6814. The sequence continues at coordinate 26,985 of DKEU01000273.1, read as the reverse complement.
CTCAAGGTCCACTTCGGCACGGCCAACGACGAGTTGGAGGACTACTACTACATCAGCATCGGCAACTCCTCGGCCTCGGCCCTGGGTGTGGGCAACTCCTCGTCCCAGGACGCCGGGTACTCCATCTCCACCCAGCAGGCGGCCCAGCAGGCCCTGGAGGCCCTGGACCAGGCCATCATCTCCAAGGACAAGATCCGCGCCGCCCTGGGCTCGCTCCAGAACCGGCTGGAGAACACGGTGTCCAACCTCCAGATCCAGTCCGAGAACATGTCCGCCGCGGAATCCCGCATCTCGGACGTGGACGTGGCCACCGAGATGACCGAATACACCAAGCAGCAGATCATCACCCAGATGGCCACGGCCATGCTGTCCCAGGCCAACTCCCTGCCCCAGTTGGCCCTGCAGCTCCTGTCCTAGCCACCCAGGCCACGCATGACCGGCGGCCCCCTGCGGGGGGCCGCCGCAAACGCTTCCTCCCGCGCCGGGCCGGTCGTGCAGCTCTCGGGGATACCCGGGCCGGCCGGGGCGGGACGAAAAAAAGGGCGGCCCCCTGCGGGCCGCCCTTTCCTTTCCCGCGCCCGCCGGGCTAACTGTCCAAAGACTCCAACTGGGTGTCCAGGGTGTCCAGCATGGTCTGGTAGGTGGAGAGCGTGCTCTCCAGAGCGGCGTAGCGCTCGCGCAGCCGGGCCTCCAGCCGGGTCAGCCGGTCCTCCTCCTGCTCGATGGAGTCCGCGGCGTTGTCCACGATGCCTTCGTAGTTGTCGATGATGATGTTGAGCGTGCCCGAGTCGTCGTCCGTGATGTCGGCCAGGGCGTCCACCATCTCCTTCACCTTGCCCTGCTTCACCGAGGCCGTGCCCGTGTAGAACCCGTCCGCGTGGTTGTCCACGTACAGGGTGAGGCCCTGGGCGTCGGTGCCGGGCGCGGCGGTGATCTGCCATCCGTCCACGATCTCCGCCTCCTCGCCGTCGATGGTGGCCGAGACCAGCACCCCGCCGGAGACCACGTAGGAGACCTCGTGCTCCCCGGGCTGGGTGGTGCCCTCCACGCAGGACACGTAGGAGAAGTCCGAGGAATCGGTGTCCCCCTCGTAGTCCGCCACGAAGAGGCTGGCCACGGCCTCGGGGTCATTCTCCAGGGCCTCGGCCAGGTCCTCGTAGTCGATGACCAGCAGGCCGTAGGTGTCGGAGCTGGTGTCCGTGTCGGTCTGGATGCCGATCTGGGACAGGGTGGAGAAGTAGTCGCCCAGCCCGGTGTCCGCGTCGTAGCTCACGAAGCCCAGGCCGGAGGAGGCGGTGATGTCCTTGAGCTTGGACTCCACCAGGTTCACCCCGTAGTTGCCCGTGAGCACCGAGCCCTCGGTCTCGTCCTCGTCGTCCTCGTCGGTGGTGATCGCGGTGTAGGAGTCGATGAGGGCCTTGACCGTGTTGAGCTGGTCCACGAACTCCTCGATGTTGGCCTGCAGGGCGTCGGTGTCCAGGGTCACGGTGAAGCGGGTCTCGCCCGCGTCGCGCAGGGTCAGGGTGAGGCCCTCGATCACGTCGTCCACGGTGTTGTCGTCGCGGGATATCCAGGCGTCCGAGGCCGTGGGGTAGCCGTCCACCTTGAACAGGGCGTCCTGCGCCGTCTGGGTGCGCTCGAAGTCGGCGGACTCGAATCCCGCGAGGGTGGTGGAGGCCCCGATGGTCACGGTGTTGTCCGCGCCCTTGTCCATGCCGTAGATTTCCAGGTAGTAGGAGTCGCCGTCGTTGATGACGATGGCCTTCACGTCGCCCTTGCTGCCCGAATTGTTGGTGATGAGCGAGGCCAGGCTCTGCAGGCTGGTGCCCGCGGCCACCTCGATGGTGAACTCCTCGCCCGCGTAGCTGTAGGTGAACGTGGCGTCGGACGCGGTGACCGAGTCCGTGGTGCTGGAGAAGCCCGTGCTGTTCACCAGCACGTCGTTCTGGGCCAGCTGCTTCACCACCAGCGTGTGGTTGCCGGTCTCGGCGTCGCCGTCCGCGCTGGCGGTGGCCACCGACGAGTCGCTGCTCTCCGCGTCCTTGGTCACGAACTCCGCGGAGGAGTCGATGGCCTGGAGCGCGGTGCGCAGGTCCAGGAGCGCGGTGTTCAGCTCCTGCAGGGCGTCGATCTTCTCCTGCCAGGCCTCGGACCACTCCTCGAGCTGGTCCTTCTTGTAGCTGGCCGCGCTGACCTCGGCCTCGATGATGGAGTCGAAGTCGATGTCGCTGCCCAGGCCGGTGAAGTAGATGGCCCCGGACGAATAGTCAGCCATGGCGTCCTCCTACAGGTAATTGACGAGGCTCAGCGCCATGATGTTGGTGGAGGTCTCCACCACCGACTTGTAGACCGTCTCCGCGGCCTCCAGCTCCACCATGAGGGTGGTGATGTCCGCGTCCTCGATGGAGCTGGCGGCGGAGGTCTGGTTGTCGGACTGGGTGGTGATGGCCGCGCTGGCGTACTCCAGCCGGCTCTCCCGCGCGCCGATGGTGGCCGCGGCCTTCTCCACCGTGGCCAGGGCCTCGCGTATCTCCTCCAAACACTGGCCGATCACGTCGGTGTCGTTGGTCTCCAGGGCCCCGATGAGCCGGCCCACGGACTCCAGGAGGTTGGCCCCCTCCACGGCCGTTGCCGTGTCCTCCCCCGGGGCCTGGTACAGCCCGCCGAAGATGTCCTTGCCCACCGAGTTCACGGTCACCGAGCCGGTGGGCGAGATGGCCAGGTCCAGGTCCGCGTCGTAGGGCGTGACCACGAACTGCTCCCCGGCGGAAAGGCTGGCCCCGGAGGCCAGGGTCAGCTCCAGAGAGCCGCCCGGGATGGCGAACACGAAGTCGTCCGCGGTGTTGCCCGTGACCCAGGAGGCCCCGTTGTCCGTGCTGTAGGAATAGACCGCCGCGTTGGACGCGGTGGCGTCCGCGTCGATGCGCACCAGCACGGTGCCGGAAAAGCTCCCGCTGGCCTCGGCGTCCACGTCCCCGGCCCCGTAGTGGGTCACGGTGGCCCCGTCGTTGGCGTTGCCCAGGTAGACCGCGGCGGGGCGCACCACCAGGTAGTCCCCGGAAACCGACGCGTCCGAGGCCAGGGTGGCGGTGACGGCCGCGCCCGAGGCCAGGGACACCGAGCAGGAGCCCAGCTCGAAGGTGGTGCTCCCGGCGGCCAGCACGGCCTCGGTCCAGGTCTCGCCCCCGTCCGTGGAATAGCGGTAGCCGATGTCGTCGGTCCCGCCCACGGTGCCGCTGCCCGTGAACTGCAGCAGCACCGCGGACTCCGAGTCCCCGCTCACCGCGACCACGCTGGCGTCGGACAGGGTGTCCCCGTACACGTCCGCGGACAGCGCCATCTCGTAGGCCGCGGAGTCGATGTTCAGGCCCGCGAAGATGCTCTGGCCCGAGTACTCGGAATTGGCCAGGCCCAGGAGCTGCTCGAAGTCCCCGCGCACGTTCTGGGCCACCAGGAGGCGCTGCTCCGCGGACAGGGTCTCGGTGGCCCCCTGCTCGGCCAGCTCCAGGATGTTGGTGACCAGGTCGCTGGTCTGCTGCAGGGCCGAGTCCGCGACCGTGAGCCAGCCCGTGGCCGTGTCGATGTTCTCCTGGTACTGGGACAGGGCCCGCAGGCTGTCGCGCAGGCCCAGCACCAGGCCCGTGCCGTTGGGGTCGTCGCTGGGCGTGTTGAGCTTGCGCATGGACGAGTTCTGCTCGGCCAGGGCGTAGTACCGCTCCAGCGCGGCGTTGGTGTACTGGATCACCGAGTCGTAGATCATGGAGTTGGTGACGCGCACGGCTGGCCTCCGGCTCAGATGAGCCCGATGACGGTTTCGAACATCTCGTTGGAGACGGTGATGATCTTGGAGGCGGCCTCGTAGGCCCGCTGGTACTTCTCCAGGAGCACCAGCTCCTCGTCCAGGTTCACGCCGGAAAGCTGCTCCTGCTGGTCGGCCAGGTCGTCGGCCAGGGTCTGGCTGTAGGTGGCCAGGGTCTGGGCCCCGGCCGAGTCCGCGCCCACCTGGGACACCAGGGTGTTGAAGTAGTCCTGCAAGGTGCTGGTGGTGGTCCGGCCGTCGGCCCGGGTGATGGAGAGCTCGGTGTCCGCCAGGGCGGCCACGGCCTGGGCCGCGCTGTTGCTGCCCGCGGTCAGCGCGCCCGAGGCGTCCAGGGCTCCCGCATTGATCTGGGAGGGGTCGGCCAGGAGCTCCGGGTTCAGCCCCAGGTCCCCGGCCGTGGACCCGGTGAAGAAGGTGTTCAGGCCCAGGGCGGCCAATAGCCCGGTGGAGTCCCCGGCAAAGGCGAACTCCATGCCGTCGGCCGCGGTGAGGATGAGCGTGCCGTTCTCGATGCTGGCCGTGATCTGGCCGCTGAAGGTGGTGTTGATGGCGTCGACCACGTCCTCCAGGCTGTGCACCGTGGGGTCGAAGGACTGGATGCCCGCGGTGGCGGCGTCGAAGTCCAGGGCCGAGAGGTTCACCAGGTCGCCGGTGGCGGTGTCGTAGACCGCCAGGCTCAGGTTGCCCACGGCCAGCTCGCCCTGGAAAACCAGGCCCGCATTGGAGCCCAGGGCCCCGGCGGCGTCGTCCACCGCGTAGGTCCCGCTGGCCGCGGCCAGGTTGTCCGGGCTCGCGCCCTGGCTGTAGGCGTAGTTGGTCTCGTACACCAGGGTGGAGACCAGGGCGTCCAGGTCCTCCTGGTAGGAAGCCAGGCACTCGTCGCGCACGTAGAACAGCCCGGCCAGGGAGCCGCTGGACACCCGGTCCGTCACCAGGCCCGACTCCGCGTCGGCCAGGGGGGTGATGTTCTCGCTGCCCGAGGTGGTGCTGTGCCAGTACAGGCCCTTCTTGGCCATGACCGTGAAGCTGTCGCCCACGGCCAGGGAGCCCGCTCCGTCCGTGCCCGAATCGCCCTCGGCCGAGAGCCAGATGGTGACCCCGTCCACGGTGATGGCCCCGTCCTCGCCGTCCGCGGTGAACAGGAGGGTGTTGCCGTCGTCGTCCGCGAGCCAGGTCTGGCCGCCGTCCAGGGAGATCCTGAGCTGGGCCGCGCCGGCGGCGCCGTCCACCGTGCCCGCGGTCACCACCTCCAGCACGATCTCGCTGGACGAGGCGCCCGCGAAATTGATCTGCCCCTCGAACGTGGAGTCCGCGTTCAGGGAGGCCCAGGCCTTGGCCGTATCGTAGGACAGGCTGTAGGCCACGTTCTGGGACACCAGGGCCTGGCCGGACTCGGACACCACCATGACCGTGCCGTCGCTGGCGTAGGTCACGCTGACCTCCAGGTAGTCCGACAGCTCGCGCAGGAGCTGGTCCCGGGTGTCCAGAAGCTCCAGGTTGTCCTGGTTGGCCGCGATGCGGGGGTTCAGGGTGGCCAGTTGCTCCAGGATGGAGTTGACCTCCTCCACCTGATCCGTGATCTCCTGGTCCATGCGCTGGGCCAGCTCGTTCAGGCTGGCGTCCAGGTCCACCAGCTCGGCGGCCAGCTCCTCGGCGATGCCCAGCAGCGCGGTGCGGGCGGACTCGTCGTCCGGGCTGGCGGCCAGGTCCTCCCAGGCCGCGAAGTACTCGGCCAGGATGTCGTTCACCCCGGTGCCGTCGCTCTGGTCCAGGAGGTTCTCCAGGCTCTCCAGGTAGCTCTCGGCCGTGTCCCAGAGGGCCACGTCCGAGCGCTTGTCCAGGTAGTTCCCCTCCAGGAAGGCGTCGAAGCCGCGCTGCACCGACTCCACGTCCACGCCCAGGCCCGAGAGCCAACTGTCGCTGGTGATCTCGCCGAAGGTCACCGTGCGCCGCACGTAGCCCACGGTGTCGGCGTTGGCGATGTTGTTGGAGGTGACGCTCAGGGCGTACTGGGAGGCGGTAAGCGAGGTGGTGGCGATGGAGAGCAGGTTGTCGCCCATGTCCGGACTCCTTGTCCCGCCGGGGCCGGGCGCGCACCGGCCCCGGCAGGACGTTCGATGTGGCTACGCGGCCCTACCGCTTCAGGGCGATGACCGTCTGGAGCATGGTGTCCGCGGTGGAGATGATCTTGCTGGACGCGTCGTACATGCGCTGCAGGGTGATCATCCGCACCAGCTCGGTGCCCATGTCCACGTTGGACTGCTCCAGGCTGTTGGCCGAGACCTCGCCCAGGCTGCCGGTGCCGGCGATGCCGGTGACCGCCTCGCCCGAGTCCCGGGTGGCGGAGAACAGGTTGCTGCCCTCCCGCTCCAGGCCGTCGGGGTTGGTGAAGTTGGCGATGGTGATCTTGAAGAGGTCCACGATCTGGCCGTTGGAGTAGTTGGCCGTGATGGTGCCGTCGTTGTCCACCGAGAGGCTCTGCAAGAACCCCGAGGCGTAGCCGTTCTGGGCCTGGCTCAGGGTGGACGAGGAGGCGTTGTAGTTGGTGGAGGTGGTGTTGCTGGGGTCCGGGGAGGCGTAGTTGCCGATGGCCGCGGCGCTGGTGCCCAGCACCGAGGCGTTGGAGGCCGTGCCCGAAGCCCAGGACTTGCTGGCCGAGCCCAGGCCCAGGTCCAGCTCGATGCTCACCGCATCCGCGGCGCCGGTGTAGCTGGCGTTGCTGGCCCCGGTGAAGTTGGCGGTGAAGGAGGCGAACCCGTTGTCCGAGATGTCGGCCAGGGTCCAGTTGGACAGGTCCTTGAGGTCGCCGGAGGCGCCGCTGTTCAGGGTGTAGGCGCTCATGCCCGTGAGCTCGCCCGAGGAGCTGAAGGTCAGGGTGCCGATCATGAGCATCCCGGCCGCGGAGGTGGTGCCCAGGGACTGGCCGTCGAGGGTGCGGCCGTCCTCGGCCGTGTCGCAGGTGACCACGAACTCCCAGGTGGAGGTGCCCGTGGCCTCGCCGGTGATGCTGTCCGAATCCACCTGGTCGAAGTACACGGTGAGGGTGTGGGCCGAGCCGTTCTCGTCGTACACCGTGATGGTGTTCTGGTAGGAGTACAGCCCGTCGCCCAGGGGGGAGTCCGAGGCGCCGTCCCAGTTCTCGAACATGGCGAAGAGCGGGTTGGTGGCGCTGGTGGACTCGTCCTCGCTGGTGGAGTCCAGGTTGAAGTACATGGACAGGGTGGTGGTGGGGCTGGGCGGGGACTGGAAGTCGTCGATCACGATGTCGCCGATGCCGCTGGCGATGTCCCCGGTGTCCTGGTCCACGGCCCAGCCCTGCACCCGCAGGCCGCTGGCGTTGACCAGGTAGCCGTCCGAGTCGAAGCGGAAGTCGCCGGCCCGGGAGTAGTAGATGTCCCCGCTCTCGGCGTCGGACACCATGAAGAACCCGTCCCCGTCGATGGCCAGGTCGGTGGCGTCGGTGCTGGTCTCGTAGGAGCCCTGGGACCAGTCGCCGTAGATGGCCGACAGGCTGGAGCCGGTGCCGATCTGGCTCACCCCCTGGGAGGAGTTCACCGCCGCGTAGAAGGTGTCCTCGAAGGTGGTCTTGGAGCCCTTGAAGCCAACGGTGTTGCTGTTGGCCAGGTTGTTGCTCACCACGGACATGCCCTGGCTGGCGGTGAGCATGCCCGAGATGCCGGTGTACATGGAGGATGAGATACCCATGGCGGTGTTCCTCGTTGCGTGGGGTAGGGGTTAGTCGTCCGAGTCCGCGACCGTGGAGCTGGTTTCCACCACGGTGGACACGTCGAAGAGGTTCACTTCCCGACCGTCGGTGAGGCCCAGGATGATGTTGCCGTCCTCCAGGGACACCGAGTTCACCGTGCCGGACACCGCGGTGGACACCACCAGGCTGTCCCCGTCCGCATCCGTGGCGGTGAAGGCGATGGAGTAGACCCCGTCGTCCACCTCCTCGCCGTCCGCATCGGTCCCGTCCCACTGGAAGGTGTGGGTCCCGGAGTCCTGGGAGCCCAGGTTCACGCTGTTGATGATGGTGCCGTCCGCGTCCAGCACGTGGGCGTAGATGGAGGCCGCGGCGTCGCCCAGGGTGTAGGTGACCAGGCTGATGGAGTCCCCCTCCTTGGAGATGTCCGACCCCTCGGCCGTGACCTCCTTGCCCAGGTAGGAGGAGGAGCTGATGATCTCCTGGTTCTGGAGCAGGGTGATCATACTCTCCATGCTCTCGTTCATGGTGGTGAGCTGCTCCAGGCTGGACATCTGGGCCAGCTGGGCCACCATCTCGGTGTCGTCCACCGGGTCCAGGGGGTCCTGGTTCTCCAGCTCGGTGCAGAGCAGGGTCAGGAACAGGTCCTGGTAGCTGTCCGAGGACGAGGTGGACGACGTGCCCGAATCGTAGGTGGAGTTCAGGTAGTCGGTGACGCTGATGCTGCTCATGCGCGTGCTCCCTGGGCCGCGGGCTTGCGCCCGGCGGGCTGGAGGACCTCGGAGAGGGCTGCGGCCACGTCGCCGGCCAGGCCGTGCGGGGCGGGCTCCATGGGGGACTTGAGCAGCTGGTAGAGCTCCACCAGCTCGTGCCGGCAGGCGTCGCACTCGGCCACGTGGCTCTCCACGGCCTGGCGGCGGGCCGGGGCCAGGGTGCGCTCCAGGTAGCCGCCAATCTCGGTCATGGCCACGCAGTGCTCCCGCCGCCGGCTGCGCCGCCGGCTCCAGAGCAGGAGCTCGCCGCCGAGATCCTGGTCGGCGGGGCGGAGCGGGGCTTGGGTTCGGGACTTGGGAATCATGCTCGACCTCCTGAGGTGCTGGGGGTGCTGGCTCGAAGCTGGCGTTGGCGCGGGAGCTAGTTGAAGGCGGGCATGCCGCGGGAATAGAACCGCAGGCGCTTGACCGCCTCGTGCTTGATGGAGCGCACGGTCTGGGGGGTGATGCCCAGGACCTCGGCCACGGTGGCCACCTCGTAGTCCTTGGCGAAGAGCAGCTGCATCACCAGCTGCTGGCGGTCGGTGAGCACCCCGTCGGGGAACTGGGGGTCCGAGAACATCCCGCTGGCGTCGGTGCGGGCCGGGGTGTCGAAGTCGTCCAGGGGCTCGGCGTTCAGGTAGCCGTAGCGCAGCCAGTCCAGGGCCGTGGCCCGGGCCACCACCACCAGGAAGGCGGCCAGGGAGCAGCGCGCCGGATCGAAGCCGCGCAGGAGCACGGCGTCCTTGCGGGCCAGGCGCAGGAACACGCAGCGGGTCACGTGGGGCACCACGGCGGGATCCAGGTCCTTGCGCCGGGCGCGCATGACCCGCAGGGCCACCCCGTGCACCAGACCGGCGAAGCGGCCCACGAACTGGGACCAGGCCCGGAAGTCTCCATCCAAGCAAGGGGCGATGTCGAAGTCGTACAGGCTCTGCATGGCTCTTATTCCTCTCCAGTTTCCTTCTTGATTCCCGCGCTTATTTAAGGATGTATGCGCCATTTTCCGTTGTATTTTCCCATCACTATCGATTCGTCTGGCGCATTTTTCCGTATTTCGTGCGGAAATTTCTTCCTGAACCTGCATGATTGATGACGAATATCGTTAAGTTATATTCAATATTCTTGAGTTTTACTTACATATATTAAGATGTCTTTCGTCTTAATTAAGAATGTTGCTTTATCTGCACACGTCTTAACAATTATTTACGCCGCAGCTTCCGCTGGTGCTTGCGCGGACCGGGCAATGGGGTAGAAAGGAGGCGGGAGGGATCGGCGGTGAATGGATGTGAGCCAATTGCTACTTGTTGACGACGATCTCGAACTCTGCGAGCTGCTGACCGGCTTCCTGGCCTCGGAGGGCATGGCCCTGCACCATGTCCACGACGGCGAGGACGGCCTGCGCGAGGCCCTTTCCGGCTCCCACGACCTGGTGATCCTGGACGTCATGCTCCCGGACGTCTCCGGGTTCGACGTGCTGCGCCGCATCCGGGACAGCTCCACCGTGCCGGTGGTGATGCTCACCGCCCGCGGCGAAGAGGTGGACCGGGTGGTGGGCCTGGAGATGGGGGCCGACGACTACCTGCCCAAACCCTTCCTGCCCCGCGAGCTCATGGCCCGCATCCGGGCGGTGCTGCGCCGCACCGGGCCGGGCGGCCGGGGGCACGGGTCCGAGCCCAGGCTGCTCAAGGTGGGGGACGTGGAGCTGGACGGCGGGGCCCTGCGGGTCACCCGCTCGGGACGCCCGGTAACCCTGACCTCGGTGGAGTTCGTGCTCTTGCGCACCCTGCTGGCCAACGCGGGCAACGTGGTGTCCCGGGAGGTGCTCACCCGGGTGGCCCTGGGCCGCGACGTGCTGCCCTTCGACCGCAGCCTGGACGTGCACGTGTCCAACCTGCGCCGCAAGCTCGGCAAGGGCGGCAAGGCCCCCTCCCGCATCCGTTCGGTGCGCAGCCGAGGCTACCTCTACGCCCTTCCCGAGGATGCCCGGGCCTGAGCCCGGGCGGCGCGGCCGCACCATGAGAAGCCTGTTCGGCCGCATCTTCCTCTGGTTCGTGCTGACCATCGCGGCCAGCATCGCCTGCACCATCCTGGCGGACCGCATCTTCAACCCGGAGATCGTGCGGCAGCGCGAGTTCGCCCGGCGCGGCCTGGGCGGGCTGTTCCAGTTCCTGGCCGACCAGGCCCTGGACGCCCTGGCCCAGGGCGGCCCGAAGGCCATGGACGCCTTCCTGGCCCGCTGCGAGCAGGGCACCGGCATCCTCCTGCGCATCGTGGGCAAGGACGGGAAGATCCTGGGCGACCTGCCCTTCCCGCCCAAGCTGGACGAACTCCTGGCCGAGGCCGAATCTGCCGGGGACGATCCCCTGCCCCGGCAATTCCTGCCGGACGGCCGGCCGGTGCTGGTGGCGCCCCTGGCCGGAGAGGGACGGGAAGGGCTGCGCGCCCTGGTGGTGCTGAACTTCTTTCCGGGCCCGCCCGGCCGGGGTCCCGGCCCCGAACCCCCGGGAGGACCGGGGGGACCCGGCGGGCCCGACATGCCCCCTCCCGGCCCCCGCGCCGGGCCTCCGGGTCCGGCCGGACCCCATGTCCCGCCCCCGCCGGCCATGATCCTGCGCGCCCTGGGCATCCTGCTCGGGGTGGGCGTGCTGTGCAGCTGGGTGCTCTCCCGCCACCTGACCTCGCCCCTGCGCACCCTGCAGGAGGCCACCCGCCGCCTGGCCGGGGGCGACCTCTCCACCCGGGTGGGCCCCGCGGTGCGCGGCCACAACGAGATCAAGGCCCTGGCCCGGGACTTCGACCACATGGCCGACGAGATCGAATCCCTCATGGCCACGCGCCAGCAACTCTTCCGGGACGTGTCCCACGAGCTGCGCTCCCCCCTGGCCCGCATGCACGTGGCCCTGGACATGGCCCGCCAGCGCAGCGGGTCCGAGACCACGGGCCTCCTGGACAGCATCGAGCGCAACCTGCTGCGCCTGGGCGACCTCATCGACCAGATGCTCACCTACGCCCGGCTGGAGCACCGCCGCAGCCTGTCCCTGGACGGGCTGGTGAACCTGGGCTCCCTGCTCACCCGGGTGGCCGCGGACCTGGACATCGCGGCCCAGGCCCAGGGCGGCTCCATCGAGCTGGATCTGGCCGCGGCCTCCCTGGTGGCGGGCAACGAGGAGCTCTTGCGCCGGGCCGTGGAGAACGTGCTGCGCAACGCCGTCGTGCACGGCGGGAGGGGGCCGGCGCGGGTGCGCCTGGACATGGCGCGGGAGGCCGGGACCGACTGGGCCGTGCTCACGGTGGAGGACACCGGCCCCGGGGTGGACCCGGCCGAGCTGGACGGGATCTTCGAGCCCTTCTGCCGGGCGGCGGCGGCCCGCGCCCGGGACGCCGGGGGCTGCGGCCTGGGCCTGGCCATCGCCAAACGCGCGGTGCAGGTGCACGGCGGCGGCATCCGGGCCGCCAACCGCCCCGAGGGCGGCCTGCTGGTGGAGATGCGCCTGCCCGTGGCCCCCATTCCGGCCGACGAGCCGGAACACTAGCCGGCCGCCTCCCCTCCCATGACGCGAAAAGCCCCTGCCGCCACGAGGCGGCAGGGGCTTTTTCATTCCGCGGCAGGGCCGGACGGTTCGCTACTCCCGGCGCAGGGCCTCGATGGGGTCCAGGTTGGCGGCCTTGCGCGCCGGGTAGAAGCCGAAGAACACCCCCACCGCGCTGGAGAAGGCCACGGCCAGGGCGATGGCCGAGCCGGACACCACCGAGTGCCAGCCCAGGAGCGTGTTGAGGACCACCGCCCCGGCCGCGCCCAGGCCGATGCCCAGCACCCCGCCGGCCAGGGTGAGCAGCACCGCCTCGGCCAGGAACTGGAGCATGATGTCCTGCTGGGTGGCCCCCACCGAGATGCGGATGCCGATCTCCCGGGTGCGCTCGGTCACCGACACCAGCATGATGTTCATGATGCCGATGCCGCCCACCACCAGGGACACCGAGGCCACCGCCCCGAGCAGCAGCGCCATGGTCCGGGAGGACTCCTGGGCCGCGCTCATGATCTCGGTGAGGTTGCGCAGGGAGTAGTCCCGCTCCTTGGCCGGCCCGATGCGGTGGCGCTGGTCCAGGAGCGCCTCCACCTGGCGCTGGGCCTCGTCCATGAGGCCCTGGGACCGGGCCTGGATGAGGATGACCCCCACCCGGTCGGGCATGGGGTTGCCGAAGAGCTTGGTCTGGGCCGTGCGGATGGGCGCGAAGATCACGTCGTCCTGGTCGTGGCCCATGGCGTTGCGGCCCTTGGGGGCCAGGAGCCCCACCACGGTGAAGGGGATGCTGTTCAGCCGCAGGCTCTGGCCCACCGGGTCCAGGCCGCCGAACAGCTCCTGGGCCACGGTCTGGCCCAGCACGCAGACCTTGCCCAGGCCCTCGGACTCGGCCTGGGTCAGGAACCGGCCCGAGGCCAGGGACCACTCCCGGATGCTGAACATGTCGGTGGTGGCGCCGTAGACCACGGTGGACCAGTTCACGTTGCCGGCGATGGCCTGGGCCGTGCCCCGCTGCTCCGGCGCGGCCAGGATCACGGCCGGGCATTCGGTGCGCACGGCCTCCACGTCGCCGTAGGTCAGGGTGGGCAGTGACCCGAACCCGCCCCGGATCCCGCCCGAGGTGGTGGACCCGGGCAGGGCGATGAGCAGGTTGGAGCCCATGCTGGCGATCTGGTCCGCGATGCGGCGCGAGGCCCCGGTGCCCACGGCCACCATGACGATGACCGCGGCGATGCCGATGATGATGCCCAGCATGGTGAGGAAGGAACGGGCGGTGTTCACCCGCAGGGCGCGCAGGGCGATGCTTGCCGGCAGCAGCAGGTCCATGGGCTACTCCCGGGGCTCCTGGCCCGCGGCGCTGTCCGCCACCAGGAGGCCGTCCCGGAACAGGAGCCGGCGCGCGGCGCAGGCCGCGATGTCCGGCTCGTGGGTGACCATGACCACGGTGGCGCCCGCGGCGTTCAGGGAGGCGAAGATGTCCATGATCTCCCGGCTGGTGGCGGTGTCCAGGTTGCCCGTGGGCTCGTCGGCCAGCACCATGGCCGGCTCGTTCACCAGGGCCCGGGCGATGGCCACCCGCTGCTGCTGGCCGCCCGAGAGCTGGGTGCTGGTGTGCCCGGCCCGGTCGGCCAGGCCCACCCGGTCCAGGGCGGCCAGGGCGCGCTCGCGCCGCCGGGCCCGGGGCAGGCGGCTGTAGATCAGGGGCAGCTCCACGTTCTCCAGGGCCGAGGTGCGGGCCAGGAGGTTGAAGCCCTGGAACACGAACCCGATGCGCCGGTTGCGCACCCGGGCCAGCTCGTCCCGGGTGAGCCCGTCCACCCGCCGGCCGTCCAGCACGTAGGAGCCCGCGGTGGGCCGGTCCAGGCAGCCCATGATGTGCATGCAGGTGGACTTGCCGCTGCCCGACGCGCCCATGATGGCCACGTACTCCCCGGCCTGCACCGCAAAGGAGACCCCGCGCAGGGCGGGCACCTGCTGCTCGCCCAGCACGTACGTCTTGGCGATGTCCGTGAGGCGGAGGATTTCGGCCATGCTAGAATCCGAAGGGCGGGCGCGGGCCCTGGTCCTGGCTCTTGCCGGAGCCGGCCGTGCTCTCGTAGAGCACCACCCGGTCGGACTCGCTGAGGCCGCCGGACACCACCTCCACCTCGGAGCCGCTGGTGATGCCGGTGGTCACCTCCACGGGCCGCAGGGTGCCGTTCCCGGCCAGCACGTAGACCCGGCTGCCCGACCCGTTCTTCTCAGCCTTCTGGCCGGGGGGGCGGAAGCGCAGGGCCGCGGCCGGCACCTTGAGGGCGCCCTCCCGGCTGGCCACCTGGAAGGACACGTTGGCGGTCATGCCCGGCTTGAGCAGCAGGTCCGCGTTCTCCACCTCCACCACGGCCACGTAGGTGACCACGTTGGACACCGTGACCGCGGCGTTGCGCACCTGGGTCACCCGCCCCTCGAAGCGGCGGTCCGGGTAGGCGTCCACGGTGAAGAAGGACTTCTGGCCCTCGCGCACGCTGCCGATGTCGGCCTCGTCCACGCTGGCCTCGATCTCCATGCGGGTGAGGTCCTGGGCGATGGAGAACAGGGTGGGGGTCTGGTAGGAGGCGGCCACGGTCTGGCCCACGTCCACGCTGCGGTCGATGACCGTGCCGTTCACCGGAGAGGTGATGACCGTGTGGGCCAGGTTCACCCGGGCCTCGGCATAGGAGCCCCGGGTCTGCTCCACGCTGCCGGCCGCTGCGGCCACCTCGGCCTGGGCCGTGTCCCGGGCGGTCTGGGCGGTGTCCAACTCGCTCTGGGCGATGGTGCCGTCGGCCCGGAGCGCCCGGTTGCGGGCCAGGGTGCGCTCGGCGTCGGCCAGGGCCACCCGGGCCTTGTCCAGGTTGGCCTGGGCCTGGAGGTACGCCCCCCGGGTCTGGGCCACCTTGGCCTCGAACAGGGCCGGATCGATGCGGGCGATGACCTGGCCGGCGGTGACCCGGGAGTTGTAGTCCGCAAAAAGCTCCGCGATGGTGCCCGAGACCTGGGTGCCCACGTCCACCGTGGCCACCGGGGTCAGGCTGCCGGTGCAGGTCACCACCGCGGCCATGTCCCCCCGGGTGGGTTGGGCGGTGGCGTAGGACGCGGCCGGGTTTCCCCCGCGGCCCCGCAGGGCGAGGAACCCCGCCACGGCCAGGGCCAGCGCAGCAATGACGAGCCACTTCTTCATGGAGAGCGTCCTCGAGTCGGTGCAGACTTAGGAGTTCCGATCCAGCAGGCCGTTCAAAAACCGCG
>DKEU01000273.1:10724-11878 GCA_002452635.1 Desulfovibrionaceae bacterium UBA6814 | reverse complement strand
GCGGGATTTTCAACGGCCTGCTAGGGCCGGTCGTGCTTGGCGCGGCCGCCCCCGTCCTCGGGCCCGTCGCCGCGCCGGGGCGGGAAGGGCCGGGACTTGATGTCGGCCACGAACTCGGCCAGGCGGGCGTTCTGCTCCGGGGTCAGGAAGGCGGCGAGCTCCCGGCTCACCTGGTCCAGGATCCGGTCCATGCCCGCCTTGCCCGAGGCGTGCAGGGCCTGCACCTCGGGCTCGTGGGCGCTCATGACGGCCTCGGCCTTGTCCACCTGCTCCGGGGACAGGCCCAGGATGCGGCCCAGGCGCTCGGCCTTTTCCCGCGCGGTGTGCAGGTGCGGGGGCCGCTCCCCCACCCGGGCCGAGAACTGGTGCTCGTAGTAGAACACGGTGGCCGACGCGCCCAGCGCGGCGCCCGCCAGCAGGACCACGAGCAGGACGGCGATGCCCTTGGCGTTCCTCATGGCGCGCTCCTAGAACAGCGAACTGTAGGAGTAGAAGGTGCGCAGGAGGGAGAGCCGGTCCAGGGACAGGCCCACCAGGGGCAGGCGCAGGAGGGCCACCAGGCCCAGGCCCAGGCCCGCGGCCCCGGCGGTCCAGGCGGCCCAGGCCAGGTTCTCCAGCCTATCCAGCACCCCGACCCGCACCGGTACCGCCCGCCGGGCCAATACCGCGGCCATGACCCGGTCCTCCCAGGCCTGGTCCAGCAGGGAGGGGGCCGTCCGGTCCCGCCACACGTCGCGCCACAGCGCGAGAAGTCGTTCAAGCCCCTTTCCGGTCATGCGCCCATCTCCTTTTCCAGCAATGCCTTGAGCTTCTTCCGGGCGCGGTGGGCCCGCACCCGGACGTTGACTGCGCTCATCTCCAACAGGCCCGCGGCCTCCTCCACCGACCTCCCCTCCAGGGCGGTGAGGGTGAGCACCATGCGCTCCAGGGGAGGCAGGTGCCCCAGGGCCCAGTCCAGGGCCTGGCTGGCCGCGTCCTTTTCCCGGTCCCGGGCGTCGGCCTCCAGGGAGGCCCTGTCCACCGCGCCGTCCAACCACTCGGCCCCTTCCGGGGCCAGCTCGCTGAAGGTCCGCTCCCGGCTGGCGTACACGCTGCGCAGGTGGTCGTAGCAGGTGCGCAGGGCCAGGGTGGACATCCAGTTGGCGAAGGGCCGC
>DKEU01000273.1:7997-10680 GCA_002452635.1 Desulfovibrionaceae bacterium UBA6814 | reverse complement strand
ACCGCGCTGCGCGGCACGTGCCCGGCCACGATCCGCTCCACCGCGCCCTTGTAGGCCGCGATGAAATGCCGGAAGGCGTGCACGTTGCCCCCGCGGATGGCGTCCAGCGCCTCGGCGTCGCTTCCATAGGTCGGCATGCGCTGGGCTGCCCTCGCAATCCTCTCGGCTCTCCGCGGTGGGGGTCGGGCCAGCCGGCTCCGGCCCTTGCCGGGCCCCGCTCGCGCCGGCCGTTCCAGGAGGGAGCTTGACCGCCGCGGCGGGCGCCGGCCCGCCCCATGCACCGCCTGTTGGAGTATTCGGCCCCGGCCGGGCCGGGGTTACATCCCAGACGATTTTTTTCCTGGTGTAACACGGGACCGCCCGGGGGGGAATTACACCCAGGCGCCGATGCGCCCGGAGGTGATTATGAAACTCTTCTTCATTGCCCTGGCGTTCTCCCTGGTGCTGGCCGGACTGGCCTGCGCCCAGGATTCCCCCTCCTCCAGCCCCGTGCTCCTGGCTGCGGACGACACCGGCTCCGGCCCGGGCGGGCCGCCTCCCGGCGCCGGGGACGGCCAGAACGCCACCCGGCCCCAGGGCCAGGGCGGCCCCGACGGCCCCGGCGGCAAGGGCGGACCCGGCGGAGGCGGACGGATGGATGCGGACAACTCGACCCGGCCCCAGGGAGCGGGCCAGCCCCCGGCCTGGGGCAAGCAGCAGGACGGCTCGGGCCGGCCCGGCAAGGGCGGACCCGGCGGCCCGCCCCCCGGCTTCTCCGGAGGCCAGGGCGGACGCGGCGGCTCGGGCGGCCCCGGCGGCCCCGGTGGCGGCGGCCAGGGCCGGCAGCAGAACCATGAGGCCCTGGCTGCGGCCTGCTCCGGCAAGTCGGCCGGCGACGCCTGCAGCTTCACCGGTCCCCAGGGCGACGCCATTTCAGGCCAGTGCGTGCAGGCCCGCCAGGGCAACGACCTGGTCTGCCGTCCCGGGCGGTAATCCCCGGACCTGAACCTCTCCTCTCCCCCACCCCCAGTCCGCCCGGCCGGGAACTCGCCATGTCTCCTGCGGCCGGGCGGACTCTTTTTTCGCCTTGGAAATGGACGAAGCCCGCCAGGACGGCGGGCTTCGTTTTCCGGGCGCAGCCCGGGGGGAGGATGGGCGGGTGGGTGGGACGTCAGGAAGCGGCTGAATGGGCGGCCTGTCCGGACGTCCTCCCCTGCGTCCGGCCAGGCTCGGCATGTGTCCCCGGGACAGGAACGGGGCCGCATACCGATTCCGTTTCAGCCAAAAGCCCCACCACCTCCACGGTCTGGCGGGCGATCTCCAACTCCTCGTTGGTGGGCACCACCAGGATGCGGATCGTGCTCTCCGGGGCCGCGATGTCCCCGGCCCTGCCGCGCACCGCGGCCAGGTTGCGGGCCGGGTCCAGGACCAGGCCCAGGTGTTCCAGGCCGGCCACGCAGCGGGCGCGCACCTCGGGGTCGTTCTCCCCGATGCCCGCGGTGAAGGCCACCGCGTGGCAGGGGCCCACCACGGCCAGATAGGCTCCTATGAAGCGCTTGACCCGGTAGGCGAACATGTCCAGGGCCAGCTCGGCCCGCTCGTCGCCCTTCTCGCGCAGGGCGTGCACGTCGCGCATGTCGTTGACCCCGCAGATGCCCTTGAGCCCGCTCTGGCCGTTGAGCACCTTGTCCACCGCGGCGATGTCCAGGCCCTTGGACCGGGCCAGGAAGGCCGGGATGGCCGGGTCGATGTCCCCGCAGCGGGTGCCCATCATGAGCCCGGCCATGGGGGTCAGGCCCAGGCTGGTGTCCACCGCGCGTCCCTGGCGCACCGCGGCCATGCTGCACCCGTTGCCCAGGTGCGCGGTGATGACGGAGGCGTCATCGGGCCGCAGGTTCAGCATGCTGGCCGCGGCGCGGGAGACGAACCGGTGGGAGGTGCCGTGGAACCCGTACTTGCGCAGGCCCAGTTCGGCATAGAGCTCGTAGGGCAGGGGATAGAGGAAGGACTCCCGGCCCATGTTCGCGAAGAAGGCGGTGTCGAACACCGCCACCTGGGGCGCGCCCGGGAACAGGCCCAGGGCGGCCTGGATTCCGGTGCGGTTGGCCGGGTTGTGCAGCGGGGCCAGGGGCTCCACCGCCCGGATTGCGTCGAGCACCGCGTCGTCCACCAGCACCGGCCGGGAGAAGGTCTCCCCGCCGTGCACCACCCGGTGCCCCACTGCGTGGATGTCCTCGGTGCTTCCCACCGCGCCGACGCCCTCGGCCACCAGCAGCCCGATGGCCAGGTGCAGGGCTGCGGCGTGGTCGGCCAGGGGCTCCTCGCGCACCTCCTTGATCTCCCCGGGGCCGCCGGGGTCCAGGATGTGGGCCAGGCGGCTGCCCGGCTCGCCGATGCGCTCGGCCAGGCCGGCGGCCAGCACCGCGGGCTCCCCGTTGTCGCCCATGGCGAACAGCTTGTACTTGAGGGAGGAGCTGCCGGAGTTGAGCACGAGCACGTTCACGGCCGCACCTCCGCCTTGGCCTCGCCGCGTGGGGCGGCGGTCAGTTCTCCGGGCAGGGGGGCGGCGGGCGCCGGCGGCTGCTCCGCGCAGCGCGCCTCGGCCTGGGCGGCGTACTCGGCGGTGTACTGGGCCTGGATGGCGGTGATGGCCACCGTGTTCACGATGTCCGGCACGGTGCAGCCGCGGGACAGGTCGTTGACC
>DKEU01000273.1:0-7951 GCA_002452635.1 Desulfovibrionaceae bacterium UBA6814 | reverse complement strand
GTCCGGGAAGATGAACACCGTGGCCCGGCCGGCCACCTCGCTCCCGGGCAGCTTGGAGGCCGCCACCCCGGGATCGATGGCCGCGTCGTACTGGAGCGGGCCCTCGATGGGCAGCTCCGGGGCCAGGGTGCGGGCCAGCTCCGTGGCTTCGCGCACCTTGTCCACGTCGGCTCCGGACCCGGAGTCGCCGGTGGAGTACGAGAGCATGGCCACCCGCGGCTCCACCCCGAACTGCCGGGCGGTGTGCGCCGAGGCCACCGCGATCTCGGCCAGCTGCCGGGCGTCGGGGCTGGGGTTCACCGCGCAGTCGCCGAACACCAGCACCCGGTCGGCCAGGCACATGAAGAACACGCTGGACACGATGGAGATGCCGGGCCGGGTCTTGATGATCTGCAGGGCCGGCCGGATGGTCTGCTGGGTGGTGGTGACCGAGCCCGAGACCATGCCGTCGGCCGCGCCCATCTTCACCATCATGGTGCCGAAGTAGGTGGGGTCGGAGATGAGGTCGCGGGCGTTCTCCTCGGTGATGCCCTTGGCCTTGCGCATCTGGTGGAAGGCGCGCCAGTACTCTTCGTAGCGCTCGGACTTGAGCGGGTCCACGATCTCCACGTCGCGCATGTTCAGGCCCAGGTGGGCGATGCGCGAGCGCACCGCGGTGGGGTCGCCCAGCAGGGTGAGCCGGGCCACGCTGCGGCGGTGCAGGATGTCCGCGGCCATGAGGATGCGGTCCGAGGCGCCCTCGGGCAGCACGATGTGCTGCTGGTCGGCCTTGGCCTTCTCGATGAGCCCGTACTCGAACATCTTGGGGGTGACCCGGGTGGAGCGGCGGGCCACCAGGCGCTCGCGCAGCTCGGCGCTGTCCACGTGGCGCTCGAACGCGCCCAGGGCGCTGGCGATCTTCTTCTGGTCCCCGGGCTCGATGCGGCCGTAGAGGTCCATGAGGGTGCGGGCCACCTTGTAGGTGTGGCCGCTGGCCACCAGCACGGGCATGGGCGCGCCGGTCCAGCCCTCCACCAGCTTGCGCACGTTCTTGTCCGGGGCCAGGCCGCCGGTGAGCACCACCCCCGCGATGCGGGGATAGGCCGAGGACTGGCTGGCGGCCAGGCAGGCCAGCAGCACGTCGGAGCGGTCGCCCGGGGTGATGATGAGGCAGCCGCCCTGGATGTAGTCCAGGAAGTTGCCCACCTGCATGGCGGCCACCAGGTAGTCGTCCACCTGGGTGGACAACAGGTCCTGGCCGTAGAGCACCACCGCGTCCAGCCACTTGGCCACGTCGGCGATGGTGGGCTTGCCCAGGGAGGGCTCCTCGGGAATCACGTAGACCAGGCAGTCGCGGCCCTCCTTGTTGCGGCAGGTGAGCGCCTCCCGCACCAGTTGGGGGTCGTCCTCCTCGGCCCGGTTCACGATGGTGGCCAGGATGTCCAGGCCCTTGTCCGCAAAGGAGTCGATGGTGAGCTGGGTGGAGCCGATGACCTCGTCGATGTCCTTGTGCTGGCCGTTGGACACCAGGAGCACCGGACAGCCCAGGTTGGCCGCGATCTCGGCGTTGATGTCCGCCTCGAAGGCCTTGTCCCCGCCGATGAAGTCCGTGCCCTCGCAGAGCACGAAGTCGTACCGGGACTCCAGGTCCTTGAAGCGGGCCAGCACGGTCTCCAGGAGCTGGGCGTGCTTGCCGCGGTTGACCAGGTCCCGGGCCTCGGCCAGGGTGTAGACGTAGGTGTCCTCGTAGCGCATGCCCAGGAAGAAGTTGGAGAGCATGAGGCCGATGTCGTGGTCCTTGCGGCCGGAACGGGAGCCGCTGATGATGGGCCGGAAAAAGGCCACCCGCCGGACGTCGCGCAGGAGGAGTTGCATGACGCCCAGGCAGATGGCCGACTTGCCGCTGCGCGGCTCGGTCGTGACGATGTATAGGCTCTTGGCCATTGGTCCATCCCTGTCTTGAGGTTCGCCGGCGCCTGCAGACGCGGCTCTGGACAGACCAAGAACAAGATGCGTGCCGGGATTGGACCTTTCGAATAACTGCTTTTATTCCAATGGATTATTCACACAAGGCCGGTCCCGGGTCCCGGCCCGTGTCCGCTGGGCCGGACAGGGCAGAACCGGGCCGGAGCCGTCCGTGGCCCGCCAGCACGGAACCCGCGGGGATTCCAGGTTTTCGGACGGCAGTCCGGCGGAGCGGACCAGGGGATGCGGGAGCGGGCGCAGAGGCAACCCGCCCAAGGGCGGTTGCACCGTTTCCCAGGAAAAAGGCGCTAGGTGGACAGGCCGTACTTCTTGAGCAGGGCGTAGAGATGGGAGCGGGACAGGCCGGAGATGGCGGTCATGCGGGCCACGTCTCCCCCGGTCTCGCGCAGCATGGCCTCCAGGTAGGTCTTCTCCACCCGGGACTTGACCTCCTTGAGGCTGGGCAGGTCGGTGTCCTCGAACACCGGGGCCAGGGTCTCCGCGCCCTCCAGGAGCGGGTCGGCCCCGCCCTCCTCGCCGGGCCGGCGGCGGTCGAGCTGGGCCTTGGCCGCGGAGATGCGCAGCTCCCGGGGCAGGTGCTTGGAGTACAGGGTGGGCTCGGACCCGGCCACCACCACGGTGCGCTCCAGCATGTTGAACAGCTCGCGCACGTTGCCCGGCCAGTCGTAGCCCTCCAGCACATGGAAGAAGTCCGCGGCGAATCCCTTGAGCGGGATCTTGTAGCGGGCGCACAGCCGGCTCACGTGGGCGATGCACAGGGGCCGCAGGTCCTCCAGCCGGTCCCGCAGGGGCGGGATGTGGATCTCCACGGTCTTGAGGCGGAAGAGCAGGTCCTTGCGGAAGCGGCCCTCCTCCACCATGGCCGCCAGGTCCCGGTTGGTGGCGGAAATGAGGCGGAAGTCGCTGGTCACCTCCCGGGTCTCGCCCACGGGCCGGAAGCGCCGCTCCTGGAGCACCCGCAAAAAGGCCCGCTGGATGGCCAGGGGCATCTCGCCCACCTCGTCCAGGAACAGGGTGCCGCGGTCCGCGGTCTTGATCAGGCCCACCGAGTCGCTGAACGCGCTGGTGAACGCGCCCTTGCGGTGGCCGAAGAGGATGCTCTCCACCAGGTTCTCGGTGAGGGCCGCGCAGTCCACCACCACGAACTCCTCGCCGCCCCGGGCGGAGTTGGCGTGGATGGTGCGGGAGATGAGCTCCTTGCCGGTGCCGGTCTCTCCGGTGACCAGCACGTTGGCGTCCGAGGCGCTGGCCATGGCCACCTTGTCGAACACCTCGCGGATGGGCCGGCTGGTCCCGGCCACCCCGTCCAGGTCCAGGGCCACGGGGGCGGCCTTGTCCTGCTTCTCCTCGCGGTACTTGATGGCCCGCTCCAGGGAGAGGGTGATCTCCTTGATGGAGGAGGGCTTGACCAGGTAGTCCCAGGCCCCGCCGTTGAAGGCCACCTCCGCGCCGGTGGAGTCGCCCTTGCCGGTGAGGATGATGACCTCCGGCGGCTCGGGCAGTTCGGCCAGCATGGGCAACAGGTCCAGGCCGTTGCCGTCGGGCAGCCGGATGTCCAGGAACACCACGTCGGGGCGGTCCGCCTGGGCGATGCGCCGGGCGTCGGACAGGGAGCCGGCGGTGACGCTGGCGTGGCCCATGCGGGAGACGATGCTCTCCATGGTTTCCAGCACGTCGTGGTCGTCGTCGATGATGAGAATGTGGGCCATGCTACCCCCTCTCGCTCAAGGCCTTGCGGATGGCCTCGGAGATGGCCGCCTTGCTGTAGGGTTTCAACAGCACGCCGGTGATGAATTCGGCCGAGGAGGCGGCCTCGGCCGCCCCGTCCCGGCCCGACACCATGAGCACCGGCAGCCCCGGCCGCAGTTGCACCGCGGCCCTCGCCAGCTCCAGGCCGTTGGTGCCGGGCATGTCGAAATCGGTGATGAGCAGGCGGAAGGCGCGGGGCGCGCGGGCCAGCTCGGCCAGGGCCTGGTCCGCCCCGGACGCGGCCGTGACCGAGTAGCCCAGGCTCTCCAGCAGGCGCGGAGTGGTGACCAGCTGGTCCTCGTCGTCCTCCACGAAGAGCAGCCGGCCGCTGCCCAGGGCCGGGGCCGCCTGCTCCAGGGGGGCGCACTCGGCCCCGCCCGCGTGCAGGGGCAGGAACAGGTCCACCAGGGTCTCGACCCCGGGCGTGGAGCGCAGCCGCACCGCGCCCTTGTGGTTGCGCACGATGCCGTGCACCACCGCCAGGCCCAGGCCGGTGCCCTCGCCCATGCCCTTGGTGGTGAAGAAGGGGTCGAAGACCTTGTCCACGATCTCCGCCGGGATGCCCGGCCCGTCGTCGGCCACGGTGAGCCGCAGGTAGCGGCCCGGGGTCACGGAGAGGAGCTGGGCCCAGTCCTCGTCCAGCTCCGCCTCGGCCAGCTGCACGGTGATGTGGCCGCCGGTGTCGCGCATGGCCTGGTAGGAGTTGGTGCACAGGTTCATGACCACCTGGTGGATCTGGTGCGGATCCGCGCAGATGATGCTGTCCTGGGCCGCGATGTCCATCTCCACCTGGATGTTGCGGGGCATGGAGTGGGCCACCAGGCTCACGGCCTCGCGCACCGTGCCCGCGATGTTGGCGTTGGTGAAGCCCTCCTTGGTGGGCCGGCTGAAGGCCAGGATCTGCCGCACCACCGCGCTGCCCCGGCGGGCGGCCTTGATGACCCGCTCCAGGTCGCGGCGGGCCGGGCTGCCCTCGGCCATGTCGCCCAGGGCCAGCTCCGCGGAGTTCAGGATGGCGGTGAGGATGTTGTTGAAGTCGTGCGCCACCCCGCCGGCCAGGGTGCCGATGGCCTCCATGCGCTGGGACTGGATGAGCTGGCGCTCCAGGCTCACCTCCCGGGTCACGTTGTCCACGATGCTGAGGGTGCCGGTGATGTCCCCGGCCAGGCTGCGCAGGGGCACCTTGGTCACCTCCAGCACCACCGGCTCGCCGCGCTGGTCCACGTTGGTGGTGCGCTGGCGCAGGACGCCCCGGCCGGTCTCGGCCACCTCCCGGTCCATGTCCGACATGCGCTGCCGGAAGTTGTCGTCCATGTGCAGGGACTGGTCCGTGCGGCGCAGGATGCCCTCGGACCCGTTCATGCCGTAGAAGTCGGTGAAGGAGCGGTTCACCCCCAGGTAGCGCTGCTTGCGGTCCTTCCAGCAGATGTGCATGGGGATGGAGTCGAGCAGAAGCTCCATGAAGGAGAGCTGGGCGGTGATCTCCTTTTCCACGGCCCGGCGGCGCACGATGTTGCGCACCAGCAGGGCCAGGGTGACCAGGAGGATCACCAGGAAGGCCATGATGGTCCAGAACAGCTGCTTGTTCAGCTCGTAGAACGGGCTGGGCGCGTTGATGAACCGGCTGGTCTCGGGCAGGAGCTTGAGGTCGATCTTGCGGGACTTGAGCACCGCGTAGTCGAAGATCATGTCGTAGTAGACCTGCTGCTCCACCGGGATGGTGTAGGCCGCCTCCCCGGCCAGCACCCGCAGGGCCAGCCGGGCCGCGTCCTGGCCGTGCCGCACCCCGCTGATGAGCGGGCCCCCCACCACCCCGTGGTTCAGCAAGAAGCCCCAGTTGCTGTACAGGGGCACGTTGGAGCGCTTGGCCACCATGGAGCACAGCTCGTCCGCCGAGTAGTAGACCCCGTTCACGTTCAGGAAGAGCGGGATGAAGTAGATCATGGTGTCCGACGACATGGCGGACACCGCCTCCAGGGTCTTGTCCAGGTTGATGTTGCTCCAGAACTCGAAGGTGAGCCGGTCCCGGAACCGGGGCACCGCCGCCTGGACCTGGTTGCGGATGGTCCGGCCGGTGATGGACTCGTCGCCGATGACCACCGCGCGCTTGAGGCCCGGGTGCAGCGTGAGGGCGATGTCGAAGAGCAGCACCGGGTCGATGTTCTCCGCCACCCCGGTCATGTCCCGGCCCCGGATGGACGCGGGGTCGAAGTCGTTGGTCCCGCAGAACACCACCGGCGTGCCCGGGAACAGCTCCTCCCCGTACTCCAGGATGAAGTCGAAGGCGTTGTTGTCGGACACGATGATCACGTCGAAGCGCTGGCCGGCGAACTTGTGCTTGTAGAGCCGGGCCAGCTCCGGGGCCAGGTCGGCGTAGCTGTACTTCTTGGAGTCCATGTACTGGATCTGGAGCACGATGGGCAGATCGCTCTCGCCCAGCACCTTGCGGATGCCGGTGAGCACGTCGTCGGACCAGGCATAGCCGTTGTGGTAGGAATTGAGATACAGCACGAGTTTCTTGTCCGCTGCGCGACACGGCGCAGACACCAGTATGAACACGGCGAGCGCCGAGACTGCCAACCACCTGAACATCGTTCCCCCAACAGCCGCGGCCCAGGGCCGCCGCCTCTTCCTGACGCCTTTGCCCGGATTCCGGGCCAGCCGGCCTAAGCCTATACAAAGACCAGGCCAAAACCTCCGGCAGGATCCGCCCCCGGCGTTTCGGGAAAACCCCCGTGCGAAAAGGGCTTTCCCCGAGGCCGGGGAGAATGCTCCCGGTTGGATTCAATCTAATCCTTATTATAAAACCGGGAAGTCTGAAATACCGGACAATCCTGAGTCCGGCCCACAAGACACGCCTATCATCATGAAATACTATACATAATTTATTACGGCTCCGGATTGTCCCCGGCCCCCCTGGCCCCGGAGCTCCCCCGGCTCCGGCCCCGTATCCGAAAAATCGGACAGAATCCGGGCCGCACCTGCGCGGGATCGGGGAAAATGCCGGAAAACCTGCGCCGTACGGCCCTCGCCGCGGGCTGGTACGCATCTTGTTTTGGGGACTGGTGAAACCCTCGCACCCAAGGAGACGCCATGCCCCAACGCACGGTAACCATCGACGGCAATACCGCAGCGGCCCATGTGGCCTACGCCCTATCCGAGGCCGCTGCCATCTACCCCATCACCCCGTCCTCCACCATGGCCGAGCTGGCCGATGAGTGGGCGGCCCAGGGCCGCGAGAACATTTTCGGCCGCACCCTGGCCATCCGCGAGATGCAGTCCGAGGCCGGCGCGGCCGGCGCGGTGCACGGCTCCCTGGCCGCAGGCGCGCTCACCGCGACCTTCACCGCGTCCCAGGGCCTGCTCCTCATGATCCCCAACATGTACAAGATCGCGGGCGAACTGTTGCCCGGCGTGTTCCACGTCTCGGCCCGGGCCCTGGCCGGCCACGCCCTGTCCATCTTCGGCGACCACTCCGACGTGTACGCCTGCCGCCAGACCGGATTCGCCATGCTCTGCTCCTCCTCGGTGCAGGAGGCCCACGACATGGCCCTGGCCGCCCACCTGGCGGCCATCAAGTCCAGCCTGCCCTTCCTGCACTTCTTCGACGGCTTCCGCACCTCCCACGAGGTCATGAAGATCGAGCAGCTGACCATGGACGACATGCGCGCCATGATCGACGAGGACCTGGTCATCGCCCACCGCGAGCGCGCCCTGACCCCGGACCGTCCGACCATCGGCGGCACCGCCCAGAATCCGGACGTGTACTTCACCGGCCGCGAGACCGTGAACAAGTTCTACGAGGCCGTGCCGGCCATCGTCCAGGCCAACATGGACAAGTTCGCCGCCCTCACCGGCCGGCAGTATCACCTGTTTGACTACATCGGCACCCCGGACGCCACCGATGTGATCGTGGTCATGGGTTCCGGCGCCCTGACCGTCGCCTCCACCGTCGAGCACCTCATCGCCGACGACCGGAAGGTCGGCTTGGTGATTGTCCGCCTGTACCGGCCGTTCGACGCCGCCGCCATGGTCAACGCCCTGCCGGCCACCGTCGAGCGCATC
Organism: Desulfovibrionaceae bacterium UBA6814; assembly: GCA_002452635.1. Taxonomy (GTDB): domain Bacteria; phylum Desulfobacterota; class Desulfovibrionia; order Desulfovibrionales; family Desulfovibrionaceae; genus UBA6814. Next base: position 172 of record DKEU01000273.1, on the reverse strand, counting down.
ACCGTGCTCGACCGCACCAAGGAACCGGGCGCCAACGGCGATCCGCTCTACCTGGACGTTCGCGCCGCGGTCACCGAGGCTGCCGAGGCCAACCCGACCATGATGATCCCGATGATCCTCAACGGCCGCTACGGTCTGGGCTCCGCCGAGTTCACCCCGGCCATGGTCAAGG
>DKEU01000006.1:9464-12641 GCA_002452635.1 Desulfovibrionaceae bacterium UBA6814 | reverse complement strand
CCACAACGGCAACCTGGTCAACGCCGTGGAGCTGCGCCGCGAACTGGAGCGCCAGGGCTCCATCTTCCAGACCACCATCGACTCCGAGGTGTTCATCCACCTCATCGCCAAGAACCTGAACGGCAACACCATCGAGGAGGCCGTGGCCAAGGCCTGCTCCCTGGTCAAGGGCGCCTACTCCATCCTGCTCCTGGTCAACGACAAGCTCATCGCGGTCAAGGACCCGCACGGGTTCCGGCCCCTGGTGCTGGGCCGCATGGGCCAGTCCTACGTGCTGGCCTCCGAGACCTGCGCCTTCGACCTGCTGGAGGCCGAGTACCTGCGGCCCGTGGACCCGGGGGAGATGATCGTCGTCGAGCGGGGCCGGCTCACCACCCACCAGTTGTGCAACCCCTGCACGCCCAAGCAGTGCATCTTCGAGCTCATCTATTTCGCCCGGCCCGACTCCACCATCTTCGGGGAAAGCGTGTACGACTGCCGCAAGGCCATGGGCCGGGCCCTGGCCCGCGAGGCCGCGGTGGACGCGGACTACGTCATGCCCTTCCCGGACTCCGGGGTGTACGCCTGTGTGGGCTACGCCCAGGAATCGGGCTTGCCCTTCGAGCAGGCCATGATCCGCAACCACTACGTGGGCCGCACCTTCATCCAGCCCAGTCAGGACCAGCGCGACTTCTCGGTGCGGGTGAAGCTGAACCCGGTGCGCTCCATGGTCAAGGGCAAGCGGGTGCTCATCGTGGAGGACTCCATCGTGCGCGGCACCACCATCCGCACCCGGGTGAAGAAGCTCCGGGAGCTGGGCGCGCGGGAGATCCACATGCGGGTGTCCTGCCCCCCCATTTGCAATCCCTGCTTCTACGGCATCGACTTCTCCTCCAAGGGCGAGCTCATCGCGGCCAACCACGAGATCGAGGACATCGCCCGCTACATCGGCCTGGACTCCCTGCACTACCTGACCATCGAGGGGCTGCTCTCCTCGGTGTCCGAACCCATGAACTACTGTCTGGCCTGCTTTGACGGGAACTACCCCATCGAGCCCTGCGCGGGCACGGGCAAGAGCTGCTTCGAGCAGGAGACGGCCCTGTCCTGGTAGGGCCGGCAGCGCCATGGACACGAGTGGAGCGCCGCGCGACTGGCTGGCCCTGGGCCGCGAGGTCCTGGCCGTGGAGGAGGAGGGCCTCTCCTGCGTGCGGGCCTCCCTGGGCCCGGAGTTCGCGGATGCGGTGAACCTCCTGGGCGCCTGCCGCGGCCGGGTGGTGGTCTCGGGCCTGGGCAAGAGCGGGCTGGTGGGCCGCAAGATCGCGGCCACCCTGTCCTCCACCGGAACCCCGGCCTTCTTCCTGCACCCGGTGGAGGGCGCGCACGGCGACCTGGGCATGATCCGGCCCGAGGACGTGGTGCTGGCCATCTCCAACTCCGGGGAGACCGACGAGCTCAACGCCATCCTGCCCAGCCTCAAGGCCCTGGGCGTGCCGGTGGTGGCCCTCACCGGCGGGGTGGACTCCACCCTGGCCGGCCTGGCCGACGTGGTGGTGGGCGCCCGGGTGGAGCGCGAGGCCTGCCCCCTGAACCTGGCCCCCACCGCCTCCACCACTGCGGCCCTGGCCGTGGGCGACGCCCTGGCCGTGTGCCTCATCCACCTGAAATCCTTCAGCGAGTCCGACTTCAAGCGCCGCCATCCCGGGGGCGCCCTGGGCCAGCGCCTGGCGCTCTCGGTGGCCGACCTCATGCACGCGGACCAACCCACGGCCCGCACCGACGCCACCCTGGCCCAGGGCCTGGAGCTGCTCCACGCCGGCGGCCTGGGCTGCCTGGCGGTGCTGGACCAGGACGGCCGGCTGGCCGGGGTGCTCACCGACGGCGACGTGCGCCGCCTGGTGCTGCGCGGGGCGGCCGATCCGGCCCGGCCCCTGGCCCGGTGCATGACCGCCAACCCCCGCACCGCTCCCCGCACGGCCAGCGCGGCCGAGGTCCTGGACCTCATGGAGGAGCGGGCCATCACCGTGGTCCCGGTGGTGGACGAGGACGGCCGGCTGGCGGGCATGGTTCACCTGCACGACCTCTTGGGCAAGGGCCGGCTCAAGTTCGCCGGGTAGCAGGCCGTTGAAAATCCCGCGATGGCTGCGTTGCTTCGAAAACGTCAAACCCTCGCGTATGTGGAATACGCGTCGGCCTTGACGTTTCCTCGCGCCTTGCCCTCGCGGTTTTTAGAGCGTCTTGCGCCGCAAGGCGCTAGAGGCTCTTATGCAGCGAAGGCTGCGCTGAACGGCCTGCGGAGCGCAACGGAAAGACAATGCCCGAACGAAACAGCCTGATCTGGGGCCGCACCCCGGGCTGGTGGGCCGGGCTGCTCATCCTGGCCACCACCCTGGCCCGGCTGTGGTTCATCGGCTCGGGCCAGGTGGAGCTGGTGCAGGACGAGGCCCAGTACTGGGACTGGTCGCGCACCCTGCAGCTCTCCTATTTCACCAAGCCGCCCCTCATCGCCTTCCTCATCCGGCTGTCCACGGCCCTGCTCGGCACCTCGGACTTCGCGGTGCGCCTGCCCGCCGTGGCGGGAAGCTGCGCGGTGCAGGCGGCCCTGTACCTGGGCCTGGCCCGGGGCTTCGGCCGGCCGCGCCTGGGCCTGGCCGCCCTGGTGGCGGCCAACGGCATGCTGCTCTTCATGGTCTCGGGCGTGCTCATGACCACGGACAACCCGCTCCTGGTCTGCTGGACCGCGGCCCTGTTCCTGCTGCACGCGGCCCTGCGCAAGACGCCCGGCATCGGGCTCCTGGCCGCCCTGGCCCTGGCCGTGGCCCTGGGCTGCCTGGCCAAGTACATGATGCTGGCCATCGTGCCCGTGGCGCTCATCGCCATGCTGCTCCTGCGCCGGGCCGGGCTCCTGGCCCCGGGCGCGGCGGGCCGGGTGCTGCTGGCCCTGGCGGCCGGCTCCCTGCTGGGCCTGGCCCCGGTGGTCATCTGGAACGTGCAGCACGACTGGGTGGGCTACCGCCACGTGGCCACCCTGGCCGGGGTGCAGGGCCAGGCCGCCCGGACCTTCCTGCGCCTGGACCGCCTGCCCGAATACCTGGGCGGCCAGGTGGGCCTGGTCACGCCCTGGTGGCTCCTCTTCATGCTCTGGGGCGGGGTGCGCGCCTGGCGGCTGGCCTGGCGCGGCGCAGGGGAGGGCGGCGTCCC
>DKEU01000006.1:0-9298 GCA_002452635.1 Desulfovibrionaceae bacterium UBA6814 | reverse complement strand
GCCTGGCCGGCCCTCTCCCTGCTCCTCTTCCTGGTGGCCCACGGCCACGACTGGCTGCCCATCCCCTACCGGGCGGAGATCCCCGCGCCCTTCCGGGCCGAGCCGGTGGTGGTGGAGAACCCGGCGGTGCGGCTCAAGGGCTGGAGCCACCTGGGCGCGGAGGTGGAGCGGCTGCGCATGACCGCCTTCGCGGACCCGGCCAAGGTCTTCATCTTCGCCAACAACTACGACCTCACCGCGGCCCTGGCCTTCCACACCCCGGGGCGTCCGCGCACCTATTGCGTGAACGTGGGCCGACGGTATAACCAGTACGATCTGTGGCCCGGACCCCAGGACAAGCTCGGCTGGGACGCCATCTACGTGCGCCAGAAGTTCAAGGAGGCCATCGAGCCTGCGGTGGACGAGCTCTTCAGCCACACCGTGCAGCTCCACTTCCAGACCCTGCACGAGGACCGGCCGGCGCGGCAGTTCACCATCTACCTGTGTTACGGGTTCAAGGGGCCGTGGCCGCAGGGTCTGGGAACGGGGTATTGAATGGCTGATCCGCACGTCTGCGCCCGCTGCGCCGCGAGCGGCCCCACCTGCTGCACGCTCACCCCGGGCCAGGAGGAGTTCTGCTTCCCCCTGTCCGAGATCGAGCGCCACCGCATCCTGGAGGCCGGCGCGGGCAAGGGCTTCTTCGCCCAGGAGGCCAACACGTCGGCCTTCCTGGACAACCTGCGCAAGCTCTTCCCCGGGGAGGACGAGCGCCTGGACGAGCTGTTCCCGGCCCGGGGCGCGCACTTCCGCCTGGCCACCGGGCCGGACGGCGAGTGCAAGCTCCTGGGGCCCGAGGGCTGCACCCTGCCCCGGGAGGCGCGGCCCTACTATTGCCGGCTCTTTCCCCTGTGGCCGCAGCGGAGCGAGGTGATGGTCTTCGGCGCGGGCCGCTGCCTGGCCCGGCAGGAGGCGCACGGACTCAACGCCATCCTGCGGCTGTTGGGCGAGAGCAAGGAGAACCTGCGACACCTGCACGGGAGGCTGCGCCTGGCCTGGGGCTTCCAGCCCCGGGACGGCGGCTCCCTTTTCAAGGACATTCTGAACCGGAACGCATCATGAAGCGATATCTCTTCTGGATAGCCGCCGGGCTCCTGGGCCTGGCGCTCCTGGGCCTGGCCACGGTGTCCGGGCTCATCTGGTGGGCCTCCCGCGATCTGCCCGGGTTCACCAAGATCACCGACTACACCCCGTCCCTGGTGACCACGGTCACCGCCCGCGACGGCCGGGTGCTGGGCTATTTCTACCGCGAGATGCGCTTTCTCGTGACCCTGGACCAGATGTCGCCCTGGCTGCCCAAGGCCTTCCTGGCGGCCGAGGACGACCGCTTCTACCAGCACGAGGGCGTGGACCTGGCGGCCATCGCCCGGGCCTTCCTCAAGAACCTCCAGGCCGGGCACAAGGTGCAGGGCGGCTCCACCATCACCCAGCAGGTCATCAAGCAGCTCCTGCTCTCGCCCGAGAAGAGCTACACCCGCAAGCTCAAGGAGGCCATTCTCGCCTACCGGCTGGAGAAGAACCTGGCCAAGGACGAGATCCTCACCATCTACCTGAACCAGATATTCTTCGGGTCCCACGCCTACGGGGTGGAGGCCGCGGCCCGGGTGTACTTCGGGGCCCACGCCAAGGACCTCTCCCCGGCCCAGTGCGCGCTCTTGGCCAGCCTGCCCCAGGCCCCCACCCGCTACAATCCCTTCCGCAACCCGGAAGAGGCCATGGGCCGGCAGCGCTGGGTCCTGGGCCGCATGCTGGACACCGGCTACCTGAGCCGGGCGGAGTACGATGCGGCCCTGGCCGAGAAGCTCACGTTCACGAGCATGGAGGACCCCTCCTGGAAGCTGGGGGCCTACTACCTGGAGGAGGTGCGCCGCCGGCTCATCGAGCGCTTCGGCGAGGACGCGGTGTACGCCGCGGGCCTGCACGTGTCCACGGCCGTGGACCTGGACCACCAGGCCGCGGCCGAGGCCGCCCTGCGCCACGGCCTGGAGGCCTCGGCCCGGCGGCGGGGCTGGACCGGCCCCATCGAGAACCTCCCGCCCGGGGAGTTCAAGGACTACCTGGCCGGGCACCCCTATCCAGCCGAGGACCTGGCCCCGGACCACTGGGTGCGCGGGGTGGTGAGCAAGGTGGAGAAGGACGAGGTCGCGCTGCTCTTCGGCGAGCACCGCGGGATCATCGCGCGCAAGGACATGTCCTGGGCCCGCCCGCTGGATCCCAGCAAGGCCACCGAGGAGGTCAAGGCCATCCCCGACGCCCGGGAGGTGCTCAAGAAGGGCGACGTGGTGGCGGCCTCGATCCTGGAGGCGCCCAAGGACGGCAAGGGCGACTGGAAGCTGGCCCTGCAGCGCGAGCCCGACGTGGAGGGGGCCATCGTGTCCCTGGAGCCCGCCACCGGCGACGTGCTGGCCCTGTCCGGGGGCTACAGCTTCAGCCGCAGCCAGTTCAACCGCGCCACCCAGGCCCGCCGCCAGCCGGGCTCGGGCTTCAAGCCCATCGTCTACTCCGCGGCCCTGGACAATGGCCTCACCGCGGCCTCCATGGTCCTGGACGCGCCCATCGTCTACACCGACTTCGACAACGACCGCATCTGGAAGCCGGAGAACTACTCCGGGGTGTTCTACGGGCCCACGCTGCTGCGCACCGCCCTGGCCAAGTCGCGCAACCTGGTCACCATCCGGGTGGCGCAGCAGATCGGCATCCGGACCATCATCGAGCGCGCCCGCGCCCTGGGCCTGGAGAGCGAGTTCCCGGAGAACCTCTCGGTGGCGCTGGGCTCCTCGCCCGTGACCCCGCTCAATCTCTGCCAGGCCTACACCGCCTTTGCCCGGGACGGGTCCTACGTGACGCCCCGCCTGGTGCTGGAGGTGAAGAGCGCCTGGGGCGAGCAGATGTATACCTCCCAGGTGGAGACCGTGCCGGCCATCAGCCCCCAGACCGCCTATCTCGTCGCCACCCTGCTCAAGGAGGTGGTGCAGGACGGCACCGCGCAGCGGGCCAAGATCCTGGGCCGGCCGGTGGCGGGCAAGACCGGCACCAGCAACGACGAACAGGACGCCTGGTTCACCGGGTTCGCGCCCTACCTGCTCACCGGGGTGTACGTGGGCTTCGACCAGGTCACGCCCATGGGCAAGTTCGAGACCGGCTCCCGGGCCGCGCTGCCCATCTGGGTGGAGTACCGCCAGGCCGTGGAGGAGAACTACCCGGTGCAGGACTTCTCCCAGCCCCCGGGCATCGTCATGGCCCGCATCGACGCGGCCACCGGGCTCCTGGCCGGCCCCGGCTCGGAGGAGACCTACTTCCTGCCCTTCAAGGAGGGCACCCAGCCCACCGAGACCGTGCCGGCCGGGGGCAGTCCGGCCAACAAGGCCGAGGACTTGCTGAAACAGGTGTACTAGCCGGTTTTTCGCCATCCAACAGGTGAGCGCCCGGCCCCGGCCGGGCGCTTTTTTTTCGCCTTGGCCGCAAAAGGCCCGGATTCTCCCTAAAGTTCTCCGATTTAAGGCCGATATGACTTGCCGTGGGGAGGGGCAACAGACCCGTCGCCAAGGAGGTGAGCGCGCCCGACGGCAGGCCCCGATTTCGAAAAGTCAGTCAAGGCAAGGATGCCGACCTGATTCAAGGAGGAAAACACAATGGCTCTGCTTATCAATCACAACCTCATGGCCATGAACGCGGCCCGCAACCTGGGCACGTCGTTCAACAACTTGGCCGTGTCGGTAAGGCGGCTGTCTTCGGGCCTGCGGGTGGGGACCGCGGCTGACGACGCCGCCGGCCTGGCGGTCCGCGAGCTCATGCGCTCGGACATCGCCGGCCTGAACCAGGGGGTGCGCAACGCCAACGACGCCATCTCCCTGATCCAGACCGCGGACGGGGCCCTCGGCGTCATCGACGAGAAGCTCATCCGCATGAAGGAGCTGGCCGAGCAGGCCGCCACCGGCACCTACAACTCGACCCAGCGCCTGATCATCGACTCCGAGTACCAGGCCATGGCCTCGGAAATCACCCGAATCGCCAACTCCACGGACTTCAACGGGGTCTACCTGCTCAACGGAAACCTCTCCGGCACCACCCACAGCGGCGCCGGACTGACCTCCACGGGCAGGCTCAAGGTCCACTTCGGCGTGGGCAACGATTCGTCCGAGGACTACTACTACATCAGCATCGACACGGCCACGGCCTCGGCCCTGGGCGTGGGCAACCAGTCCTCGGCCGACGCCGGTTTCTCGGTGTCCACCCAGCAGGCGGCCCAGCAGTCCCTGGACGCCATCAACAAGGCCATCATCTCCAAGGACAAGATCCGCGCCCAGCTCGGCTCCATCCAGAACCGGCTGGAGAACACCATCACCAACCTCCAGATCCAGGCCGAGAACCTGCAGGCCGCCGAGTCGCAGATCAGCGACGTGGACGTGGCCCTGGAGATGACGGAGTTCGTGCGGCAGCAGATCCTGTCCCAGTCCGCGGTGGCCATGTTGGCCCAGGCCAACTCCCTGCCGCGGCTGGCCATGCAGCTGTTGGGCGGCTAGGGCGGACCGGGTCCGCCGCAAACCAGACCTGGGGCCGGCCAGCGCACCCGCGTTCGGGCGGCTCTCCCCACGACGGAATACGGGGGCCGGAAACGGCCCCCTTTCCATTTTCCCGGGGATGGGGCACAGAGGCCGTATGAAGACCGACCGCGATAGCGCCCGTCCCTACATGACCAAGGACGGCTCGGTGATCCGCGAGCTCTTCCATCCCGCCCGGCACGGGGCGGGGGCCATGAGCCTGGCCGAGGCCACGCTGCCGCCGGGCCGGGAGACCATCCCCCACCGCCACCCGCTGAGCGAGGAGCTCTACCACGTGCTGTCCGGGTCCGGGACCATGCGCCTGGAGGGGAAGGCCTTCGCCATCCTGCCCGGCGACACGGTGCGCATCGCGCCCGGCGCGCTGCACAGCGTGGCCAATGCCGGGGAGGCGGACCTGGTGTTCCTGTGCCTGTGCCACCCCCCGTATTCCCACCACGACACCGAGTTGGAGGAGGCCGGGTCCGACTAGGATGTGGCCGGGAGAACGACCATGCCCTATCTCAAGATCGTAACCAACGCGGACCTGGGTGCCGGCGGCTCTGCGGCCCTGGCGGGCAAGGCCTCGGCAGTGGCCAGCGGCCTGTTGGGCAAGCCGGAACAATGGGTCATGGCCCAGGTGGAGGCCGGTGCGGCCTTGGTGTTCGGCGGCTCGGACGCGCCCGCGGCCTTGGTGGAGCTGAAGAGCATCGGCCTGCCCGCCGCGGACTGCGCCCGCCTGTCCCAGGCCTTGTGCTCCTTTTTGCAGGAGGAGGCGGGCATCCCCGCGGAGCGGGTGTACATCGAGTTCGCGGACCTGGAGCGGGGGATGTTCGGCTGGAACGGCGGCACGTTCTGAGCCTCCCGCCCCTGCCGTTTTCCCAGGCCCGGCCCTGTGCCGGGCCTTCTTTTTGGAGTCGCCCCCTAAAGCTTTGGTGCTATCGGCCGATAAGGTTGATGCGACAACGCGGAATCCGGCCTTGTGGGGAGGCCGCCGCACCCGGCAGGGACGCCGGGGACAGCTTCAGGGAGGAAGACCGTGGCTCTGCTCATAAATCACAATCTCATGGCCTCCAATGCGGCCCGCAACCTGGCCGGGGCGTACAACGCCCTGTCCAAGTCGGTGCGCAAGCTCTCCTCGGGCCTGCGGGTGGGGACCGCGGCCGACGACGCGGCCGGCCTGGCCGTGGCCGAGCTCATGCGGGCCAACGTGGCGGTGCTGAACCAGGGCGTGCGCAACGCCAACGACGCCATCTCCCTGGTGCAGACCGCGGACGGGGCCCTGGCGGTCATCGACGAGAAGCTCATCCGCATGAAGGAGCTGGCCGAGCAGGGCTCCACCGGCACCTACACCACGGCCCAGCGGCTCGTCATCGACTCCGAGTACCAGGCCATGGCCTCGGAGATCACCCGCATCGCCAACTCCACGGACTTCAACGGCATCTACCTGCTCAACGGCAACCTCTCCAGCGACACCCATTCCGGCTCGGCCCTGCAGCCCACGGGCAAGCTGCTGGTCCACTTCGGCACCAGCAACGACTCCAAGGAGGACTACTACTACGTCCAGATCGAGACCTCCACGGCCGCGGCCTTCGGGGTGGGCAACTCCTCCACCCAGGACGCGGGCTACGCGGTCTCCACCCAGGCCGCGGCCCAGGACGCCCTGGACGCGGTGGACGCGGCCATCGTGTCCAAGGACCGCATCCGGGCCTCCCTGGGCGCGGTGCAGACGCGGCTGGAGGGCACCGTGACCAACCTCCAGGTGCAGGCCGAGAATCTCGCGGGCGCCCAGGCCCAGATCACCGACGTGGACGTGTCCACCGAGATGACCGAGTTCGTGCGCCAGCAGATCATCGCCCAGTCGGCCACGGCCATGCTGGCCCAGGCCAACGTCATGCCCAGGCTGGCCTTGCAGTTGCTCGGCATCTAGCGGGCAGGGATTTTCTTTAAAAAATACCAAGGTATTTTTTTGGGGGCAGGCCCAGGCCAACGTCGTGCCGAGACTCGCCCTGTAACTCCTCGGCATCTAGCGGGTTCTTCTCAATGAAAAACGCCCGGCCGGGTTTTCCGGCCGGGCGTTTTGTTTGCGGGAATGGGGGCGCTAGAGCAGTTCCAGGTCCCAGTTGAACTGGGAGAAGCGGGTGGCGGTGGGCACGGCCTTGGGCTTGTGCTCCACCAGGCGGATGAACATGGCGTAGCCGGCCCGGGCCAGTTCGCCCTCGCAGCCGCCCAGGTCCAGGCCCCAGCCCGGGTAGATCCACACGTCGTCGCCCACCTCGCGGGCCCAGCACACCTCGCCCTTGGGGCTCTCCACCGGCGTGCCGCCCTTGATCCCGGCCAGGCCGGCCCGGGTGATGCCCAGGGGCCATTGGCCCCGGGTCACGATGCCCAGCGGCAGGCAGCTCTGGGCGGGCAGGGCCAGGAGGTCCGCGCTGGGCAGCTCCGGGCTCACCACCGCGCCCGAAAAGCCCAGCTTGGCCAGGGCCGCGATGGCCAGGGCGTTGGCGGTGTTGCAGAAGGGACCGGCCCAGAGGTTCAGGGGCCGGGGCGGCCGTTCGCCGCGCTCCCTCTGGCCGGGGTGCTCGGGGCGTCCGGAACGCTCCCCGCGCCCCTTGGGCGCAGGGCGCGCGGCCGCCCGTTCGGCCTGGGCCAGGAAGCCTTCGAACAACCCGATCTGCCAGGGCGCGTTGAGCACGAAATTCACCGCCCCGGCCCGGCGGGCCTTGGCGATGGAGTCGTTCCAGGCGGCCTCGTCCGCGGGCCAGATCACCGGGGGCAGCCACCACCAGGCCCGGCTGCGCAGGCCGCGGGGCGGCTCCTGGGGCCTGGGCATGAGCCACAGGCCCAGTTCGTCGGTCACCTTCTCCTTGCCCTGGCGGCGGACCACGGTCATGCGCAGGATCTTGCCCCGGCCCGGCCGCGGCGCGGGCTTGGGCAGGCTGGGCGCGAATTCCGGGGCCCCGGCCGGCTCGGGCCGGACCTTGGTCGCAAGCTGGCGGCCCAGGTCGGAGAGCAGGCGCATGAGCTCGGGCTCGCGGCGGTCCACCAGGAACACCGGGGATCCCGCGGCCGGGGCCGGGCCGCGCCCACCGGGCACGGTGAGCTTGCCGCCCTTGGGCACGGCCTTGCGCACCGGCAGGACGCGGTGGCCGGGCTGGTCCTCGAACCCGATGCGCAACAGGTCGCCGGGGATGAGCGCGTGGCGCGGGCTCACGCTGAACCCGCCGCCCCCGCCCGCGGTCTTGCCCACGAACAGGCCGGAGCCGGTGTACTTTTCCGGCTCCACCGGCAGTTGCGGCCGCTGGGGCAGGAAGCGGTAGTGGGTGGTGGGCCGGGACAGGGCCTGCTCCAGGAGGCCCAGGGCGGTCTTCTTGGCCGCGGGGTCGCCGGGGTTGTCGCGCAGCAGGCGGTAGGCCGTGGTGGTGTAGTAGACGTAGTGCGGCCCCTTCTTGCGGCCCTCGATCTTCCAGGCCGTCACCTGGGGCAGGTCGAGCATGGTGCGGGCCAGCACGTCCAGGGACAGGTCGTTGCAGGAGAAGACCCGGGCCTTGCGGTTCTTGGCCGTGTAGAGCCGGCGGCAGGGCTGCACGCAGCGGCCGCGCAGGCCGCTCTTGCCGCCCAGGAAGCTGCTCCACCAGCAGCGGCCGGACACGTTGTAGCACAGGGCCCCGTGCACGAAGACCTCCAGGGAGAGGCCCTCGGGGCAGGCTGCGGCGCAGGCCTTGAGCTCGTCCACGGACAGCTCGCGGGGCAGCACCACCCGGTCCGCGCCCAGGCGGCGGGCCACGGCCAGGCCGGCCGGGTGGGTCACCGCGGCCAGGGTGGAGTAGTGCAGCTCGCCCTGGTACCCGGCCTGGCGCACCGCGTCGGCCAGCCCGAGGTCCTGGACAATGAGCCCGGCGGGCTTTACGGTGCGGGCGAGGCGCGCGGCCAGCCGGCCGGCCGCGGCCAGGTCCCCGGGCTTGGCCAGCACGTTCATGGCCACGTAGAGCTTGGCGCCCTTGTCGCGGCCCAGGTCGGCCAGGGCCGCCAGCTCGGACAGGCTGAAGTTATCGGCCTCCATGCGCGCGGAAAAGTGCTTCAAGCCGGCGTACACGGCGTCGGCCCCGGCGGCCAGAGCGGCCAGGTAGGATTGGGTGTCGCCGGCCGGGGCCAGGATTTCGGGTCGGTGTGGTGTCTGGTTCATGTCGGCCCGCCCTGGGCGGGAAAAGGGATGGGGTTCATGCAGGACAACGCCTGCCAGGACGTTAAGGTACTCGCAGTGGAGCGCTTCGGCAAGGCTCCCGGCGGAGGACCGGCGGTTGTGGAGCTGGCCGTGGAGAACCCGGGCTGGGCCGTGCGGCCCGGCCAGTTCGCCATGCTGCGGCCCCGGGACTGGGGGGCCGCGGATCTCATCTGGGCTCGCCCCTTTTCCATATATCGCGCGGATGCGCAAGAGGTGCGTTTCCTGGTGGCCGTGGTGGGCCGGGGCACGGCCCGGCTGGCGGCGCTTGCGCCAGGCGACGCGGCCATCCTGTGGGGGCCCCTGGGCACCTTCTTCGCCAAGGAGGAGGTCCCGACGCTGCTCATCGGCGGCGGCATCGGCATTGCGCCCTTCACCGCCTACATCGAGTCTCATCCCAAGCCGGACCTGTTGCGCCTGGTGTTCGGCCACACCCTGCCCGTGGACGCCTACCCCTGGCCGGCTCTGGCCCAGGGCGTGCAGGCCGAGCACTTCCACGAGC
>DKEU01000173.1:27938-31191 GCA_002452635.1 Desulfovibrionaceae bacterium UBA6814 | reverse complement strand
TCAGGCCAGGGAGCGCACGCAGTCCGCGAAGGCCGCCACCAGGGGGTCGGGGTCCCCGGCGCGCCAGGCCAGGCGGATGTCCACCCGGGGCAGGCCCGGCCCCAGGGGCACCAGGCGCACCCCGGGGGTACCCCCTTCGGATGCGCCTGGCGTGGACGCGGGCACCAGGCCCAGGCCCGCGCCGGCGGCCACCAGGGCCAGGATGGTGCGCTTGGCCGTGGCCTCCAGCACCACCTGGGGCGCGCCGCCCGCCTTGGCCAGGCTGCCCAGGATGGCGTCGTGCAGGGAAGGGAAATCCTTGCGCGGGAAGAAGACCAGCCGCTCCCCGGCCAGCCGGCGCAGGGGAACCCGGCGCATCCCGGCCAGGGCGTGCCCCTCCGAGACCGCCAGCACGTAGGGCTCATCCGCCAAGGCCAGGGTCTCCAAGCCCGGGGGCGGGTCGCCGAACACCCGGATGGCCCCCACCGCAATGCGGCCCTGGGCCAGGGCCTCCACCTGGGCCGGGGTGCCCAGCTCCCGCAAATCCAGCACCACCTCGGGCCGATCGGCCCGGAACCGGGCCACGGCCCGGGGCAGCACCCCCTCCATGGCCGGGCCCATGAAGCCCAGGGCCAGCCGCCCGGCCCGGCCCTCGGCCACCCGCCGCACCAGGTCCGCGGCGGCCCCGGCCCGGGCCAGGATGTCCCGGGCCTCGGGCAGCAGGGCCTCGCCCGCCGGGGTGAGCTCCACCCTGCGGCGAGAGCGCGTGAACAGGGCCGCGCCCAGTTCGGCCTCCAGGTCCCGTATCTGCTGGCTCAGGGGCGGCTGGGACAGATTGAGCCGCCGGGCGGCCCGGCCGAAGTGCAGCTCCTCGGCCACGGCCAGGAAATAGCGCAGGTGGCGCAGCTCCACAGTGATATCTCCTGCATATCAAACAGCAATGAAAGATATATTGTACATATCCTTATCCCGGGTCCATGCTCCTGGCAACACCAGCAAGGAGGCGCCCCATGCACCACGACAGGCACGAACGCGGACTGGAGTTCCTGAACCGGATAGACGGCAGCCAGGGGGAGAAGGTCATGGCCGCCCTGGCCTCGGTGGCCCCGGACCTGGGGCGGATGATCGTGGACTTCGGATTCGGGGAGGTCATCTCCCGGCCCGGCCTGGACCTGAAGACCCGGGAGCTGTGCACCATCGCCATGCTGGCGGCCCTGGGCACGGCCCGGCCCCAGTTGGTGGTGCACCTCAACGCCTGCCTGAACGTGGGGGCCACGCCCCGGGAGATCGTGGAGGCCCTGATCCAGTGCGGCGTGTATGCCGGATTCCCGGCCGCGCTCAACGCCCTGTTCGCCGCGGACGAGGTGTTCAAGGAGCGGGGCGTGAGCCCGCTGGGGGAATGACCGGCAGGCGAACGCGGCCGGCTAACCCAGCCGCAGCACCAGCTTCTGGGACACCAGTTCCCGGCCGTAGCGGTCGTCCCGCTCCTCCGCCACCGGGACGAACCCGGCCCGGTCGTAGAGGACGCGCGCCGCGCGCAGCCCGGCGAAGGTCCAGAGAGACACCTCGGACACGCCCTGGCAACGGCAGTGGGCCAGGGCCGTGTCCAGGAGCCGGCGTCCCAGCCCGCGGCCGGCACGGGCCGGATCGGCGATGAACCAGCGCAGCATGGCCCGGCCGGGCTCGCTCCCCAGGTCCGCGGCCAGGAACGCGGCCAGCTCCCCCTGCTCCCACACGGACCAGGCCCCGTCCCGGGCCGGGTCGAAGCGCACCGCGAACTCGGCCATGCCCTTGGCCACGTAGGCCTCGAACAACACGGGCAGGCCCCACTCCCGGCCGTAGTACACCCCGTGCAGGCGGGTCACCTCGCCGATGAGGCCCGGCGCAAAGCCGTTGGCTATCTCCAGCTCCATGTCCCTCTCCCACGCCGCCGATCGCCCGGCGGCATCCCTGGCGTTGTTGACCTCATCAGCCTTTTAGTTGACTTTGTCAACAAGATTCCGTATCCCTGGCCTCGCCATGGCCGCCACCCTCGCCCAGATCGACCGGTTCCGGCGCTTCAGCCGGTTCTACACCGCCCTGCTCGGCCTGCTGGACGACCGCCTGCTGCACAGCCCCCTGAGCCTGGCCCAGGCCCGCATCGTCTACGAGGTGGGCCATGCGCCGGGCGGCACCGCCGGGGAGCTGGGCCGGACCCTGGGCATGGACCGGGGCCAGCTCAGCCGCACCCTGTCCGGCCTGGAGCGCCGCGGCCTGTTGCACCGGGTCCCGCACCCCGGCGACCGCCGCGCCCGCTGCCTGGACCTGACCCCGGCCGGCCGGGAGCTCCTGGACGAACTGGAGCGCCGCTCCCGGGAGCAGGTGGCGGGCCTGCTGGCGGACCTGGACCCGGCCCAGCGGCAGCGCCTGGACGCGGCCATGGCCGACATCGAGGACCTGCTCTCCCCTCCCCCTGACGCATGAAAAAGGCCCGCGCCGGAACACTCCGACGCGGGCCGTGCCGGCTATCTGCAAAAAACTACTTCTTCACCGGCTCCGGGTCGGACACCGGCAGGGTGAAGCTCTCCAGGTTGGCGCCGTTGCGCACCACGATCTTGAGCTCGGTGATGCCCTTGCCTCCGGGCAGGTAGAGGTAGCCCACCTTGGTGTAGTTGGCGGGCACCACCTCGTTGCTCCACATGTAGGTGCGCATCTCGTCGCGCACCACGCTCTTGAGCTTCAGGTCGGAATCCACGGCCCCGTAGGTCGCGCCGGCCATGCCCCCGGCCGCGCCGCCGATGACCGCGCCCTTCCACATGTTGTCCCCGCCGCCGATGGCCCCGATGAGCGCGCCCAGGCCCGCGCCCAGCACCGCGCCCAGGGCCCCGGTGCGGGCCGCGTTGGCCGCGTCGGTCTTGAAGGACTCCGAGGCGAAGACCAGGCGGGTGGCCTCCTCCAGGGTGTAGACCAGGTACTCGCCGTCGGCCCCGACGCCCCGGACCTCATTGGAGTCCACCACCGGGGTGGAGGCCCCGTTGTTCTTGATGACCAGGTAGACCGGGTAGAGGCCCGAGGCCGCGTAGTCCAGGCCCTGGCCCGGGTACTTGTAGCCCACCGCGGCCATGTCCAGGCCCGAGGCGTGCACCGCGCCGGGCACGGTGGCCGGGTCGGCCACCCGGCGCGGCTGGGGCAGGGGGTTGGTGGCGGCGCAGGACCAGACGAAGAGTTGCAGGGCCACGAGGGCGAGAACGCCCCCGCGCCGGAACATCGAGTTCAGCTTCATGGTAGTTCCTTG
>DKEU01000173.1:27682-27857 GCA_002452635.1 Desulfovibrionaceae bacterium UBA6814 | reverse complement strand
TCAGTCCACCAGGACGCCGGCGTAGCCCACCACCCGGCGGTAGTCGCCGCTGGCCTGGCCCGAGGTGGCGTAGGCCGCCAGCCGGGCCCGGGTGGCGCCCAACTCCTTGGCCAGGGCCAGGCCCAGGGTCATGGGCAGCACCCCGCACATGCTGATGCCGTGCCGGCGGACCACC
>DKEU01000173.1:0-27656 GCA_002452635.1 Desulfovibrionaceae bacterium UBA6814 | reverse complement strand
CGCTCCTTGGCCTGCTCGTGGGTCACGTAGTGGCTCATGTCCGAGCTGACCACCACCGACACCGGCCGGTTGGCGGCCTTGACGGCCCCGGCCAGGTTGCGGGCCACGGACAGGAGGGTCTCGGCGTTGCGTTCGGCCACCGCCATCGGGACCATGGAGAACCCGGGGACCTTGGCCTGGAGAAAGGGGACCACCACCTCCAGGGAGTGCTCCTGGAGATGGGCCGCGGGGTCGGGCGTGAGGTGCTGGTCCGCGGCCAGGCACGCGGCGGCCAGGGCCTCGTCCACCTGGGCCGCGCCCAGGGGGGTGAGCCAGCGGCCCTGGGGCCAGACCGCCAGGGACCGGCCCTGGCCGGTGTGGTTGGGGCCGAGCAGGAGAATGCTTTTGGCCAGATTGGCCTGGCCCAGGGTCAGGCCCGCCACCCCGCCGGAATACATGTACCCGGCGTGGGGCACCATGGCCAGCAGGGTGGGCCTGTCACGTTCCTCGGGGGGCTGGGCCGCGGCCAGGTATCCCCGCACTTCCGCGTCCAGGGCGCGGGCCGAGCCGGTATAGAACTGGCCGGCCACCACCGGTTGCCTGTCCATGCGCTCTCCTTGGCGTCGGGTAGTTCCGATGCCGACAGGATAGTACCCGGAGCAGAAATCACCGCATCTCTGCTCCCAGTACTACACCAGGCCTTGGGCTATTGGAAGTTTTGCGGCGGGGAGTATTCCCGGGCCGCCTGCTCCAGGGAGGAGGACTGCAACTCCGAGGCGGCCATGCGGCCGTAGAGGCTGCCCGGCGCGGCCTTGGCCAGGTCGTCCAGGGTTTCGCGCCAGGCCTTCTCGTCCCCGTTCTGGCGAAAGAGCCCGGCCAGGCGGTAGCGGTAGGCAGGCCAGCCGGGATCGCTCTTGGTCACGTACTCCCCATACTGCTTGGCCCAGTTCAGGGCCTCCTGGGGCCGGGCCGAGCGCTCGGTCACGTCCACCAGGATGGCCAGGCTGTCCCGGACCTTGCCCGAATCCTCCCCGCTCTCCAGGAGCAGGGTGTAGGCGTCCTGGGCGTACTCGTAGGCGGTCTTGAGATCGTCCCGGGACACCGCGTCCTGGGCCAGGAAATAGGTGGCGTAGGCCTTCTGCTTGCGGTCCAGGCCCGGGTCGCGGCCCAGCTCCTCCCAGAGGGGGCGGGCCTGGTCGGGCTGGTGCAGATTCTCGTGGGCCAGGGCCAGGGCGTAGGTGAGCTCGCGCTTGTACTCCGGGGCCATGTCCCAGGACTTGGCCACCGTGGCCAGCTCCACCACCTTCTCCCAGTTCTGGTTGTCCACGAACAGGCCCACGGCCAGGCCCATGGCCAGCTCCGAGTACTGGGGCACCTGGGCCTTGCCCAGGAAGGGGCGCACCATGTCCAGGGCCAGGTCGGCCCGGCCGGCCTTCCACAGGGCCAGGCCCAGGGAGAGCCGGGACTGGGAGTCCAGGCTCTCCACCCCGTCCCGGAGGAAGGGATACTGGTCGTAGAGCGCCACCACCGGGCTGTAGCCCTGCTCCCGCATGAAGGTGGCCGCGGCCCGCTCGAAGGCCTTCAGCCCGGCCTTGTGCGCCCGCTCCTTGAGCTCGCTGTCCGGGAACTTCTTGTCGAACTCGCCGATGGCCTTGAGCGCGTCCAGGTTCTTGTTGTCCCACATGTACCAGATGGCCATCTTGAGCTGGGC
The DNA here is from genome assembly GCA_002452635.1 of Desulfovibrionaceae bacterium UBA6814. Lineage (GTDB taxonomy): Bacteria > Desulfobacterota > Desulfovibrionia > Desulfovibrionales > Desulfovibrionaceae > UBA6814. Next base: position 25,966 of record DKEU01000173.1, on the reverse strand, counting down.
CAGGGGGGCCAGGGGGCTGTTCGGGTGCTTGTCGATGATCTCCGAGTAGATCTCCACCGGCCGCTTGGAGAAGGGCCGGTCGAAGACCGTGAACATGTCCTCCACCGTGGGCTGGTCGTAGATGCCCTCCTCGGCCAGGCGCATGCGGGCGATGAGCCCGCCCTCCCGGTCCGTGAAGTCCCCGGCGGCCTTCTCGTAGATCTCCTTGGCCGCGGGGAAGCTCTTGGTCTCCACGTAGATGTCGCCGAGGCGGGCCAGGACCACGTCCGCGTCCTCGCCGGTGGGGTCCAGGTTGTAGTAGACCCAGTAGTCGTCCTTGGCCTTCTTCCAGTTCTTGTTGGCAAAGGCCACGTCTCCGGACAGGCGGAGAATGGGCGGGTACTCCACGTAGAACCGCGGCCAGCGCTTCTCGATGAAGTCCACGATCTGGGCGGCCTGCTTGTCGTAGCCCAGATGGCGCAGGGCCTGGGCCAGGCTCACCGAGGACTCGCGCACGAACTTGGAGTCGGGGTAGACCTGCACCAGGTACTGGAACTGGTCCGCCGCGTTCTGGTAGTCGCCCTTCTTGAAGTAGTAGTCGCCCCAGTAATAGTAGGACAGGGGCACGTTGGAGTCGCCGGCGTGCTTGGTGCGCAGGAGCTTGGTGTAGGCCGTGGCCTCGGGCAGGTTGCCCACGTTCAGGTTGAGCACCGACAGCCGCAGGAGCGCCGCGGGCAGGCGTTCGGACTTGAGGTTGTAGTTCATGGCCGCCTCGTACGCCCCGTTGATGGCGTCGAAATTGCCGGCCAGGTCCTCCCGGTGCATGGAATAGAGCACGTCGGCCTTGGTGTAGAGCACCTCCTCCTTGAGGGCCGGAGGCACCTTGGGGCTGCGCAGGATGGACTCCACCTCCTCCAGCCCGGCCTTGTAGTTGCCGTTGGCGATGGAGGCCTGGGCGGTCAGCAGGGACTCCTCCAGGCTCATGGTGGCGTTGTCCGCGGCCGGGGCCTCGGCGGTCTCGGTCATGTTGGCCTCGGGCAATCCCGCCTCCGCGCCCGCCGCGGGCTGGGCCGGGGCCTCGGCCTGGGCGATCGGCGCCGGCGGGGCCTCGGGCTCGGGCTGGGGCAGGGGCGGCTCCTTGGCGGCCATGGCCTGGTCCACCGCGGCGGCCGGGGGCGGGGCCAGCACCGCGCCGCGGAACTCCGAGCCCGGGCCGCCGGCGAGCAGGTTCTCCACGATCCGGCTGCGGCCAAAGGGCTCGGCCGGGGCGGCCGGGGCCGTTGCCGGAGCCGGGGCCGGGGCAGCGGCGGACGCGTTGGGAGCCGCCGGGGCCGGGGCCTGGCCAGACGCCGGAGCAGCCCCGGTCCCGCCCTGGGAGATGCCCCCGCGCACCTGGCCCCGGCCGGAAACCGGAGCCGGGGCGGCAGGGGCCGCCGCGGGCGCGGGGGCTGCGGCCTCGGCCGAGGCCTCCGGGGCGGCTGGGACGGGAGCCGACTCGGCCACGGACACGGGCTTGGCCTGGTCCGGACCCACGGCCCGGACCTTGCCCCGGAACACGTAGGGCACGGAATAGAACGGCCGCGGCGCGGCGGGCTGGGCCGGAGGCGCCTCCACCTGGGAGGGCTCGGCCGGGGCCGCGGCGGCAGGGGACGACGCGTTGGGCGCGGCTGCGGCGGCGGCCGGAGCCGCGGCCTTGGCCGCCGGAGCCTTGGCCGACGCCTTGGCCGGGGCCTTGGCCGCCGGGGCCGGCGCGGCCTTGGCCGCGGGGGCCGCCGGCGCGGGAGAGCCGCTGGGTTTCCAGCGCGCGCCCAGGGGATCGCGGAAGATATCCACCACCAGCTTGCGGGTGTCGGGCAGGGCGTGGACCACGAAGCCGAAGCCCGGGTCCTTGAGGGTGATGCGCACCCCGCCGTCCGCGGCCGCCACCCCTTCCACCAGCCGGGCGCGCTTCAGGTCGGTGCCGGGCGCGGAGCGGCCGTCCAGGGCCAGGCCCTTGGGCAGGGTCAGCATGATCTCGGTGGAGCCGGTGCGGGCCGCGGAATACTGGGGCAGCTTGCCCTCGAACTCGAATACCAGGCGCTCCCGGTCCTGGCGCTGGTCGAAGCTGTACGCGCCGCAGAGGCCCGGGAAGGCCAGGACCAGCAGGCAAAGCGCCGGCCCGAGGAGAATCCAGGCGTGCCTGGAGCGGGAAAGGGTTTTCACTTCACTGTACAATGCAAGTACCATGCAAGTTGCATGGCCCCCCCGCGGCCTTGCAGGCCGTTGAAAATCCCCCGATGGCTGCGTTGCTTCGAAAACGCCAAACCCTCACGTATGCGCAATACGCTTCGGCCTTGGCGTTTTCTCGCGCCTTGCCCTCGCGGTTTTTGAACGGCCTGCGGGAATGGACACCTGCAACAGACACCTACAGATTCTTTTTCTTGAGCTTTTCGATGAGCGTGGTGCGTTTGATGCCCAGGATCTCCGCGGCCTGGTTCTTGACCCCCCCGGCCATGTCCAGGGCCTCCTTGAGCAGCCGCTCCTCCGCCGTGTCCAGGAACACCTTGAGGTCCATGCCCTGGTCCCGGAGGTCCGCGATCCGCGGCCAGGCGAAGCCCTGGGGAACCGCCGGCGCGGCCTGTTCCGGCCGGGGCCTGCCCTCCACGTCGGTCCAGATCTTCTCGGGCAGGTCCGCGGGGGCCACGTTGTCCCCCTCGCACAAGATGCTCAGCCGCTCCATGAAATTCTCGAGTTCGCGGATGTTGCCCGGCCAGGAGTAGCGCAGGAGCATGTCCCGGGCGTCGCCGGCGATGGAGAGCATCCGGCGGCTCTTGGCCGAGCAGAAGCCGTTCAGGAAGTAGTCGGCCAGGAGCATCACGTCGTCCCCGCGTTCGCGCAGGGGCGGCAGGTGGATGGGAATGACGTTCAGGCGGTAGAACAGGTCCTCGCGGAAGTTGCCCTGGGACACCTCCTGCTCCAGGTCGCGGTTGGTGGCGGCCACGATGCGCACGTCCACCTTCTTGGTGCCGGTGCCGCCCACCCGCTCGAACTCCTTTTCCTGGAGCACGCGCAGGATCTTCACCTGCAGGGCCAGGGAGAGCTCGCCGATCTCGTCCAGAAAGATGGTGCCGCCGTCGGCCAGCTCGAAGCGGCCGGCCCGGGAGCGGATGGCGCTGGTGAAGGCCCCCTTCTCGTGCCCGAAGAGCTCGGACTCCAGGAGTTCGCTGGGAATGGCCCCGCAGTTGATGGGCACGAAGGGCTTGTCGTGGCGGCGGGAATTGAGGTGCAGGGCGCGCACCAACAGTTCCTTGCCCGTTCCCGACTCGCCGGTGACCAGCACCGTGGAGTCGGTGGGCGCCACCTTGGCCAGGACCGAGAAGACCTTGGCCAGGGCAGGACTGCGGCCGATGATGTTGCCGGTGTTCAGTTCCATCGCGCCTCCGCGAAACTGGGCTGGGGGCCTGGGCGGGTGCCGCCGGCCGGGCCGGCAGACCTGGCGCAGCATACGTGTTCCCCTGCGCCTGTCAATATAATGACAGGAGGAAAGCGCGCAACGCCCGCAAGATTCAGGACAATATGATGGAATTATTGGAGAAATGATTTCAGACCGAGATGTCCAGCACCGTGCCCACCATCTCGTCCTGGACCCGGACCGCGGCGGCGTTGGCCTCGAAGGCGCGCTGGTTCACCATGAGGTTCACCATCTCCCGGGCCACATCGGTGTTGGAGCCCTCCACGCAGGCCTGTTCCTGCACCACCTGGCCCTGCACCTCGAGCAGGCGCTGGGAGGGGACCAGGGGCGGCGCGTCGGAGGTCTCGCGCACCTCCTGCACCGCCACCCCGCCCTGGTTGGCCACGTCCTCCAGGGTGACCCGGGAGGCGCGGAACTCCTCGGTGTTCATGTTGGCCAGGTTGTTGGCCGTGACCTGCTGGGACAGGGCGTAGGCGTCCAGGGCGGACAGGGATGCGGCGAGGGAAACGTCCATGGCGGTGCTCTTGGCCGACATTCTACGGCCTTTGCACCGCCTTTTCAATACTGGCGTACGCGCTGTGGTTGTGGATGGATTCGAAGCTCTCCACCTCCACGCTGTACCAGGTCACCTGGGGATGGGCCTCCAGGTCCTGGGCCGCGGCGCGCACCACGTCCTCCACAAAGGCCGGATGGGCGAAGGCGTTCCGGGTCACGTCCCGCTCGTCCTCGCGCTTGAGCAGGGCGTACACCGGCGAGGAGCCCGCGGCCTCGGCGATGGCGATGAGGTCCTCCAGCCAGAGGAACCCCTTGAACCGGGTGCGGATGCGCACCACCGCCCGCTGGCTGTGCGCCCCGCCGTCGCAGATGGCCAGGGAGCAGGGACACACGGTCATGACCGGCACGTCCACCCCCAGCACGAAGGACAGGGAGCCGTTTTCGAGCTCCCCGGTCAGGGAGCAGTCGTAGCCCATGAGTCCCGGGCTGGCCGTGGCCGGGGAGCGCTTCTCCAGGAAGTAGGGAAAGTGGAAGTGGATGTGCGCCCGGGTGGCGGCCAGGCGGTCGCGCACGTCCTGGAGCAGGCGCTTGAAGCTGGCGTAGTCCAGGCCCTCGTCCCAGGCCCCCAAAGCCTCCAGGAAACGGCTCATGTGGGTGCCCTTGAACTCGGCGGGCAGGTCCACGAACAGGTCCACCGTGGCCACGGTGTGCTGCACGCCCTTGCCCTTGACCCGCACGGTGATGGGCAGGGACAAGCCCTTGACCCCCACCCGGTCGATGGACAGGGCCACGTCGGCCGGGGAAGACTGGACGTCCTTCACTAGACGATGTCCTGGCCGGTGGTGGTCAGGGAGAGCTTGCCGTGCTTGACCCCCTTGGTGGAGAGCAGGCGCTGGCCGAGCTTGCGCACCCGGTCGCCGGGCCCCTTGAGCACCAGCACCTCCAGGCAGTTGTGGTGGTCCAGGTGCACGTGCAGGGTGGTGACGATGAGGTCCAGGTTGTCGTGCTGCACCTCGGTGAGCTTCTGGGAGAGCTGGCTCTGGTGGTGGTCGAAGACCATGGACAGGGTGCCCGCGATCTCCTTGTCCGTGTCCTCCCACTCCCGCTTCACCAGGGTGTTGCGGATGAGGTCGCGGATGGCCTCGGAGCGGGTCTGGTAGCTCATCTCCTCGCAGAGCTTGTCGAACTTCTCCAGGAGGTCGGAATCCAGGGACACGCCGAAACGGATGGTCTGGCCCATGTGCTCTCCTTTTGTATGCCGGCTTCAGGCCCCCGGCCGGGCGATTTCCCATATGTTCACGGTCACCGTGTACCCTTCCCCGGACACGGGGGGCACCGCGGTGGTCCTGCGCAGCTCCATGCTCCAGCCCCGGCCGGCCAGGACCTCGCGGAAATGGCCATACACCGCGCGGTTGGGCTCGGCCACCCAGGCCAGTCCCCGCGGGGCCAGGGCGTGCTCCAGAAAATCGGCCACCGGCACGGCGAAGCGCTTCTCGTACATCACGTCGCCGGCCGCCACCAGGTCCGCCGTCCCGGGGCGCAGGGCCGGAGCGCGCCAGTCCATGCAGGCGAAGTCCGCCCCGGACACCGCGTTGGCCCGGGCGTTGGCTGCGGCGTAGCGCAGGGCCGCGGGCTCGTAGTCCAGGCCCAGCACCCGGCCGCCCAGGCTGGCCGCCACCAGGGCAGTGAGCCCCAGACCGCAGCCCAGGTCCAGGACCCGGCGGCCGGCCACCTGCTCCCGGCGCTCGCCCAGCCAGTGGCCCAGGGCCAGGCTGGCGGGCCACAGCTCCACCCAGTAGGGCAGGCGCTCGTCCTGGTCCAGATCGTCCTGGCCGATCTGGTCCCACAGGGATTCCAGGTCCGCGAAGCGGGCCAGGCGCCACTCCCGGCCCAGGACGGTGCAGGTGATGGTCCCCGGGGGCCGGTCCGGGGCAGGGTGCGCGAGTTGTGCCATGGCTCCTGCTGGCGCGCGCTGCCTGTCTGGAGGCTGCGTACGCAAAGCGTGTCACGATGTACTGGGAACGTATGCCATACTTCGGACCCGATGCCAAGCCCGGCGCCCGGCCCGTGGCCAGGGCTCGCTCAGCCCTTCACCCGGCCGGCGGCCAGGACGTACAGCAGCCGGCCCCCGGAGGGCAAGCCCAAAAGTTCGCGGGCAGGGTGGTCGAAAAACGCGCCAATTCCGCAACAGCCCAGGCCCAAGGCCGTGGCCGCCACGTAGAGCCGCTGCCCCAGGCGGCCGGCGGCCAGATGCGCGGCGCGGTAGCCGGCCTGGCCCCATTCCCGCTCCAGGGCCGGAAAGTCCGTGGCCAGGGCCAGGAGCAGGTTGGCCCGGGCCATCCAGCCCTGGCCCAGGCAGGCCCGGGCCAGGGCCGCGGAGAAGTCCCCGGTCCGGACCAGGGCCGTGGCCCCCTGCGCCAGGTCCAGCAGGTGCAGCCCGTCGGCCAGGTTCCCGGCGCGGTGGGTGGCGAGCAGCGCGGCCAAGGGCAGGGGCTCGGCCGGGTCCGCGGGCCGGAGCAGGGAGAGCAGCGCGGCCAGCCGCTCCGGCTCCAGGGGCGCGGCCGTGAAATCGCGGCGGGACCGGCGGCGCAACACCGCGGCCGGGTAATCCAGGGCCCCGGCGGGCAGGGGCGCATCGCCCAGGCCGCTCCAGGGGCCGGAAGCCGCAGCGAGGTCCGCCGGAACGATCCCGGCCTGGGGCGCACGGCCCGCTTCCGTGGCCCGGCACACGCTCAGAATCTCCTCCCACGGCCCGTCGTTGCGGGCCGTGCGGCTGGCCTGGCGCAGGACATCCTCCGGCAGATCCCCCTCCCCTGCCCCGCTCTCCCCGGCCGGGCCGGGGCCGTCGGCGCGCACCACGGCCAGGCAGGCCTCGCGGCCCGGGTCCAGGCCGAGCAGCCCGTCCAGGGCCGCCTGGTCGAAGCGCAGGGAGACCCGGGGAGCCAGGCCCCGGGCCGCCAGGCTCTGGCCCAGGCTCTCCAGGAGATGGCCCGCGTCCAGGAGCACGTAGCGGAAGGCGCGCGGCCCGTATTTCCAGGCGCTGCGGTGGAAGATGCCGGTGATGGCGAAGCCCAGGCCGCCCGGGGCCAAGCCCGCGGCCCGGGCCAGGTCCGGCCGGCGGTCGCCGCTGCGCAGCCGGGCCAGGGCCGGGCCGGCCGGGTCCAGATGGTAGAGCCCGGCCGCAAGCCCGGGCAGGCCGGCCGCGGCCACGTACAGCTCGGCCGGATACAGGGCCCCGGCCGAGGCCACGGTGCGGTACCAGTGCTCCCAGCCCGGCCCGCTCTCCCGCCGGGTCAGGCCGTGGGCGCAGAGCAGGATGCCGGCCAGGTCGCCCAAAGCTGCCGGGGGCGCGGCCGCGCACCGGCCGGCCAACACCGCGTCCAGGGGAAGGGGTTGGGGAAGCGCCCCCGCCAGGGGAACCCCGAAGGCCCCGGGATAGCGCTTGAACACCTCGGGCCGGTCGGACCAGTCCAGGCCCGGGCCGCGCAGGCCGTCCGGGTGGCGGACGGCCTCGTGGTACGCGGCGAAATCCCGGAAGCGCACGGCGCTCCTAGAGGTTCCGGATCACGGGCAGGCCGGTGAAGATCTGGCAGATGCCCGAGAGCAAGAGCACCAGGTTGGTCAGCCCGTGCGCCAGGGGCAGGAGCTTGCGCGGGGCCTTTTTGCGGTCCATGTAGGTGCCGGTGGCGAAGCTCACCACGCACAGGGGCAGGATCACGTAGACGAAATTATGGTAGTGCCAGCCCATGCCGCCCGCCACGCTCCACTCCTTCCAGGTCGCGAGCATGCCCAGCCCGCCGCCCAACACGTAGCCGAGAACGGCCAGTTGCCCCAGGCGCACGTGCCGCTTCCACTGGAACATGACCCGCTGCTTCAGGTGGTTGAACCGGAAACGGGCCACGCCCAGGTACAGCACGTAGGCGTAGAGCAGGATGACCAGGGCCATGAGAACCGGGTGGATGTACAGCATGCAGCACTCCTGGAACAGGCAGGGTTGTGCCGAGTGTACAACATCCCCGGCGGTTGGGTGTCAAGGCCGGGGCCGGCCCCTGCCCCACACCTCGCGCCAGAACACGGCCAGGGCCAGCACCAGGATCGCTCCGTCGCGCACGATGTCGAAGGCCACGTCCGGTGCGGCCAGGGGGTCCACGGTGAAACAGCCGCAGGCGATGTCCAGGCCCCGGGCCAGGGCCGAGAGCAAGGCCGTGAAGAACACGGCCATGAGCCCGGCGACGACCAGGGCCGCGCCCCGGACCAGCACCCCGCAGGCCAGGGCCAGGCCGGCCACGGCCTCCACCCAGGGCAGGAGGAGGGCCGCCGGGTTCGCCAGGGCCTCGGGCAAGATGCGGTAATTGGCAATGGCCTGGGCAAAGAGCGCGGGATGGGCGATCTTGTCCAGGCTGGCCAGCACGAAGACGAGGCCCAGCCCCAGGCGCAGCGCGGTCCACACGCGGCTCACGGGGCCTCCCCCGGGACAGTGGGCTCGCCTGCGCCGGTCCACTCGGCCATGCCGCCGGCAAAGACCCGCACCCCGGTGTAGCCCAGCAGGACCAGGTTCTCGGCCAGGTTGCGGGCCATGGGGCAGGCCAGGTCATGGCAGTAGGCCACCAGGGGCCGGTCCTTGGGGCCGTCGGCCAGCAGGGCCTCCAACTGGTCGGTGAACAGGTCCGGGGAGGCGCTGCGCGCGCCCGGGATGTGGGCCTCGGCATAGTCCGCCGGCAGGCGGGCGTCCAGGAAGAGCACGCCCTGTCCGTGCAGGGCGCGGGCCTCGTCCAGGCCGATGTCCGGAACGCCCTGGTCCGCAGCCGCGGCCGCGGCCGCGGGCGGCTCAGGCGCGGGGCTCCAGGCCAGACCGCCGGGCCGGTCGTTGGCCAGCCAGGCCAGGGCCGCAGCCAGGCCGAACAGGACCAGGGCCTGGGCCAGGGCGGGCAGGAGCGTGGCGCGCAATCGGGACATGACGTTGCGTGATAGCCCCCGGCCCTCGCGCCGTCAACGCCGCTGGCCTGGCGCTGCCTGCTGTGCTACTACCGGGAGAAGAACACCTGCGCGGAGGCCCCATGCCCGAATTCACCGACATCACCGCGGACCAGGCCCGGGACTTTCTGGCCTCCCACGGCCAGGACAGCTTCACCCTGCTCGACGTGCGCCAGGACTGGGAATACGAGGAGATGCACATCCCCGGGGCGCGGCACGTGCCCTTGCCGGAACTGGCCGACCGGGTGGGCGAGCTGGACAGGGCCAAGCCGGTGCTGGCCTACTGCCGCTCGGGCGGGCGCAGCGCGTCGGCGGCCGGATTCCTGGCCGGCCACGGGTTCGGCCAGGTGTTCAACCTGCAGGGCGGCATCACCGCCTGGCAGGGCCAGGCCGTGAGCGGCGGCCCGAACCTGGGGATGAACTTCTTCGCCAACGCGGCGTCCCCGCGGGAGGTGGTGCTGCAGGCCTGCTGCATGGAGCAGAACCTGAACCGCTTCTACACCGCCCTGGCGGAGCGGGCCAAGGACCGGGAGGCCGGCGAGACCTACGCCCGGCTGGCCGGGTTCGAGGAGAAGCACATCGCCTGGCTGCTCATCGTGCACCGCCAGACCACGGGCGAGACCCTGACCGTGGGGGACTTCCTGGACCAGGCCACGGGCGAGGCCCTGGAGGGCGGAATCACGGCCGAGGACTTCCTGGACCAGAACCCGGGCCTGCTGGAGTCCCCCCAGGCCGCGCTGGAGGCGGGCATGGCCATCGAGGCCTACGCCCTGGACCTCTATTCCCGCATGGTCGCGGCGGGCTCGGACCCGGAGTCCGAGAAGCTGCTCCTGCGCCTGGCGGACGAGGAAAAGGCCCACCTGAAGGCCCTGGGGGCGCTCCTGGACCGGTTGGGCGGCTAGGCGACGCTGCTGCCCACGGTGCCGAAGCGCCGCTCCAGCCCCCGGGAGAGCCGGGCCGCGGCCCAGGTCATCAGGAAGTACATGAGCCCCACCGCCAGGTAGATCTCGAAGGCCCGGAAGGTGCGGGTGTAGACGAGCTGGCCGATGCGGGTCAGTTCGGTGATGGCCAGCACCGAGACCAGGGAGGAGTCCTTGAGCAGGGCCGAGAAGGAGTTCACCAGGGGCGGCAGGGCCATGCGCAGGGCCTGGGGCAGGATGACCCAGGCCAGGGCCTGGCAGGCGCTCAGGCCCGTGGACAGGGCCGCCTCCTCCTGGCCGCGGTCCACCCCGGCCAGGGCCCCGCGCACGATCTCCGAGATGTAGGCCCCGCCGTTGAGCCCCAGCCCCAGGTAGGACGCAGTGAGGCTGTCCAGGTTCAGGCCCGCGGTGGGCAGGCCGTAATACAGGAAGAAGAGCTGGATGAGCAGCGGGGTGCCGCGCAGCACCTCCACATAGGGGCCGAGCAGCCGCCGCCACAGGGGCGAACGGGAGCGGGCCACCCCCACCGCCGTGCCCAGGGCCAGGGCGAACACGAACGCCACCGCGCTGATCCGCAGGGTGATCCACGCGCCCAGCAGCAGGTCGCCGGCCGCGTAGCCCAGGATGTCGAAGCGGAAGCCGTCCATGCCCGCCCTGCCCGCCTAGTCGACCTTCAGCCAGCGGTCCACGGCGGCCTGGTACGCGCCGCTCTTGCGCGCCGCGGCCAGGGCCTGGTCGAGCCGGACGGTGAGTTCGTCCGCGCCCTTGCGCAGCACCATGACGATCTCCGCCTCGGCCAGGGGCGCGCCCACCACCTTGTAGGAGGGGTCCGCCTTGATCTGGTTCACGGCGTAGGCGTAGCCCACCACCAGGGCGTCGATGCGGCGGTGCTTGAGGTCCAGGAAGGCCTCGGGATTGTAGTTGTACCGCTTAACCTCCTGGAACCCGGTCATGGAGTCCACCAGCTGCTCGCTGCCCGAGCCGAGCTGCACGCCCACCACCTTGCCCTGGAGGTCGGCCTTGGCCTTGATGCGGGCCTCGTCCTTGCGGACCACCATCACGTCGGCCAGCCGGTAGTACACATCCGTGAAGTTCACGTTCTGCCCCCGGGTCTCGGACTTGGACATGCAGGTGACGAGCACGTCGAAATCCCCCTTGCCCAGCCCGCCCAGCAGCCCCTGCCACTCGGCGTCCACGAACTTCACCGTGACGCCCAGCTGCTTGGCCACGGCCAGGGCCAGGTCCACGTCGAAGCCCTCGAAGGCTCCGGTCTTCTCGTTCTTGGACTCGAAGGGCGGGTAGTGCGCCGCAAACCCCACCACCAGCTCGCCGCGCCCCTTGACCGCGGACCAGGACGAGTCCGCGGCCTGGGCCGGGGACAGGCCGGCCAGAACCGCCACCAACAAGCTCAACGCCAGCATGCGCTTGACCATGATTCGTGCTCCTTATTCGGGTTGGGATTCCGCCGAGGTGCGAAGACGGCCGGGACGCGCCTCGTCCACGGCCCAGAACGGGATATCCAGGCCCGCCGCGTCCAGGGCCGCGGCCAGTTCTTCCAGGAACACCCCCCGTCCGGGCGCGATCCGCAGTGCGGCGACCTGATCGTCCAGACGGGTGGCCGGGGACGATACCTCCCCCCCGAGAAACCCGGCGCAGGTGGCGAACGCGCCACAGTTGGGGCTGCCGTCCATGCCCACCACCGCCACCACCTCGCAGCCGTCGGCGGCAAAGGCGGCCAGCTGGTCCAGCACCGGCTGCAACAGGCCGCGGCAGGCCCGGCGAAAGGCGGGGTGGTCGTACTGCTCCCGGGTCATGCCCCAGCGCCGCAGGCCCAGGCAGGCGGTCTCCGGGCAGGGAAGCTGGAACAGTCCCACGCCCTGCTCCAACCAGGGCCGCAGGGCCTCCAGGTGCGCCCCGCCGTAGGCGGCCAGGGGCCGCACCTTGGCGTTGGCGTTCAACAGGCAATGGCAGACGACCAGGATTCGACCGCTCCGCTGCATGGCGTCACTCCGGAAGGGGTGTCGAGCAGCCTGAAGCACTAGAAAAGATTCATGAATAGGACAAATCGAAAAAAACGATGCGGCATTTCCCTGTACATCGACAGGGATAATGCCGCAGGGGCGGAAGGCGGGAGGGGGTGGTCAGTTGCGGGCGCGCACCTTGAGGAAGCTCTTCACCTCGCGCACCCCGGGCACGGCCTTGGCGTGGGCCACGGCCTTGTCCAGTTCGGCCGCGGAGCCCACGATGCCGAGCAGCACCACCCGGCACTGGACCACCTCCACGTTCACGTTGGTGGACCAGATGCCCTTGTCCTCGATGAGCCGCTTCTTGACCGCGGCCTTCTTCTCCAGGTTGTCCGTGGTCCCGCAGGTGTCGCCGGGCTTCACCGGCAGCAGGAAGGTGGTCACCTCGCGCACCCCGTCGGTCTCCTCGGCCAGGGCGATGGCCCGGTCGCGCTCCTTGGCGGTGTCGTACTCGCCCACCAGGTACACGTGGCCCTCATAGGACAGGGGGCTGATGTTCAGGTAACTCACGGTCTTGTCCTCCAGGAACTTGGCCTGGAGCTTGGCCGAGATGGTCTCGTCCTTGACGATGGTGCCCACCGGGCGCTCGTCCACCGCGGTGTTGTAGATGGCGCACCCGGGCAGGGCGCCGAGCGAGAGCAGGAGCAGGACGGTTATGGCGACAAGCTGGCGCATGGGAATCCTCCTTGGCGTAGTCTCCTATTCTAGCCACGCTCGGTTGCCGAGGCAACCCGGGTTCAGGCAGGCCGGAGGAAGGAGGCCAGGAATTCCTGGTTGCCCTTGGGCCCTTTGATCTTGGCGGGCACCGCGCCCAGGGGGGCGAGGCCCAGCTCATCCCGGCAGAAGTTGGTCACCAGGTCCACGGCCTGTTGGCGCAGGGCCGGGTCGCGCACCACGCCCTTGACCGCGGCCCCGGGCCCCAGCTCGAACTGAGGCTTGACCAGGGCCACCACCCGGCCGCCGGGCTTGAGGAACCGCACCAGGGCCGGCAGGACCTTGGTGAGGGAGATGAAGGAGAGGTCCGCGGTGATGAGGTCCACGGGCTCGGGCACGAGGTCCGCCGGGGCGTGGCGCAGGTTGACCTCCTCCAGCACCACCACCCGCGCGTCCGCGCGCAGCTTCACGTCCAACTGGCCCTTGCCCACGTCCGCGGCGTAGACCCTGGCCGCGCCGTGCTGGAGCAGGCAATCCGTGAACCCGCCCGTCGAGGCCCCGGCGTCCAGGCACACGAACCCGGTGACGTCCAGGGAGAAGTGCGTGAGCGCGGTCTCCAGCTTGTGCCCGCCCCGGGACACGTAGCGCTCGGGCTCGGCCACCCGGAGCACCGCGTCGGGCGGGAGCTGGTCCCCGGGCTTGCGCACCGGCTCCTCCCGCCCCTCCAGCACGCGCAGCACGGCCCCGGCCATGATGAGCCGCTTGGCCTTCTCCCGGCTCTCGGCCAGGCCGAGGTCGAAGAGGAGCTGGTCGGCGCGGAGTTTTTTGGACATGCAACGGCTCCGAGTTTCCACTGCGGCCGGATCCGTTCCCGTTCCACGCCCGGGGGCGCACTGTCCGGAACCCTGACGGTCTGGCGCGCAGCAGATGCGGTCACCGCGCGTCTTCACCTCCGCTGCGGCCTCCTGTCAAGTCGGAAGGGAGGGACGCCTGCGGAAGGGGCCGGGTTGCGGGCCGGGAAGTTCCCGATCAGTCGGGTCGGGTTGTCCGTTTCCTGCGCAGCAGGAACAGGCCGGCCCCGGCGGCCAGGAGGACGAGCAGGCCCGGCTGCGGGCCGTCGTGCGGGTTCAGGACGCAGCCCGTGGAGTCGGAGAGGGGGGAGAAAGAGGACGGGGCCGCCGGGGCCACGCCCGCGGCCACGGGGTCCAGGATCACGCCCAGGGCGGGGTCGTTGTCGTAGGCCCCGTTGTCCCGCAGGTTGTAGCACACGAAATAGGTGGCGTTGGCGTCCAGTTCCTCGTCCCGGGGGATGTAGCCGTAGCTCGAATTCGTGAGCCACCATGCCCCCTCCCCCGTGGCGTTGGCCGAGGAATAGGTCCCGAAGGTCCTGCCGGTGTGCGAGGAGTCGGAGAACTTGGCCAGGCTCAGGCCTCTGGCCGTGCCGTTCAGGTTGTGGGCGTCGAGCATGAAGGTGACCATGGAGCCCGGGGGCGTCACGGTGCAGTTGAAGGCCGAAAGGCTCGTCCGGGGCGTGAACTCCATGTGATAGCAGGACGCGATGTCCGTGGCGTTGCAGGCGGTGCAGTTGTACCACTTGAAGTCCACGGTCACGGTCGTCTGGCCCGGATACAGCCAAACGAGCCCCTCTTCCCGGCCCAGGTTGGCCTGGTTCTGGTGGAACTTGGGCCAGGCGCTTTCCATGAGCCCGCCTGCGCCGCCTTCGACGGCGTAGACACGGTTGCTGCCCACGTAGACGGCGGTCCCGTTGGCGCTCAGGGCCGGAGAGGCGTATATCATGCCGCCGGTCGTATAGGACCATTGCAGCGTCCCGTCCGGGTTCAGGGCATAGAGATTCCTGTCGCGGCTGCCCACGTAGATGGTCCCGTTGGCGCTCACGGCCGGGGAGGAGACCACGTCGCCGCCGGTCGTATAGGTCCATTGCAGCGTTCCATCCGGGTTCAGGGCGTAGAGCTTGTTGTCGGCGTTGCCCACGTAGATGGTCCCGTTGGCGCTCACGGCCGGGGAGGACATTTGTATGGCGCCCCCCATTCCATAGGCCCATTGCAGTGTTCCGTCCGGGTTCAGGACGTAGAGCTTCTTGTCGCCGCTGCCCACGTAGATGGTCCCGTTGGCGCTCACGGCCGGGGAGGACAGCACGCTGCTGCCGGTCAAATAGCTCCATTGCAGCGTTCCGTCCGGGTTCAGGGCGTGGAGCTTTCTGTCGTTGCTGCCCACGTAGATGGTCCCGTTGGCGCTCACGGCCGGGGAGGAGTAAATCGCGCTACCGGCGGGATAGCTCCATTGCAGCGTTCCGTCCGGGTTCAGGGCGTAGAGCTTTTTGTCCAAGCTGCCCACGTAGATGGTCCCGTTGATGCTCACGGCCGGGGAGCCCACCACGTCGCTGGGTGTCAAATAGGCCCATTGCTGCGTTCCGTCCGGGTTCAGGGCGTAGAGCTTGTTGTCTGAGCTGCCCACGTAGATGGTCCCGTTGGCGCTCACGGCCGGGCAGGAGTATTGGATCGAGCCGACGCTATAGGACCACAGCAGGTCGCCGGGCGCGGCAGGGGCCCGGGACGGGGCCAGGAGGACGAGCAGGACCAAGATCGCCAGGGGCGCTTGCAGATGAGGAGAGCCGAGCAGTCTGGCCATGGGCTCATCCTTTGGGGGCGTCCTTGCCTGAGAATGAGGCAAAGCGCGCGTCTTGTTTACAACATGGGCGTCAATTATAAAACACGCACTATATATATTTTCATGATACACAACATAAAGGCAAATGTCAAAGGACGGCAAGCCGTTTCATCCGGGGAAATCCCACCGAACCGGACGTGAATCGAGCGGGCCCGGCCATGAGAAGGACCTTGTTTATATGTACGGCTGGACTTGGGCCATTGGGAATGGCTGCATCAATAAAGACGGCCCGGGCGCTGGGCCGGCGAATGCGGCCAGGCCGAGGTCGAAATGGAGCTGGTCGGCGCGGAGTTTCTTTGGCGCGGGAGGGCGCCGGGCGCGGGCTACGGCCGAAGCTGTTCCCACTCCACTCCCAGGGCAGCGGCGATCTTCTTGAGGGTGGCCAGGCGGGGCCTGGCTTCGGGGCCTTCCATCTTGGCGAAGGCCGGCTGGGACACGCCCATGCGCCGCGCCACCTCGCGCTGGGACAGGCCCAGGTGCTCACGCCAGGCGCGGATGAGGGGCATGCCCTCCTCCAGGTGCAAAACCACCACCTCGTGCGGGATGGTCACCTCGTCGTCGGGCCGGCCGGCGAAAAGCTCCTCGTACTCCTCCCAGGGGACCAGGGCGTACAAAGGCGTGCCGTCCGGGGCCTTGATGATCTGGTGCTCAGTAGGTGCGTTCATCGCGCTTCTTGACCTCCTCCACCCGGATGATGCGCACCGCGCCCTCGTGCACGGTGAACAGCACCCGGTAGCGGCCCACCCGCAACCGATAGCCTTCGCGCCCTTGCAGCGCCTTGACGTTGCGGCAGTCCGGCCAGCGAACCAGCCCCTCGACCGCCCGCCGAATCTCCACGAACCTGGCATGGTCGATCCGGGCTGCCTGCTTCATGGCCTTCCGGGTCCACTCGATGCGGGTCATGGTAGATATAACTTTTGATAACTTTTGTGTCAAGGGAAGGAATGGAACGGTACGCTTGCCCCCTCCCCTACTTCTTTTTCAACCCCAGCCTCTCGGCCACGGCCTGGGCCGCGGCCTGGGTGTAGTCCGCGGCGGAGAGACGCTCCTTTTCCGCAGGCTCGATGAGCAGGTACGGGCGGTTGGCCAGCTCGCGTTTGGGGGCGATGCCGAAGGCCGGGGGGAAGGAGTTGGTGAAGTACATGTCCTGGAAGCCGATGAACTTGAGATGATGGGCCGTGGCGTCCAGGAGCGCGGACTCGCCGGGCTGCACGAGGCCCAGTTCCTTGGCGCGCAGCAGGCCGGCCAGGCACTCCCCGCCCTGGGTGCAGGCGATGTGGCCGTGCCGGTTGGCCAGGAGCATGCCCTCGATGATGGCCTGCTCCGTGACCTGGACCACCGAGAACCCGTCCTCGCCCGCGATCTTGGTGTAGCGCTCGGCGAAGTGCTTGACCCGGGGGAAGGACACCGGGTTGCCGATCATGGCCGCCTGGGCCACGCTGGGCTCCACGGGCACGGGCTTCCAGGCGCGGGTGGCGGGTTCGGCCGCATAGTAGCGGTACACCGGGTCCGCGTGGTGGGACTGCACCCCGAAGATGCGGGGCAGGGTCGCGATGATGCCCAGCTCGTGCAGCTTGAGGAACCCGGCCATGACCGCGGTGATGTTGCCCGCGTTGCCGATGGGCACGAACACCGCCTTGCCCGCCAGGTCCCAGCCGTACCACTGGGCCGCCTCGAAGGCGTAGGACTCCTGGCCCAGGATGCGCCAGGCGTTCTTGGAGTTGAGCAGGGCCACCCGGTAGTTGTCGGCCAGGTGCTCCACCACCTTCATGCAGTCGTCGAACACGCCCGGCACTTCCAGCACCAGCGCGCCCGAGCCCAGGGGCTGGGCCATCTGCTGCGGGGTGACCTTCCCCTGGGGCAGGATGACCACGCTCTTCACCGGGCCGCCCACGTAGGCCGCGTACAGCGCGGCCGAGGCGGAGGTGTCGCCCGTGGACGCGCAGACCGTGAGCACCTCGTCCCAGCCCCGGGTGCGGATGGCGTACTTGAGGAAGGAGAAGGCGCAGGCCATGCCCCGGTCCTTGAAGGACGCGCTGGGGTTCTGGCCGTCGTTCTTGAACGCGAAGGGAACGCCCACCTGCTGCTCCAGGGTGGGGGACGCCTCCACGATGGGGGTGTGGCCCTCGCCCAGGCAGATGATGTCCTCTCGCTCCATGACCGGGGCCATGAGCTCGTAGTAGCGGAAGATCCCGCGGAACGCGGGCTCCCGCGAGGCGGCCCGGGCGTCGAACAGGTCGCGCCAGGCCTGGCCCGAGGTCTTCCTGAGCTCCCCGAAGTTCAGGTCCCGGAGCAGGAACACGCTGCCGCAGGAGGGGCAGGTGTAGTACAGTTCCTCGGTGCCGTGGGACGCGCCGCAGCCCAGGCAGAAGTATTCCATCTGGCCGCGGTAGGCGGGGAATCCGGTCTCGGTCATGGTCGTATCCTTATGGTCCGGTGACAAAGCGAAGGTTGTTTAGATGGGCCACATCCGCCCCCCGAAAAACACGTGTGTTTTTCAAAAACCTAGTTCGGCCACATCCTGGGCACGGCCAGGGAGAGGATGGCCACGCCGAAGCCCACCTTGGCGGTGAGGCCGAAGAACTTGCCCCACATGGCGCCCCAGGCCGCGCGCACGGACTCGTCCCAGGGCCGGCCGTGCAGCTTCTCGAAGAGCAGGCACCCGGCCCACGCGCCCAGCAGCGCCCCGGGCAGCGCGCCCAGGCCCAGAAGCACCGGCGCGCCCAGGATGGCCCCGGCGATGGCGCCGATGATGCCGCCCAGGTTGCCCTTGCCCGTGGCCCCGAAGCGCTTGCCCCCGTAGGCCTGGGCCGCGAACTCCACGGCCTCCCCCACCCCGGCCAGGAGCGCCAGGAGCAGGAACATGGTCCAGGTCAGGTCGGTCTCGGGCCGGATGAGCTTGTACAGCGCCACCAGCACCAGGATGACCCAGTTGGCGGGCAGGGAGAAGACGTGCAGGAAGAGCGCCGCCGCCATGAGGAACAGGAAGACCCCGGCCAGGACCTCAGCCATTGCCGTTCCCGTTGTCCGCGCCGCGCAGGTCGTTCACCCGCTTGGCCTTGCCCTCGCTCTTGGGCAGGGAGTTGTGCTCCACCAGCTCCACCTTGGGCGTGACCAGGATCTCGTCGCGCAGGCGCGAGGCGATGCGCTTCTGCACCCCGGCCAGGGCGCGCATGTCCTCCACGAAGAACTCCTCCTTCATCTCCACCTTGACCACGATGTCGTCCTTGTAGTCGTGGCGGGTCAGCTCGATGAGGTAGTTCTCGCCCACCTCGGGCATGGCCATGAGCACGGCCTCGATCTGCATGGGGTACACGTTCACGCCCTTGACGATGAACATGTCGTCGGCCCGGCCCTTGATGCGGTCCATGCGCACGTGCGCGCGGCCGCAGGCGCACTCCCCGGGCAGGAAGCGGGTCAGGTCGCGGGTGCGGTAGCGCAGGATGGGCATGCCCTCGCGGCACAGGGTGGTCATGACCAGCTCGCCCACCTCGCCCGGGGCCACCGGCTCCAGGGTCTCGGGATCGATGACCTCGGCGATGTAGGCGTCCTCCCAGATGTGCAGGCCGTCCTGCTCCAGGCACTCGAAGGCCACGCCCGGGCCGTTCATCTCGGACAGGCCGAAGGAGTTGTAGGCCTTGAGGCCCAGCAGGGCCTCGATCTTGCGGCGCGCGGCGTCGGTGTGGGGCTCCGCGCCGATGAGCGCGATGCGCGGTGGGAAGTCCTCGGGACTGATGCCCATCTCGCGCAGCACGGACCCGAAGTACAGGGCGTAGGACGGGATGATGTGCAGCACCTGGACCCCGAAGTCCATGATGAGCTTGATCTGGCGCTTGGTGTTGCCCGCGCCCGCGGGGATGGTCAGGCAGCCCAGGCGCTCGGCCCCGTAGTGGATGCCAAGCCCGCCGGTGAAAAGCCCGTAGCCGGACATGTTCTGGAAGACGTCCGTGGACCGGATGCCCACCATGTGCATGCACCGGGCCATGAGGTCGGCCCAGGAGTTCAGGTCGTTCTGGGTGTGGAAGATGACCGTGGGCGAGCCGGTGGTGCCGCTGGAGGCGTGCAGCCGCACCAGCTTCTCCCGGGGCGCGGCCACCAGCCCGTCCGGATATGACGCGCGCAGGTCGTCCTTGGTGGTCAGGGGCAGGCGGCGCACGTCCTCGGGGCTCTTGATGTCCCCGGGGTCGATGTTCTTCAGGCGCTCGGCGTAGAAGGGCGAGGCCTTGGCCCGCTCGATGCTGGCGGCCAGGCGCACGGTCTGCACCGCGCGGATCTCGTCGCGGGAGAATCCCTCGGCCGGGTGGAAAAAGGCGCAGGACATGTGGACTCCCTTGGCTTGGGGGGTTGTAGGCCGGGGCCGGCGGGTCAGGAACCGGTGTACTCGGAGGGCGCGGGGGCGTGCTCCAGGTCCTCGAAGGAGGTGCTCTCCCGCAGGAAGACCAGCTCCACGTCGCCGATGGGGCCGTTGCGCTGCTTGCCGATGATGACCTCGGCGATGTTGGCCTTGGGGTTGTCTTCCTGCTTGTTGTACACCGCGTCGCGGTAGAGGAACATGATCACGTCCGCGTCCTGCTCGATGGCCCCGGATTCGCGCAGGTCCGAGAGCTTGGGCCGCTTGTCCGTGCGCTCCTCCACCTTGCGGTTGAGCTGGGACAGGGCGATGACCGGGACGTGGATCTCCTTGGCCAGGGCCTTGAGGGAGCGGGAGATGTCGGAGATCTCCTGCTCGCGGGAGTCGATGAACCGGCTGGCCCGCATGAGCTGCAAATAGTCCACCACCACCAGGCCCAGGTTCTTCTCGGCCTTGAGCCTGCGACAGCGGGCGCGCAGGTCCAGGGTGGACAGGGCCGGGGTGTCGTCGATGAAGATGGGGGCCTGCGACAGGTCCTGGGCCGCGTCGAAGAGCCGCGCCCAGTCCGCGTCGCTGATGAAGCCCCGGCGCAGGCTGCCCAGGTCCACCTTGGCCCGGATGCACAGCATGCGCATCATGAGCTGGTCCATGGACATCTCCAGGGAGAACACCGCGCTGGGCACGTCGAAGTGCGAGGCCGCGCGCAGGGCCAGGTTGAGCGCGAAGGCGGTCTTGCCCATGGAGGGCCGGCCGGCGATGATGATGAGGTCCGAGGGCTGGAGCCCGGCGGTGATCTCGTCCAGGCGCTGGTAGCCCGTGGGCACGCCGGTGACCAGCTCCTTCTTGGCGTAGAGCTCCTCGAGCTGGCGGAACACCTTGCCCACCAGCTCCTTGCTGCCCACGTAGGTGTTCTTGGTGCGCGACTCGGAGATGCGGAAGATGGCCTGCTCGGACTCGTCCAGCAGGGCGTCCACGTTGCCGCCGGCCTCGAAGCTGGAGGCGATGATCTGGCCCGCGGTCTCGATGAGCTTGCGCTGCACCGCCTTGTCCTTGACGATGCGCGCGTGGTAGAGCGCGTTGGATGCGGAGACCGGGGAGGCGGCCAGTTCGCCCAGGTACACGTGGCCGCCCACGGTCTCGATCTGGCCCTGGCCGGTGAGCTCCTCGGCCACGGTGACCAGGTCGATGGGCGCGCTCTTTTCGAACAGGCTCCGGCAGGCGGAATAGATGGCCCGGTGGGCCGGGGAATAGAAGTCGTCCTCGACCAGGACGTCGAGGACCTCGTGGAAGACCGCGGTCTTCAGAAAAATCCCCCCCAGAACCGCCTGTTCGGCCTCCAGGTTCTGGGGGGGAATTCTGCGCAACAGGTCCGCGGAGGCCCGGTCGAGGGCGGCTCCGGCGGATTGCGGCCCGCTAGGCCGTCTCTTCCTGCTCGGCCTTTCCTGCGTCATCGGCTTCCGGCGCTTCGGCCTGCTCCTGCGCCTCGGCCTCTTCCTGGCCGGGGACCCAATCGTGCTTGACCACCCGCACGGTGATCTCAGGGCGGACGTCGGCGTGCAGCTTGGCCTCGACAGTGTACAGGCCCAGGGCGCGGATGGGCTCGTCCAGGTCAAGCTTGCGCTTGTCCATTTCTATGCCCATCTCGGCCAGGGCGTCAACGATGGCGGCGGCGGTGACCGAACCGTAGAGGCGGTCGGCCTCGCCGGTGCGCACCCGGATGACGACCTCGGCGGCGGTCAGCTTCTCGGCCAGAGTCATGGCCTCGGCCTTGACCGCGTCCATCTTGGCCTGGAGCTTCTTGCGCTCCACCTCGAAGGCCTTCTGGTTGGATTGGGTGGCCATCATGGCCAGGCCCTGGGGGATCAGGTAGTTGCGGCCGTAGCCGGGCTTCACCTTCACCACCTGGCCCAGCCGGCCCAGGTTGTCCACGTCGGCGCGAAGGATAAGTTTCATGGCGCTATCCTCCTAGACCGTACGCTTGATCACCCGGGTGGAATGGGTGGCGGAGTAGTAGATCAGGGCCATCTGTCGGGCGCGCTTGATGGCGGTGGTCAGGCGGCGCTGGTGGGCGGCGCAGGTCCCGGTGATGCGGCGGGGAATGATCTTGCCCCGCTCGGTGATGAAGTCGCGCAGGATGTCGGCGCGCTTGTAGTCGATCTTCAGGTCCTTGTCCGCGCAGAAGCGGCAGAACTTGCGGCGGGGGGTGAATTTCTTGCGGAAGGCCATTACGCTGCCTCCTCTTCCGCAACCGCGTCGTCAAGCTGCACGGTCACGAACTTCCAGATGCCGTCGGTGATGCGGATGATGCGCTCGAACTCGGCCACGGTCTTGGGCTGGCACACGAACTCGAGGCGGACGTAGAAGCCGCGGGTCTGCTTGCGAACCGGGTAGGCCAGTTCGCGCATGCCCCACTGGTCGGTCTCCAGGAGCTTCCCGGCCTCCCGGTCCAGCACGCCGGACAGGGTGTCGAGGATCTCCTGGCGGTTCTCTTCCGCCAACTCGGGCGAAAGGAGAAGCAAGGTCTCGTACTTGCGCATGTTGTCCTCCTTTTGGTCTATGGCCCCCGCGTGCGCTGCGGGAGCAAGGGGAACGGTGTGTTTAGGCCAAGTCGGGTGCGGTGTCAAGCACCTCCTGCCGCGGATTCTGGCCCAGCAGGCAGAAGATCTCGTAGGTGATGGTGCCCCACCAGCCGGCCAGGTCCTCGGCCGTGACGGTCCCGGGGCCGGGGCCGCCGAGCAGAAATATTTCGTCTCCCGCCGAGCACGGCAGGCCGGTCACGTCCACCGCGGTCATCTGCATGCACACCCGGCCCAGGATGGGCGCGCGGGTCCCGGCCAGGTTCATGAAGCCCTTGTTGGCCAGGCCGCGGGAATAGTTGTCCGCGTAGCCCACGGCCACCACGGCCACCCGCATGTCCCGGGGCGCGAAAAAGGTGCGGCCGTAGCTGATGCTCGCGCCCGCGGGCAGGTCGTGCACCGACAGGATGGGCGCGGTGACCTCCATGGCCGGGAGCAGGCCCAGCCCGGGCTCGTCTCGGCTGGTGCCGTGCAGGGGATTGGCACCGTACAGGGCGATGCCCGGCCGCTGCACGTCGAAGTGCAGCTCGGGATAGGCCAACAGCGCCGCGGAGTTGGCCAGGCAGATGCCCACCCTGCGCCCGGCCGCGCGCAGGGAGTCCGCCACCTGCGCGAGGATGCGGCCCTGGCCCAGCACGAAGTCCCGGGTGGCGGGCTCGTCGGCCGTGGCCAGGTGGGAGGCGGCCAGTTCGACCGTCAGGTCCGGGCAGGCGGCCAGGGTCTCCAGCACCTCGGGCAGGTCCGAGGCGGTGAAGCCCAGCCGGGCCATGCCGGTGTCGAACTTGAGGGCGACCCGGGCGGGCCGGCCCGCGTCCCGGGCGGCCTCGTCCAGCATGGCCAGTTGCTCGAACCGGCCGCAGAAGCACAGGACGCCCCGGCCCGCGGCCTCGGCGCACTCGGCCCGGTCCAGGGGACCCAGCAGGGACACGGCCCGCACCCCGGGCACGGCGTCCAGGAGCTGCGCGGCCTCGCCCACGGTGCCCACGCAGAAATCCGTGGCCCCGGCCCGGGCCAGCTCCCGGGCCGCGCCGGCCAGGCCGTGCCCGTAGGCGTCGGACTTGATCACCGGCCACGCGTTGCCGGAACGGGCCGCCAGGAGCCTCCAGTTGGCCGCGATGCGGCGCGGGTACACCCGGACGGAAAGCAGGTTGTAGCCAATGCCCATATGTCCTCCGATCCCGGCCCGCCGGGGTCTGCGCTCTGTTCATTCGCGGCAAGGTGTGCTAGGGGCCGAAATCCCCGGCGCATGCCGCGGGCAACGGATACCCAAGAAGCGCCATGCGTGTAAAGAGATGCCCCTTGCTGCGCCGCCCGGCCGAGCTCCTGGCCGCGGTCCTGGCCCTGGTGTTCGGCCTGGCCCTGGCCAGCCCCGCGGCCGACGACGCCCTGACCGGCCGCCTGCGCTCGGGCAAGGACTGGAGCATCACCGCCGACTCCCTGGCCGCCCAGCACGACGCCGACCTCCTGGAGGCGCGGGGCAACGTGCTGCTCACCTCGGGGGGCAACTCCATCAAGGCCGATTTCGCCCGCTACTACCAGGCCACGGGCTGGGTCTTCCTCAAGGGCGGGGTGGAGGTCCTCTGGCAGGGGGACCGGCTCGCCGCCGAGGAGGCGGAATTCGACCTGCGCAACATGGTGGGCTGGCTCAAGCAGGGCTCCATCTTCGTCTCGGGGCCGCACCTGTATTTCTCCGGCGACCGCATCGAGAAGCTGGCCGGGGACCAGTACACCTTCAAGAACGCCAAGGTCACGGCCTGCGACGGCGACAGGCCGGCCTGGTCCCTGCGCGCCGACGAGGGCGAGATCACCCTGGACGGCTACGCGGTGCTGCACAACACCAGCCTGTCGGTGGTGGACCAGGCCGTGGCCTACACCCCGTTCCTGGTGCTCCCCGCCAAGGTCACCCGCCAGAGCGGCCTGCTGGTCCCGGAATACGGGATGAGCTCGCGCCTGGGCGCCTATTACACCCAGCCCTACTACCTGGCCCTGGACCAGACCTCGGACCTCACCTTTACCGAGGGCTTCATGAGCGAACGCGGCTTCATGCACGGGGTGGAGTACCGCTCCACGCCGGAACTGGGGTCCAAGGGACTGTGGCGCCTGGACTGGATGAGCGACGCCAAGGTGGCCAAGAGCGAGGCCGACGAGGACAGCTCCTTTGACAACGACGGCCTGGTCCGCTCCAACCGGTCGCGCTGGTGGTGGCGCAGCAAGTACGACGGCCGCCTGGCCGACCCCCGCTGGAAGCTCAAGCTGGACCTGGACTGGGTCTCGGACCAGAACTACTTGCGCGAGTTCAAGAACGGCCGCCAGGGCTTCGACAAGAACCAGGAGGAGTTCCTGGTCCAGTTCAAGCGGACCCTGGATGCGCGCGACGACCTCCTGCGCAGCAGCACCGCCCTGGCCCACAAGGACTTCGACGCCTTCACCCTGGCCGTACGCAGCGACTGGACCCAGAACCTGGCCCATTCCGGCGGCAACCGCCCCCGCACCGACGACCCCACGGTGCAGCGCCTGCCCGGGGTGGACGCCTACGTGTTCAAGGAGCGGCTGTTCTCCGGCCCCCTGGAATGGTCCCTGGACTCGGGCCTGGCCAACTTCTGGAGCATGGCCGGGGACAAGGGCGGCCGCCTGGACGTGCGGCCCCGCATCTCCCTGCCCCTGGCCGGGGAATACGGCGGCCTGGTGGCCACCGCCGGGGTGCGCCAGACCATGTACGCGGTGGAGCAGTGGGGCGTGACCAACTCCACCCGATACGAACACGACGACTCCCTCACCGGCCGCACCCTGCCCGAGTTCCATGTGGCGGCCTTCACCGGCGCGTCCAAGGTCTTCGGCCTGGACGCCGACCTGCCCCAACCGAGCGAGGCCAACGTGGGCCAGAGCCGCTGGACCAAGCTCAAGCACGCGGTGCAGCCCCGCCTGGAATACGACTGGACCGCCCACGACGACCAGTCCGACAAGCCGGAGTTCGACGAGATCGACCGCATCCTGCCCCGCAACGAGCTGACCTATTCCCTGACCAACATCCTGGACCGCCGGCGGGAGACCGTCCTGCTGTTCCCGGACGGAGAGAACGCCACCCGGCCGGACTACCGGACCGACTACCTGGAGTTCTTCCGGCTGCGCCTGGAGCAGAGCTACGACCTGCGCGAGGCCACCCGCACGGGCGGCCGGAACGTCTACCCCCGCCGGCCCTTCGGCGACTACGTGGCCGAGGCCACCGTGAGCCCGGCCCACTATCTCTCCCTGGTGCAGCGCACCCAGTTCTCGCCCTACCTGGGCAAGGTCACCGAGCACGAACACCTCCTGCGCAGCGAGCTCCCGGACTTCGGCAAGGCCCTGTTCGGCCTGGACTTCCGGGAGAACGTGGACGAGTACAAGCGCCAGGCCCGGGAGCGCATGCGCATCCTGCACCTGGGCATGGACCTGTACATCTCCCGGCGCTGGAGCACGGGCTTCGAGTACTATTCGGACATGGTGACCGACACGGACCTGGAGAAGACCTTGAAGCTCATCTACCACCACCAGTGCTTCACCCTGACCTTCAATTACATGCAGACCCCCTTCGAGGACCGGGTGGAATTGCGGGTTGACCTGCTGGGCCTCTCCTTCTAGCCTCTCGGCATGAGCGACTCCCCCGCCCCCCGCCGCCCCATCCGGGTGCTGCCGCCGGAACTGGCCAACCAGATCGCGGCCGGCGAGGTGGTGGAGCGGCCGGCCAGCGTCCTGAAGGAGCTGGTGGAGAACAGCCTGGACGCCGGGGCCACCTCGGTCGAGGCGGCCATCGAGGGCGGGGGCCAGGCCCTGATCCTGGTGCGGGACAACGGCGGGGGGCTGCCCGCCGGGGAGCT
>DKEU01000060.1:5271-10819 GCA_002452635.1 Desulfovibrionaceae bacterium UBA6814 | reverse complement strand
GTGCCCAGGTCCACGGCAAGAACCAACTCTCCATCAGCCTGCGGCGCAACAGCCAGGGGACCGCGCGGGGCAGCGGGAATCTCCATGCACGCGCCGGGCCGAGCTGGATGGCGGCAGCCCAGCCGCCAGCCCGCGGCCAGCTCCTCGGCCGGCAGCAGGGCCGCGTCCTCGGGCCCGGACGCAGGCGGAGCCGCGGTGAAGCGCACCCGGCAGCGGCCGCAGCGGCCCAGTCCCGAGCACAGGGCCGGGGCCGGGAACAGGCCGGACAGGTAGGCGGCCTGGGCCGCGGTCAGGGGCCGGCCGTCCGGGTCCCGGGCCGGGACTTGGTGCCGCTCGCCCGCGGCGTCGAGGATGGTCAGGAAATCAGGCATGGCGTGGGGACCAGGATAGCGTCTGGCCCGAGGAAAGGAAAGGGCGCGGGCCTCAGCGCAGGAGCAGGCGGCCCTTGCCCGTCTCGGACGGCAGGATGCGGCCCACCTCGACGGCCAGGTCGCCGGCGGCCAGCAGGGCGGCGCGGGCCCGGTCCAGCAGGGCCTCGGGCACGGCCAGCAGCATGCCGCCCGAGGTCTGGGCATCGAACATGAGGTCCAGGCGGACCGGGTCCAGGCCCGGGGCCGGGTCCACGGCCCTGGTGCAGAAGCCCTTGTTGGCGAAGCTGCCGGCCGGGATCATGCCCATGCCCGCCAGGTCCAGGGCCCCGGCCATGAGGGGCACCGAATCCACCCACAATTCCGCCTCCACGCCCGAGGCCCCGGCCATCTCCAGCAGATGCCCGGCCAGGCCGAACCCGGTCACGTCGGTGGCGGCCCTGAGGCCCAGGTCGCGGATGACCTGGCCCGGCGTCCGGTTGAGCCGGCCGGCCCAGCGGTAGATCTCGTCCTCCAGGGCCGACACGTCGCCGAACCTGCCCTTGAGCGCGGTGGCCAGCACCCCGGTGCCGATGGGCTTGGTCAGGAGCAGGCGGTCGCCGGGCGCGAGCCCCTTGTTGGAGGCCACCCTGCCCTCCTCCACCACCCCGGACACGGCCAGGCCGTACTTGATCTCCGGGTCCTCCACCGAGTGCCCGCCGGCCAGCACCGCGCCGGCCTCCTGGATCTTATCCAGCCCGCCGCGCAGGATGCCCTTGAGCACCGCCTTGTCCAGGGTCTTGGCCGGGAAGCACACGATGTTCATGGCCGCCAGGGGCTCGCCGCCCATGGCGTACACGTCGGACAGGGCGTTGGCCGCGGCTATCTGGCCGAAGCGCCAGGGGTCGTTCACCAGGGGAGTGAGGAAGTCCACGGTCTGCACCAGGGCCCGGCCGGCCGGAAAGCGCACCACCGCCGCATCCTCGTTGCCCGAGGATCCGACCAGGACACGGGGGTCGGGCTTGGGGTCAAGCTCGGCCAGAATCTCCTCCAGGTCCCCTGGAGGGATCTTGGCCGCTCAGCCCGCAGCCTTGACAGTGTCGACCAGCGTCACCCTGGGGGCGACGCCGGACGTGCGCTCGTCAGCCATGGTGCTCCCTTGGCAGCCGGCCTAGGCCAGGCTGCCGCACTCTTTCTTAAGGAAGTCCGCAAAGATACGCGCCACCGGGAACAGGTGCCGCTGCCGGTGGTGGATCACGAAGAAGGTGCGGCGCAGGGTGAGCCCGGGCGCGGGCACGGCCACCAGCTCGCCGGCGGCGATGAGCTCGGCCGCGGCCAGCCGCGAGGTGACCGCCAGTCCCATGCCGCCGCGCACGCACTGGAGCAGCGCGGTGGTGGTGTCCACCACCGCCGCCACCTTGAGCACGCGCAGGTCCAGGCCGGCCTCGGCCAGGGCGGTCTCCAGGGCGGCCCGGGTGCCGGAGCCGGGCTCGCGCATGACCCAGGGCATGGCCTCCAGCTCGGCCAGGGAGAGCTCGGCCTTGCCCTCGGCCAGCCGGCTGCGGCCCACCACCACCGCCAGTTCGTCTTCCAGCACCGGCTCGTACGCCAACTCGGGCTGGCCGGTGTTCGCGCCGATGACCCCCAGCACCGCCTCGCCGCCCACCACCATGGCCGCCGCCGTGGCGCTGTCGCCCACGTTCAGGCGCAGGGAGACCTCGGGATAGGTGGCCGTGAACTTGGCCATGACCCCGGGCAGCAGGTAGTGGGACGGGATGGTGCTGCCGGCCAGCACCAGGCTGCCCGAGACCTTCTCCCGCAGCAGGGCGATCTCGGCCCGGGCGTTCTCCAGGCTGGCGAAGGTCTCCCGGGCGTGGCGGTAGAGGATGTCCGCGGCCTGGGTGGGCAGCACCGAGCGGCCCAGCCGGTCGAAGAGCCGCACGTCCAGCTCGCTCTCCAGGGCCGCGATGTGGGCGGAGATGGTGGGCTGGGACAGGTAGAGCTTCTGTCCGGCCTTGGAGAAACTGCCCAACTCGTAGACGCTGGAAAAGGCTTCGAGACGTCGCATATCCATGGGCATCCTTCCTAGCTATTATCTTTCCCTATGGCAAGACGCAAAAAAAGGGCGGGCCGTTGCCGGCCCGCCCGTCAGTGCGGCTGTGCGCCCTATTCGGCCTTGGGCTCTTCGGCCGGAGCCTCGGCAGGCTCCTCGGCCTTCTTCTTGCGGGGCTTCTTGGCCGGGGCCTCGGCGCCTTCCTCGGCGGAAGCCTCTTCCTTCTTGGCCTTCTTGGCCGGGGCCTTCTTCTTGGGCTTCTCGTCCTCCGCAGGGGCGGCCGAAGCCTCGGCCTCGGCGGGCTTGGCGGCCTTCTTGGCCTTGGCCGGCTTCTCGGCGGACTTCTCGGCCGGGGCCTCGGCCTTCTCGGCCAGGCGGGTCAGCTCAATGACCGCCATGGGCGCGGCGTCGCCGGGCCGGGGCAGGCCGAGCTTGACCACCCGGGTGAAGCCTCCGGGCACGCCGGCGAAGCGGGGTCCGATCTCGTCGAACAGCTTCTTGACCAGCCCGTGGTTGCCCAGGACCTTGTAGGCCTGGCGGCGGGCCGGCAGATCGTTCTTGAGCGCCAGGGTGATGAGCTTGTCCACCACCTTGCGCAGCTCCTTGGCCTTGGTCTCGGTAGTGCGGATGCGCTCGTAGGTGATGAGCGACTTGGCCATGTTCCGGAACAGGGCCTTGCGGTGGGCGGTGTCCCGGCCCAGTTTCTTTCCGGCGTTTCTATGCCTCATCTGCGTCCTTCCTCTTCAGCCATTCCTGGTAACGTTCTTGGAAGTTGTCCACGGCCTGACCGAACTCCAGGCCCATGTCGGCCAGGACCCGGCGGATTTCGTCCAGGGACTTGCGACCGAAATTCTTGGTCTTGAGCATTTCGGCTTCGGTCCGCTGCACCAGCTCGCCCACCAGGGCGATGTTGGCGCTCTTCAGGCAGTTGGTGGCGCGCACCGACAGCTCCAGCTCGTCGATGCTCTTGAACAGGTTGGGGTTGATGTCCCCGCTGGACCTGCCGCTCTTGGACTCCTCGTCCGAGGACTGCTCGTCGAAGTTGATGAACACGGACAGCTGGTCCTTGAGGATCTTGGCGGAGTAGGCCACCGCGTCCTCGGGCAGGAGCGAGCCGTCGGTCCACACCTCGATGATGAGCTTGTCGTAGTTGGTCATCTGCCCCACGCGGGCCTGCTCCACCGCGTACGCGACCTTGCGCACCGGGGAGAAGCTGGCGTCCAGGCGGATGAACCCGATCTCGTCGGACAGGGTGTCGTACATCTCCGCGGGCACGTAGCCCTTGCCCATGTGCACGTCCAGCTCCATGGACAGCTTGCGGTCCTCGGACAGGGTGCAGATGTGCAGGTCCTTGTTCAGCACGGTCACGTGCTGGTTCTCGCGGATGGCTGCGGCCGTGACCGCCCCCTTCTTGTCCGCCTCCAGCATGAGGCGCTGGGGCTCATCGGTGGTCATGGCCAGGCGAACCTGCTTGAGGTTCAGCACGATGTCCGTCACGTCCTCGATGACCCCGGGGATGGTGGTGAACTCGTGCTGGATACCCTCGACCTTCACCGAGACGATGGCCGCGCCCTGCAGGGAGGACAGCAGCACCCGCCGCAGCGCGTTGCCGATGGTGGTTCCGAAGCCGCGCTCCAGCGGTTCGCAGACGAACTTGCCGTAGCTGGCGTCGGACTTGGGGTCGCGCGCGATCTGCTCGGGTTTGACGAGCTCGGACCAGTTGCGCGTATTGATCAGTCGGTCGCCGGTATGAATGATCATCGGTGCTCCCGTGTTCGCTTACTTGGAGTAAAGCTCGACGATGAGCTGTTCGTTCATGGGGAACTGGATGTCCTCGCGCTGGGGCTTGGCCTTGATGGTCCCCTTGAAGTTCTCGCCGTCCACCTCGAGCCAGGAGGGGCAGCCGCGGCGGGCAATGACCTCGCGGGCCTCCTGGATGACCGGGACCTTGCGGGACTCCTCGCGGACCTCCACCACGTCGCCGGGGCGGACCTGGAGGGAGGGGATGTTCACCCGCCGTCCGTTCAGCTTGAAGATGCCGTGGCGAACGAGCTGGCGGGCCTGGTCGCGGGAGTTGGCGAAGCCCAGGCGATAGACCACGTTGTCCAGGCGCTGCTCGAGCAGGGCCAGGAGGTTGGTGCCGGTGACGCCCTTCATCATGTCCGCAGCGGCGAAATAGTTGCGGAACTGGCGCTCCAGCACCCCGTACATGCGGCGGACCTTCTGCTTCTCCCGCAGCTGCACGGCGTAGTCGCTCATCTTGCGACGCAGCCGGCCGTGCTGGCCCGGGACGTAGGGACGGCGCTCGTAGGCGCACTTGTCGGTAAAGCAGCGGTCGCCCTTGAGGAACAGCTTCGTGCCTTCGCGCCGGCACAGCCGGCACTTGGCTTCGGAATATCTGGCCAAGGTATACTCCTCCTGGAGGCTACGGGGTTAGACCCGGCGGCGTTTGGGCGGACGGCAGCCGTTGTGCGGGACCGGCGTGACGTCGCGGATGAAGTTGACCTTGAAGCCGGCGTTGTTGATGGCCCGCATGGCGGCCTCGCGGCCGGACCCGGGGCCCTTCACCAGAATGCCCACCGAGCGCATGCCGTTTTCCTGGGCGCGCCGGGCGGCCGACTCGGCCGCCACCTGGGCGGCGAACGGCGTGCTCTTGCGCGAGCCCTTGAAACCGGACTGGCCCGAGGAGGCCCAGCTCACCACGTTGCCCTTCAGGTCGGTGAAGGTGATGATGGTGTTGTTGAAGGTCGCCTGGATGTGGGCGACGCCAACCGGGATGTTCTTCTTCTCTTTCTTCTTCCCGGTGCGGCGGGGTCGTGCTGCCATGATCTATCCCCTTTCTGTGTTCAAGAGGGCCGGCCCAGAGGGGCCTGCGCCCGATTACTTGCTCTTCTTCTTGCCCATCACCGAACGCCGCGGGCCCTTGCGGGTGCGGGCGTTGGTGTGCGAACGCTGGCCGCGGACCGGCAGACCCTTGCGATGGCGCAGGCCCCGGTAGCAGCCGATGTCCATCAGCCGCTTGATGTTGGCCGTCACCTCACGCCGCAAGTCGCCCTCGACCTTGTGGTTGGTCTCGATCTCCTTGCGGATGGTGTTGACCTCGTCCGGAGTCAGGTCGTCGCTGTTCTTGGTCCAATCCACGCCCGTG
>DKEU01000060.1:0-5210 GCA_002452635.1 Desulfovibrionaceae bacterium UBA6814 | reverse complement strand
ATACGAGCCACAGTACTCCCCCTTTAGCCCTGGCGCTGCTTGTGCCGGGGATTTTCGCAAATGACCCGAAGCACGCCCTTGCGCCGGATGATCTTGCACTTGGGGCACATCTTCTTCACCGAGGGTCTGACTTTCATCTCACTACTCCATGGTCCAACGGGCGGGTTTCCCCTGCCCTGTTCCGAGAAATGTATCCGCCGTCCTGTCCGGCGAGTTCCCCCCCGGCCTATGCCGGGGACAGACTCAGTATCTCCGGGCCGTTCGCCGTGACCGCCACCGAGTGCTCGAAGTGGGCGGACAGGCTCCGGTCCTTGGTCACCGCGGTCCAGTGGTCCTCGAGGATCTCCACCTCGGGGCCGCCCACGCAGACCATGGGCTCGATGGCCAGCACCATCCCCGCCTTCAGCGGCAGGGCCGTGGCCCCCTTGGGCACGAAGTTGGGCACCTCCGGCTTCTCGTGCAGCCGCCTGCCGATGCCGTGCCCCACGAACCTCCGCACCACCGAAAACCCGGCATCTTCCACGCATTCCTGCACCGCCCGGGACACGTCGTGCAGGAAATTCCCCGGCTTGGCCTGGGCCAGACCCACCATGAGGGACCTTTCGGTCACCTCCAGCAGGCGGCTGGCCTCCTCGCTCACCCGGCCCACCGGGAAGGTCCGGGCCGAGTCGCCATAGAAGCCGTCGTACACGACCCCCATGTCGAAGCTCACGATGTCGCCCTCCGCGAGCTTGCGCTCCGAGGGGAACCCGTGCACCACCTGCTCGTTCACCGAGCAGCACAGGGCATAGGGGAACCCGTTGTAGCCCTGGAAGGCCGGGCGAACCTTGAAGTCCCGGCACATGTCCTGGGCGATCTCCTCGAAGCGGCTGGTCGGCGCCCCGGGGCGGACCTCGGCCCCCATGCTGTCAAGGATCCTTGCCACGATGCGGTTGGCCTCGCGCATGAGCGCGATCTCCGCATCGTTCTTCAAAAAGACTCCACGAAACTTCTTCAACCGCGCCGTCCCTTGATCCGCGAGGACTTGGAGATGAGCCCCTCGTACTGCCGGGAAATCAGGTACGACTCGATCTGGCTCATGAAGTCCATGGCCACGCCCACCACGATGAGCAGGCTCGTGCCGCCGAAGTAGAACGGCACGTTCAGGTTGGCGATGAGAATCATGGGCAGAACGCAGACCACCGAGATGTAGGCGGCGCCCCACAGGGTAATGCGCGCCAGCACCTTGTCAATGTACTCGCGGGTCTTGGCCCCGGGCCGGATGCCCGGGATGAACCCGCCCTGCTTGCGGATGTTCTCCGCGATGTCCTTGGGGTCGAAGATGATCGCGGTGTAGAAGAAGCAGAAGAACACGATCATCGCCACGAAACACAGGTTGTAGAGCACGGACTGGGGCGCGAAGAACGAGGACACGTCCTTGAGCCACTCCACGTTGGAGAACTGGGCCAACGTCGCCGGGAAGAGCAGGATGCTCGAGGCGAAGATGGGCGGGATCACGCCCGCGGTGTTGATGCGCAGCGGCAGGTGCGTGGTCTGGCCGCCGTACATCTTCCGCCCCACCATGCGCTTGGCGTACTGGATGGGAATGCGCCGCTGGGCGCGCTCCATGAACACGATGCCGGCCAGCACCGCCACCATGAAGGCCAGGATGAGCAGCACCACGAACAGGGTGAGCTCACCCGCGCTGATCAGGCGGAAGGTGTTGACGATGGCCCGCGGGAATCCCACCACGATGCCCGCGAAGATGATGAGGGAGATGCCGTTGCCGATGCCCTTCTCGGTGATCCGCTCGCCGATCCACATGATGAGCACCGTGCCCGCGGTCAGGGTGATGACCGTGATGAGCTTGAAGCCGATGCCCGGGAAGAGCACCACCGGGGCGCCCGAGGGGCTCGACATGCTCTCCAGGCCCACGGCGATGGCCAGGCCCTGGACCACGGTGATGAGCACCGTGCCGTAGCGGGTGTACTGGGTGATCTTCTTGCGGCCCGCCTGCCCCTCTTCCGAGGACAGCCGCTTGAGCTCGGGGCTGACCACGGTGAGGAGCTGGATGATGATGGAGGCCGAGATGTAGGGCATGATCCCCAGGGCAAAGATGGACATGTTGGACAGGCCGCCGCCCGAGAACATGTCGAACAGGCCGAACAGGGTGTTCTGCACGCTGGCGAAGAAGTCCGCCAGGGCGAGGGTGTCCACGCCGGGCGTGGGCACATGGATCCCTATCCGGTACACGGCCAGCAGGAAGAAGGTCCAGAGCAGACGCTTCTTCAGCTCCGGCAGCTTTGCCAGGTTCTCGACGCCCGCAAGCGACATGCCTTACTCCTGGCCCTCCAGGGCCTTGGCGGTACCGCCCGCGGCGGCGATCTTCTCGGCCGCGGACTTGCTGAAGCGGTGGGCCTCCACCGTGAACCTGGCCGACACCTCGCCCACGCCCAGGATCTTCACCAGGGCGCCCTTGGGCACCAGGCCCTTGGCGTAGATGTCGTCCAGGGTGATCTCGGCCTGGCCTGCGAAGGCGGCCGCCAGCTTGCCCACGTTCAGGGCGGCGTACTCGACCCGGAAGGGGTTCTTGAAGCCGCGCTTGGGCAGGCGGCGGGCAATGGGCATCTGGCCGCCCTCGAAGCCGAGCCTGCGCTGGCCACCGGAGCGGGCATTCTGGCCCTTGTGGCCCTTGCCCGCGGTGCCGCCCTGGCCGGACGCTGCGCCGCGGCCGATGCGCTTGCGCTCCTTGCGCTCCTCGGGGAAGGGGTACAGTTCGTGCAGTCTCATTACTCAATCACCTCGACCAGATGGTTCACCCGCTGGACCATGCCCAGGGTGGAATCGTTCTTGGGAAGCTCCCGCACCTGGCGGATGCGCTTGAGGCCCAGGGCCCGCAGCGTGTCCTTCTGGACGGGCGTGCAGCCGATGTAGCTGCGCGTGAGTTTCACCTTGATGGTCGCCATGGCCCTCTCCTACTTGCGCGGCGTCTCGACGGCCTTGCCGCGGAGGCCGGAGACCTCCTTGGCGCTGCGCAGGGAGCGCAGGCCCTCGATGGTGGCCTTGAGCACGTTGTGCGGGTTGTTGGTGCCGATGGCCTTGGTCAGGATGTCGTGCACCCCGGCGGCCTCCATGACCGCACGCACCGGGCCGCCGGCGATGATGCCGGTACCCTTGGACGCGGGCTTGAGCACCACCTTGGCGGCGCCGAACCGGCCCAGGACCTCGTAGGGCAGGGTCCCCTCCAGCAGGGGCACCGGCCGCATGGTCTTCTTGGCCTGCTCGCTGGCCTTGCGGATGGCCTCGGGGACCTCGATGGCCTTGCCCAGGCCGTAGCCCACCGAGCCCTTGCCGTCGCCCACCACCACCAGGGCGGAGAAGCTGAAGCGCCGGCCGCCCTTGACCACCTTGGCCACGCGGTTCAGGTGGACAATCTTCTCGATGAAGCCCAGGTCTTCCTGCTCCCGGCGCGGTTCCTTGCTCCGGGGGCCCTGGTCCTTGCGGGATTCCTTGCGTTCCATGTGTCGTCCTTCGCGCGCGCTAGAATTTGAGCCCGGCTTCGCGGGCGCCGTCCGCCAGGGCCTTGATGCGGCCATGGTAAATGTAGCCGTTGCGGTCGAAGACCACGGCCTCGATGTTCTTCTCCTTGGCCAGGCGGGCGATCTCCTGCCCGACCTTGGCCGCGGAGTCCTTGTTGGACTTGAGCGACGCGCCGCCCCGGTTCAGGGTCAGGGTGGAGGCGGAGACCAGGGTGGCCCCGGCCACGTCGTCCACCAGCTGGACGTAGATGTGCGCGTTGGAGCGGAAGATCACCAGCCGCGGCCGCTCGGCAGTGCCGTTGACCTTCTTGCGGATGCGGATCTTGCGACGCCGGCGCGCGGCTTCCTTGTTCAGGCTCATGAGCGGTCCCCCTACTTCTTGGCGCCGGACTTACCGGCCTTGCGCCGGATGTGCTCGTCCGCATACTTGATGCCCTTGCCCTTGAACGGCTCGGGCGGACGCACGCGGCGGATCTTGGCCGCGGTCTCGCCGACGAGCTGCTTGTCGATGCCGGAAAGCGTCAGCTTGTTGCCTTCGGCCTTGGCCTCGACGCCCTTGGGCAGGGCGAAGTTCACCGGATGGGAAAAGCCCACGGAGAGGACCACGGTGGAGCCCTGGACGCTGACCTTGTAGCCCACGCCCACGACCTCCAAGGTCTTGGCGAAGCCCTTGGTCACGCCTTCCACCATGTTGGCCAGGAGCGTGCGGCGCAGGCCGTGCTGGGCACGGGCCACGCGGGTGTTGTCCTTGCGGGACACCACCACCGCATCGTCGGCCTTCTCGTAGGCGACCTTCTCGTGCATCGGGGTGGTCAGCGCGCCCTTGGGGCCCTTGACCTCGATGCTCGTCTTGCCGAGCGTCACCTCAACCCCTTTCGGGATGGCGACCGGCTGCTTGCCGATTCGAGACATGTCGGCTTCCTCCTACCAGACTTCGAACAGAAGTTCGCCGCCGACGTTCTGGGCCTTGGCCTCTCCGCCGGCGAGCACGCCGCGGGAGGTGGACAGGACGCAGATCCCCAGGCCGTTCTGCACGCTGGGAATGTCCTGGGCCCCCACATAGACCCGCCGACCGGGCTTGCTCACGCGCTTCATCCCGGCGATGAGCGGAGTCCCGCCCTCGTACTTGAGCTCCACGGTGATATCCCGCTCAGCAGCAGAATAATCCTGGATGTAGCCCTCGTTCTTGAGAATCTCGCACACGGCGAGCTTCATCTTGGAACGGGGCACGGCCACCTTCTGGTGCAGCGCCTGGTGGGCGTTGCGCAGACGGGCCAGCATGTCCGCAATGGGATCAACCATGATGTACTCCTTGACCTACCAGCTCGATTTGCGCACGCCCGGCAACTCGCCGGCCAGGGCCATGTTCCGGAAGCAGATACGGCAGATGCCGAACCGGCGCAGGAACGCCCGGGGCCGACCGCAGATGGGGCAGCGGTTGTAGCCGCGGCTCTTGAACTTGGGCTTGCGCTGGGCCTTGAATTTGAGGGCTAAGCGGGACACTCGCCTTCCTCCTTACTTCTTGAACGGCATGCCGAGCAGGTCGAGAAGCATCTTCCCTTCCTTGTCGGTACGCGCCGTGGTGACGATGGTCACGTTCATGCCCTTGGGCTTCTCCACCCGGTCGATGTTGATCTCCGGGAAGATGGAATGCTCCTTGACGCCCAGGGTGAAGTTGCCGCGGCCGTCGAA
>DKEU01000063.1 GCA_002452635.1 Desulfovibrionaceae bacterium UBA6814 | reverse complement strand
TGCCCAAGCAGCGCCGCGAGACCAAGGTGGTCAAGGACGCGCCCGTGGACCAGATCGCCGCGGAAATCCTGGCCTGGATCAAGGCGTAGGAGGGAGCCATGGAAAAGATACTCTTCCTTGCCCATGTGGAGGCCGACGGCTCCCTGGCCAAGTCCCATCTGGAGGCCCTGTCCGGGGCCAAGGTCCTGGCCGACGGCCTGGCCGCGGAGCTGTGCGTGGGCCTGGTCGGCTCCGACTGCGCCGCTGCGGCCAATGCCATCGCGGCCTGCGGCGCGGCCAAGTTCTTCGCCGTGTCCGGCCCCGAGTTCGCGGATTCGCGGTATGCGACCGACTGCGCGGCCCTGACCGCCCTGGCCCAGGCCGCGGGCGCGACGGTCATCATCGGCGCGGCCACCTCCCGCTTCTCCCGCGTGCTGCCCGGCGTGGCGCACCGGCTGGGCGGCAAGATCGACACCCAGGCCACCGGCCTGGCCGCCGAGGGCGGGGCCGTGGCCATCTCCCGCTGGTACTACCGCCAGCGCATGGTGGCCAGCCTGACCCGCACCCAGCGGCCCTGGGTGCTCAGCGTGGCCCCGTGCTGCTTCCTGCCCTGGGAGGGCGCGGCCGGCACCGCCAGTGTCGAGGCCGTCGCCGCCGACGCCGCCACCCGCACGCAGGTGAAGGGCCTGGAGTCGCCTTCCGCGGACCAGCAGACCATCCGGCCGGAAGCAGAGCTGCTCTTCGTGGCCGGCGCGGGCTGGATGAAGAAGCAGGCCGACGGTGCGGCCCACGTGAAGGATGCCGAGGGGCTCATCAAGGGCTTCCTGGACCGGACCAAGGCCAGCCTGGGCTCGTCCAAGTCCCTGGTGGACGTGACCGGCGAGGGCGGGGAGGTCATCAGCTTCCTGTCGCACCTGCACCAGGTGGGGCAGACCGGCGCGACCCCGCGCCACAAGAAGGGCCTGGCCACCTGCTGCCACGGCGAGGAGCCGCACGTGGTGGGCTGGCGCTTCATCAACGAGCGCCGCGCCGTGAACCTGGACGCCAACTGCGGCTGGGCCCAGGGCAAGGCCGACGTGCTCTACGTGGCCGACGCCTTCGCGGTGGTGAAGAAGCTCAACGAGCTGCTCGGCGCGTAGCCGGCTGTTGCGAAATGGAAAGCGTCACCCTGGGGTACCCAGGGTGACGCTTTTTTACTACACGAAGAATTTTGCGATCTTGAGCGCCTTGACGACCACTGGCGCATACTCGTTGATCTTGCTGATGATTTTCGTACTGCGCTGCGTGTCGTCTGTGGCCTGCTTCATGTCCTTGACGAGCTGATCAAGCTTCCCCAGTTCCTCGGTCGTGAACACGGCTTGTATCTCCAGGGCGGTGAATGGCAGCCAGTACGCTGCGTCCTTGTATTCATCCTTCACTGCGTCGATCACATCCCGGTCTTTTTTGACGCGCGCGGACAGTGACATGGTATTTTCCTCCTTGCCTGGTGGTCACTTGGTTGCAGGAGTTAAGGCTGTGTTCATCTTGTCCTTGAGCACGGATGGATCTATCCCGGTGAGTTCCTTTCCAAGCTCGATGATCTTGCTCCGGGCTGCATCGTATTTCTCCAGGGAGAGCAGGTATTGACGGACGCTGTCATTAATCAGGATGACATTCTCCGCATTTTTGCGGCTGAGTTGGATGAGTTGGTCTTCCTTGGCCTGAATTTCCTTGGCCAGGTCGTTGTAGGCGGTCAAGGCATCGGATGCGACATTGATCTGCTGATCCTTCGTTAGGGGGGCATCTTTCCCGAGGCCGTATTTCGTCCGGTATTTCGCCTCTACCGAAGGGTAGAGGGCGGTGTCCCACTTTTCGTCCAGCACCCCGCGCTCGACGTCTCCCAGGGCATGGATGAGCTTTTCGTTCTCGGCCTGCATGCGCTGGATTCCGGTGTTGACGTACTCGCTGAGAAGCGAGGCCTCCTTTGGAGTGGAGGCGCAACCGGCAGTGATCGCGAGGGTTATGGCCAGCGCGGCTACGGCCATGCGCCTGTGTAGGCGTAGGGTGGTCGACATGCTCTCTCCTCCTGTCTGATGCTATTTGTTCGTTGCAGACGCCAACCAAGCTGGACTTCGCCCCTCGCTCGCCTCGGCCGGGTCAGGCAGCCCGTGTGCGGCTGGCCCTCTCGGCTCAGCCCTCCTGCGGGTCGCCATGCAGGCGGCTGCCCGTGACCTTGCGCAGCGCCTCGGATGTGCGCGGCCCCAGGTAGCCGTCCTCCTTGACGTGGACGCCGGGGAAGGTGTTCAGGAAGGCCTGGAGCCGCCGGCCATCCTCGCTCGGGGCGTCCGGAGCGTAGCGCAGGGCCGGTGCGTCGGCCGCGGGGAGGATGATTCCCGGGTCGGCCGCAAAGGCGATCTCGTTCCGTTCGGCCAGCCTGCGCAGCAGGACCGCGGCCCCGGTCTGCTGCGACACGGCGGTGTCGGAGAATCTGCCGTCGGCCACGTACTTCCCGGACGCATAGTGGTTGCTGTGGCTCCAGAGGTAGGGCGTGAGCACGTGCGGGTGGTGCCTGCGGTAGCCCCAGCCGTTATAACCTTCCAGCTTGAAGAGGCTGCCCGGCACAGTCCAGTCCGTCCATTTGTGCATGTTCTTGAGCCGCAAGGCATCCACCGCGCTCTCCTCCCAGGTGAAGGGCGGGGAGCCGGAAGCGGGGCGGTTGGGGGGCTCGTGCCTGGTGCGTGCGTCCAGGGGGTCGCCATTGTGCAGGTGGGTGGAAAAATTACGGGAACCTTCCATGTTGTGGATTACGGCCACGATCTGCCAGGGCACGCCGGCTTGGTCCGCGACAGCGGTGTACCTGTCCTTGGAGCCGAGCAGGGCCTGGACCGTGCTTTCCACGACGGCGGCCCTGTCAGGGCGGATGGCGCAGGCGGAGAAGAGCTTGTCGTATTCGTCACGCAAGGCCTGGGTCAGTTGCATGGCGCACCTCGCTTGCAGTTCGACGTTTGTCCTATTCAGGAACTGCATGGACACGGAGCTTCCAGGTGAACATTGGGGTGGGTGCTGGAGCAGTAACTGGCGGCAAGGCAGGGGGGCGATCCGGGGCCTCCGGCATCGCCATGCCGGAGGCGCTGGGGGAGGCTGGGTCCTTGATACCAGTTGTCTTGTGTCGTTTTCAAGAAATAAATGTACAATAAATATCAATGAATTGCTTTTGTGGTTTATTGAACTCCACCTGTGCCGGGGAAGAAGGAGTACGAAGTGTTCGGAGCCACACGGATTTTGTGAACAATTGGGCACGGCTTCCCATCCCTCGCCCGATGTTCTACGAATCCAGGACAATCCGGTTTCTCCAGCGAGGTTTTCATGTCCCGCGCCTTCATTCCCCGCGAGTACGACGCCTGCGCCATCATCGCCTTTGTGGACAAGCGGGGTGTTCCCAGCCATGCCAATATTTTCAAGACCATAGACGCGCTCAAGCACATGGCCCACCGTTCCGGCGACATCTGGGACGAGGGCGACGGCTGCGGCATCATGACCGACATCCCCCGCGAGGTCTGGGGCTGCCGCCTGGAGGAGGCGGGCCTGTCCCGGCACCTGGCGGACAGCCGGCGCTTCTTCGTGGGGCATTTCCTCATCCCGCACGGGCTGCGGCCCCGGGAGGAGGCGGTCAAGGCCGCGGTGCGCGAGGTGCTGGCCGGGCACGGCGCAGACCTGCTCCTGGAGTTGTCCGGAGCCACCAACGACGCGGAGCTCGGCCCCCGCGCCCGCAGCGAGGCCCCGCTGTTCTGGCAGGTGGCGGGCATGCTCCCGGCCGGGGAGCCCGCCGCCGCGGGCCGCACCCTGTTCGCGGCCAGCCTGGCGGTGGAGGCGGCCGAGCCGGGCCTGCACGTGGCGTCGCTTTCCGCCGACATGGCGGTGTTCAAGGTGCGCGGCACCCCGGACCTGCTGCCCCGGGTGTATCCCGAGCTCACCGACGCCCGCACCCGCTCGGCCATGACCCTGGGCCACAGCCGCTATTCCACCAACACCCTGCCCACGGTGGAGCGGGCCCAGCCCTTCTCGCTCCTGGGCCACAACGGCGAGATCAACACCATCGAGCGCCTGCGCTCCACGGCCCGGACCCTGGGCATTCCGATGGTGCCGGGCGGCTCGGACTCCCAGGACCTGGACCGCATCCTGGCCGGGCTCATCCACCAGCACGGGTTCGACCCGCTGGAGGCCCTGTGCATGGTCTTCCCGGCCGTACACAGCGAGGTGGCGCACTACGGGGCTGACCTGCGCGAGGTGTACGACTTCTACCGCTGGTTCTTCCCGCCCTCGGCCCAAGGCCCGGCCGCGGTGGTGCTGCGCTCGGGCGACCTGGTCATGGGCAGCGTGGACGCCCTGGGCCTGCGGCCCCTGTGGTTCGCGGAGAGCGCCGAGGACTACGTGCTGTCCTCGGAAAAGGGGGTGGTGGACCTCAAGCACACGGTGGATGACCCCCGGCCCCTGGCCCCGGGGGAGAAGCTGGCCATCCTGGGCGGGCACGGCCGGCGGGCCGAGGTCTTCGAGCTGGGCAGCGTGCAGAAGCGCCTGGTGCGCCTGCTGCGCGGCCGCAACGGCGCGCGGGCCCTGCTGCCCTCGCTCTACCGCGAGATACCCGGGCACCTGGGCCAGGCCGGCCGGCCCGGGCCCCAGGCCATGCTCCTGGCCGACTACCTGGACGACCCCGCAGCCTGCCGCGCCTTTGCCTGCCTGACCACCGAGACCATGCTCGGGGCCTTCGGCTGGCAGCGCTACGACCTGGACATGCGCAAGGCCGTGGCCGAGACCGGCAAGGCGGTGATCGGCTCCATGGGCCACCAGGGGCCGCTGGCCTGCCTGCAGGACGAGTCCCTGCCCAACATCTCGGAATTCTTCAAGGAGATGGTGGCGGTGGTCACCAACCCGGCCATCGACCGGGAGCGCGAGGCCGACCATTTCTCCACCCGCACCATATTGGGCTCGCGGCCCGATGCGGACGGGGAACAGACTCCGCCGCCTTTGGCCCTGGAGCTGGCCACCCCGCTGCTGCTGGGCGGCTGCCTGGATCAGGAGGCCATGGACAACCAAGTCCTGCACGGCCTGGCCAAGGAGTTCGGGGCCTGCACCCTGGACGACGTGGTCTCCTTCTTCAGCGCCGGCCGCCGGGACCTGACCCGGGTGGCGGTGTTGGACGCCACCTTCACGCCCGACGCAGGGCTGGAGGATCGCCTGAACGCCTTATGCACCGAGGCCGGGGAGGCGGTGCGCAGCGGCGCGCTGCTCCTCATCCTGGACGACTCCCGCTCCTTCCGGGACGGGCGCTGTTACATCGATCCGGCCCTGGCCGTGGCCCGGGTCGCCCGCTGCCTGGACGAGTCCGGGCTGCGCCGGCGCTGCGGCCTGGTGGTGCGCTCCGGGGCTTTGCGCAACCTGCACGACGTGATGTTCCTGCTGGGCCTGGGCGCGGACGCGCTCAACCCCTACCTCATCTGGCGCACGGCGCGCGGCTTCGCCACGGACTCCCTGCCCGCGGAAAAGGCCCTGCGCAATACCGTGCGGGTGTTTCAGGAGGGCATGGAGAAGGTCATGTCCACCATGGGCATCCACGAGCTGTGCGGCTACGGCCGCATCTTCGCGTCGGTGGGGCTGTCGCTGGACCTGGCCGCGCTCTTCGGGTGCGCCGGGTTCGTGTGCTCGGACCGGGCCGGCCTGTCCCTGGCCCGGCTGGAGCACATGGCCCGCCGCCGGCTGGAGCGGGCGGCCTCGGACACGGAGCTGCCCCTGTGGCCCCTGGAGAAGGAAGAGCTGCGCAACGTGCGGGTGGCCAAGGTGCTGCGCGCCGCGGCCACGGGCGAAATCGGGCACCGGGAGATGGCCAAGCGCATGGCCGCCCTGGACGCGGAGCGGCCCGTGGCCCTGCGCCATCTGCTGGGGTTTCGCAAGGCGGCCAAGCGCCTGGACCGCGGGGCCGTGGACATCTCCAAGGGCGGCCACGCCATGCCCATGGTCATCGCGGCCATGAGCTTCGGCTCCCAGGGCGAGAGCTCGTTCCGCACCTATGCCGAGGCGGCCAAGCGCGCCAACATCGTGGGCATGAACGGCGAGGGCGGCGAGATTCCGGACATGCTCGGGAAGTACCGCGCCAACCGCGGCCAGCAGGTCGCCTCGGGCCGGTTCGGGGTGTCCATGGACTTCCTGAACTCCGCGGACTTCCTGGAAATCAAGATCGGCCAGGGGGCCAAGCCCGGGGAGGGCGGCCACCTGCCCGGGGCCAAGGTCACGGCCATGGTGGCCAAGGCGCGGCACTGCAAGCCGGGCATCGCCCTGATCTCGCCCAGCAATCATCATGACATCTACTCCATCGAGGACCTGCACCAGATCATCACCGAGCTCAAGACCGCCAATCCCCGGGCCAGGGTGTCGGTGAAGATTCCCGTGACCGCCGGAGTGGGCACCATCGCCGTGGGCGTGGCCAAGGCCGGGGCGGACATCGTGAATCTCTCGGGCTTCGACGGCGGCACCGGCGCGGCC
This sequence comes from Desulfovibrionaceae bacterium UBA6814, assembly GCA_002452635.1. Classification (GTDB taxonomy): domain Bacteria; phylum Desulfobacterota; class Desulfovibrionia; order Desulfovibrionales; family Desulfovibrionaceae; genus UBA6814. The sequence goes on along the minus strand of DKEU01000063.1, from coordinate 5,396 downwards.
CGGGAGCACTCCAAGAAGTACGTGGGCCTGCCCGCGGAGATCGGGGTGGCCGAGGCGCACCGCGCCCTGGAGGAGTCCTGCCTGCGCTGGCAGGTGGAGCTGTGGTGCGACGGCGGCATGCGCACCGCCGCGGACGTGGTGAAGATGGTGCTGCTCGGCGCGGACCGGGTGGGCATGGGCACCCTGGCCCTCATGGGCGTGGGCTGCATCGCCTGCCGCCGCTGCCACCTGGACCGCTGCCCCCGCGGCATCTCCACCCAGTTGCAGACCAGGGCCGAGGCCGAGGCGCGCGGGGTGAAGGGCTTCATCCCCCTGGACCGGGAGCAGGAGGTGGAGAACCTCACCCGGCTCATCGGCTACGTGGGCGAGGAGATACGCACCATCGTGGCCGAGCTGGGCCAGGCGCGGTTGGCCGACCTGGTGGGCCGCACGGACCTGCTGGAGCAGGCGGTCCTGGCCGATCGGGTGGACGTGTCCGGGCTGCTCACCCGGGAGACGCCCCGGGACGCGGCCTGCGAGGTGGTGTTCACCCGGCAGATAGCGCGCAAGCCTTTGAACTATTTGACCAAGCTCATCTCGGACCTGGCCATGGAGCGCCTGCGCGCCGGCAGCGCCACGGTGCGCTACAGCGACGAGGAAGTCGGCAGCACGGACCGCGCCCTGGGCACCTACCTGGCCGGGGCCGCGGCGCGCGAGTTCGGGCCGGAGGCCGGGCAACGCGCCCTGATCCGGCTGGCGGCCAGCGTGCCGGGCAACGGGCTGTTCGCCTTCGGGTCCCCGGTGCTGGACGTGGTGGTGGACGGCGGGGCCCAGGACGGCACGGCCAAGGGCGCCAGCGGGGGCAGGCTGGCGGTGCTCAAGGGCGTGAACCTGGACGGCCTGCGGGTGGACGGGTCCACGGGCAAGAGCTTCGCCTACGGGGCCACGGGCGGGAGCTTCGTGGTGCAGCACTGCGCCGACTCCCGGGCCTGCATCCGCATGTCCGGGTCGGACGTGGTGTTCGGCGGCCGCATCGCCGCGCCGGTGCGCGACGAGGACGGCAACCTGGCCTGCCGCGCTCACCTCAAGGGCTTCGCCTTCGAGTACATGACCGGCGGCCGGGCCGTGGTGCTGGGCGACCCCGGCCCCTGGATCTGCGCGGGCATGACCGGCGGGGTGGTGTACCAGTGCCTGTACCCGGAATTCGGCTTCACGGCCGACAGCGTGCGCCGCCGCCTGTCCAAGTACGCGGCCGTGGCCCTGGAGCCCCTGTCCGAGGCCGGCCGTGCGGACCTGGCCGAACTGCTCGGGGCCTACGTGGCGGCCCTGCGCGCCGGCAACCAGTCCGCCGAGGCCGATGCGGTGGCGGCCCTGCTGGACGACGCCGCAAACCGCTTCCTCATGCTGGTCCCCAAGGCGTTGCCCCCACACCAGGAGTAGGGTAGGGGCAGGCCCATGCCTGCACCGATGCAACTTACCCGTCGCCGGTTCCTGGGGCTCATGGCCCTTGCCCCTGCGGCCCTGGTCGTGGATGCGGTGGGGTTTGCGCCGCGGGAGTTGGCCGTGGCGGAGCAGGAGGTGGCCGTGCCCGGGCTGCCTGCGGACCTGGCCGGGCTGCGGGTGGGCGTGCTCTCGGATTTCCATGCGGGACGCGTGTCCCTGGGCTTGGCCCGGGAGGCGGTGCGCCTGCTGCACGGCCTGGCCCCGGACCTGGTGTGCCTGCCCGGCGACCTGGTGGACGGCGACCCGGGCGTGGCCGGCCCCTTGGCCGACATCCTCGCCACTCTGCGGCCCAGGCTCGGGACCTTCGCCTCGCCCGGCAACCACGAGCACTGGAGCCGGGCCATACCGGCGTTGCGGACCGAGCTGGGCGCGCGGGGCATTCCCCTGCTGGTGAATGCGGCCCGGCCCCTGGCCTCCACTCTCTGGGTGGCGGGCCTGGACGATCCCTGGGCCGGCCGGCCCGACCTGGGCGCGACCCTGGCAGGGATTCCGGCCAACGCCTGCACGCTCCTCCTGTGTCACGCCCCGGACTACGCGGACCACATCGCCGGCCACCCGGCCCGGATTCCCCTCCAGATTTCGGGCCATTCCCACGGCGGCCAGGTGGTGCTGCCCGGGCTCGGGCCGGTCAAGCTGCCGCCCCTGGGCCGCCGCTACCACACCGGGCTCTACCGGGTGGCGGGCACGGACCGGCAGGTCTACACCACCCGTGGGGTGGGCCACACCCTGCCCATCCGCTTCAACTGCCCGCCGGAAGTGACCCTGCTGACCCTGCGGCCGGCCTGAGGCCGGACAGGGCCGGAGCGAGGCGGTTCAGTCAAAAAATATCAAGATATTTTCAGCTGATAATCCGTACTGGTACTTCACCGTGATGGCGACCGCCAGGGGCGGGACTCACAGAAAATATCAAGATATTTTCTGTTGTTATAATCCATACTGGTACTTCACCGTGATGGCGACCGCCAGAGGCGCGGGGCCCAGGCAGGGGGGGCGGGGGATGAGGCCGCTGGCCGCATGGATGGCCTGGAGCGCATCCTGGTCCAGCAGGGCCTGTCCCGAACTGCTCGCCAGGGTCACGGCCTCGAACCGGCCGTCCCGGGCGATGCGCAGGGTGAAGGCCGCGTTGCCCACCAGCCGGCGTCCCGCGTCGGACACCACCATGCGCCGGCCGTGCACGGCCTGGCGCACCTCCTCCAGATAGCGCTGCACCGCCTGGCGGCAGCGGTCCGCCGCCTCCTGGTCCGGGTTGGCCGGGCCGGCCGCGGCCTCCAGGGTCAGGGGCGCGGCCAGGCTCACCTCGGCCTCGGGCAGCAGGAAGTCGGTCATGTCCAGGCCCGGGCCGGACTCCACTGCCCGGGGCGGGGCCAGGCAGCCCAGGATCAGCCAGTGCACGGCCAGGGACACGGCCAGCCCCACGGCCAGGCGTTCGCCGTCGGTCACGGCGCGGCGGCCAGGCCGGGCCGGGCCGGCTCGGTGGCGATGACCAGGTGCTCGCCGCCGCTGCGGCGGATCACGTCCACGGTCTGCATGAACGCCTCCACCGTGGCCCGGGCCGAGGCCTTGAGCAGGATCTGGCGGCGGGGGCCGTTGCCCGGGGCGTTCAGCCGGCGCAGGGTGAAGCCCAGTTCCCGCAGGTCCGTGGGGGCCTCGTCGCAGAGCAGGCTGCCGTCCGCGGCCAGCACGATCTCCAGGGGCCGGCCCGCGTAGGTGCGGGCGAACGAGGACGCGGGCAGGTCCAGGTCCATGCCGTGCACCGCAAAGGCCGCGGCCACGATGAAGAAGACGAGCAGGATGAACACCACGTCCAACAGCGGGGTGATGTCCGGCCCGGCCGCCTCGGGCCGCGGCCTGAGCCGGATCACCGGCCGGTCCCCTGTGGGGCCTGGGCCAGGACCAGGTTGGCCAGGCGCTGCATGGCCGCGCCGGCCCGGCTTGAGCGGCGCAGGAAACACTGGTGGGCCAGCAGCGCCGGGATGGCCAGGAAGAGGCCGGCCGCGGTGGTGATGAGGGCCTGCCAGATGCCGTCGGCCAGGGTGGTCAGGTCGATGGCCCCGGGCGCGCTGGCCAGGCGGGAGAAGGTGGAGATCATGCCCAGCACCGTGCCCAGCAGGCCCAGGAGCGGGGCCACCCGGGCCGTGGCGGCCAGCACCGGCAGCCGGCGCTCCAGGCGGTCCAGCACGTCCTCCAGGGCCACCAGGGCCACGCGCTCCCGCTGGGCGGCGTCGCCGGGGCCGAACAGGGCGCGGCCCAGGGGCTCCAGCAGGGGAGAGGCGGCGCGCAGCTCCGCCAGGGCGGGCTCGGGATTTCCGTCCCGGGCTGCGGCCAGGAGCGTGTCCTGCACCGCATCCCCAGGCAGGCGCAGGGCCGCGAAGGCGAAGAGGCGTTCCACCATGACCGCCAGCGCGGCCACGGACAGGGCCAGCAGCGGCCACATGACCGGGCCGCCTTGGGAAATGAGGTCCATGCAGTGCTCCGGCAAAATTGGTTCAACCAGTTCGTCGCAATGGTGCGGCGCAACTCCCAACCCACGGTAAGCCGAAACACTTTTTGCAGCAAGTGTCCGGAATTTTGGTAGAACCAATTAAGCGACAGGGCTCGGGTCGCCCATCACCTCGGCGCAGATGTCCATGAAACGGGCGAGCAGGGGAGAGCGCCAGCGGTCCGCGTGCCAGATCATGAGGGCTGCGGCCTCGGGGTGCGCCGGCTCCTGGTTGCCGGGCTCGAACCCGGCCCAGGGCAGGGCCGTGAGCCGGCCCGCGGCCAGTTCCGCGGCGATGGACACCGCCGGGCAGAGGGTCAGGCCGATTCCCCGCTTGAGGCAGTTGCGCAGGGACTGCATGGAGGTGAACTCCAGGATTCGGGGCCGGATGCGCAGGGCTTCGAGCGACCGCTCGAAGGGCTTGAAGTAGCTTCAGTCCGTGCGCGGCCGCAGCACGGTGCGGCCCTCCAGGTCCGCGGGGGCCACGGCCGGCCTGTTGGCCAGCTCGTGCCCGGGCGCGGCGGCCAGCACCAGGGGTTCGCTGCGCAAATACCGCACGTTCACCCCGTCCATGGCCACGTTCTCGGTGAGCAGGAAGGCCAGGTCGATGCGGCCTGCGCCCAGTTCCTGGCGCAGCCGCGCGTCGTCGCAGTGGATGAACTCCAGCCGCACCCCGGGCAGGGCGGCGTGGAACCGCGCCACCACCTCGGGCACATAGACCTGGGCCAGGGTGGCCGGGACCCGGGCGCACAGGCTGCCCCGCGCCTCCTCGCCCCGGCCCACCTCGGAGCGCAGCTCCTCGGCCATGGCCTGCATGCGCCGGGCGTACTCCACCAGCCGGCGGCCCGCCTCGGTGAGCAATACCTGCCGGCCCAGCCGGTCGAAGAGCCGCACCTCCAGGTCGGCCTCCAGCTCGCGAATCTGGGCGGACACCGAGGACTGGGCCAGGTGCAGGTCCTCGGCGGCCCGGGTGAAGTTCAGGCGCCGGGCCACGGCCAGGAACGTGCGCAGGTGGCGTATCTCCACGGGGTCCTCCATCGGCTGCCGCGATGGCGGCAAGCGGAATTAATCGTTTGTAACGATGATGAGTCTACAATAATCGGTAGAAATCATCATTGCAACCACAAGGAGGACCCCATGTTCAACGCAACCCAGCAGAAGGTGATTTCCGATTTCGTGCAGGGCGTGCACGCGGACACGGCCCTGGACGAAAAGACCCGGCACATGGTCAAGCTCGCGGCCGCAGCTATCCTGGGCTGCTACCCCTGCATGGAGGAGTTGCTGAACACGGCCAAGGAAAAGGGGCTGAGCCAGGACGAGGTGGGCGCGGTGCTGCTCACCGCCATGTTCGTGGCTGCCGGCGCCACCAAGAACAAGGCCATGGAGGTGTACAAGACCCGGGTGAACCCGGCCTAGCTGTGATGTGTCAGGAGGT
>DKEU01000083.1:21203-24153 GCA_002452635.1 Desulfovibrionaceae bacterium UBA6814 | reverse complement strand
CCTTCACCCCGGACCAGGCCCTGGGGGACCTCATGACCGCCATGAAGGGCAACCTGGATACGGGCTCCCTGGCCGCGCTCAAGGGCCAGAACCCCCTGCCGCCCACCGCGCTCCTGGTGTTCGACGGCCCCCAGGGCAATGCGGGCGCCTGGGCCAAGGACATGGTGGCCAAGCTCGCGGCCCGGCCCGGGGTGGAGCGGGTGAACTACAACCCGCTGCAGATGGACCTGGCCCGCTCCTGGTCCGGGTTCACCCGCACCGTGGCCTGGCCGCTCATGGCCTTCCTGGCCCTGGTGGTGGGATTGTCCGTGGGCAACACCGTGCGGCTGTCGCTCCTGTCGCGGCAGAACGAGGTGGAGATATTGCAGCTGGTGGGCGCGGGCCGGTGGTACATCCAGCTCCCCCTGCTCACCGGCGGCGCGGTGCAGGGGCTCCTGGGCTCGGCCCTGGCCCTGGGCATGCTCAAGGCGCTCCAGGTGGGCGTGGCCGACCTCCTGGCCGCCCCGCCCCTCATGCTCACCCTGCGCTTTCTCCCGGCCGCCGACGCCCTCCTCCTGGCCGCCACGGTCACCGGCGTCTGCGTCCTGGCCAGCGTGGTGGCCATGCGGGAGTAAGACGGGCCTATTCCGACAGGAACCCGTGCACCTTGCCCTTGGGCAACTGCTTGGCGCGGGCGAAGAACTCCGTCTCGGTGATCTGGGTGGGCCAATCGAGGTTGATAGCTATGAATAAGTCAAAAATAGTTGACGGATTGCCTTCAGCTCGTGTTCTCACTGCTCCAAGACTTTGCAGATAATGCAGATCACGCGCCAACGCTTTGTGCCAGTTTTTGACTGCATAAAATGATTCTGCTCGATCATACAACAATGTAAAATCCATCTCTCCCTCATCCAATAGCAAATTAAGTATCTTAACCTGCCGTTCTGTCATTACCCTCTTTCGAGGGGATTTAAGCCGCCCGAACAAGTCCGTCATGGTATTGCGGAACAGGGCCTTGGCCACATTCAGGCGTATCTCGGCAAAGAGCCGCTTGCACTGGCTCTCGACGCCCTTGAGCGCGAAGGCGAGGAAGGGGGTCAGGTCGTGGCCCGCGGCGCGGACCTGGGCCAGGGCTTCGAGGTACGCGGTCTTCTCCTCGTAGTAGTAGTTGGACATGGCGATGAACAGGGTGTCGCGCAGGCCGGTGCGCTGGAGGAGCAGGGCCTCAACGGCCCGGGCGGTGCGGCCGTTGCCGTCCAGGAAGGGGTGCATGGCCGCCAGGTGGTAGTGCAGGGCCAGGGCCTGGATGAGCGGGTCGTGGCCCTTGAACACGGTCTGCGCCGCCTGGACCAGGCCGTTGAAGGCCGCCTCGCACTGGGCCCCGCCCTCGGCCCCGCGGTGGCGCGGGGCGCCGAAGGTCACGTTCTGGTCCGGCCCGCGCAACTGCCCGGGGGCGCAGTGGTCGTCGTCGCAGTCCAGCACGATGCGGCGGTGGACCTCCTTGATGAGCGCCGCGTCCACCGGCACATCCTCAGGGAGAGAAGCTATCCAGCGATAGGTCGCCACCGCCGCCGCGGCCTGGCGCTGGGAGCGGGTCTCCAACTGGTCTGGAGTCTGGCTCATGGCCGCGTCCAGTTCCCGCTCGGTGAATTCCGCGCCCTCGATGCGCGAGGTACCGGCCACCTCCCGCTTGAGCTGGATGCGCTGCAGCTCCTCAGCCCAACTGCGCTGGTACGGGATGCTGGCCAGGGCCATGAGCGTGGCCTTGGCCTCCAGCAGTCCGTTGGCCACCGAGGTGAAATCATACCGTATCCAGTTCTGCGGGAGTTCATAGCGAATGGTCATGGCAACTCTCATATCACGGCTCATTTCCAAGGTGAAGATGTTTTCATGTTCATAATATGCACATAAAAACTCATGGTTATAATTATCATATCAAAAATTTACCATGTTTGATTTCCCATCTCATTTCCACACATATTTCCAGACATATTTCCGCACCAGCACAAAAAGGACGCCGTGAACCCGGAGGCCCACGGCGTCTTCATCCTGCCGGTCGTGCGGTTGTCCTGGGAAAAAGCTACTTCTTCTCGCTGAACGACTCCATGTAGAGCTTGTCCAGGGCGGCGAAGAGCTGCACCCGGACCTCCTCGAACTCGCGCATCAGGGCCTTGGCCTGGTCGGCCTTGGCCTCGTGCATGAGCTTCGCCACCTGGCGGGCCAGGGTGTGGATGCGCTCGTGGTGGACGCCCACCTCGCCGAAGGTCGGGTTGCTCCCCAGGCTGCGGCGGCCCTCGGTGTCGAACCACTTGCCGAAGGCGCACTGGTGGTGGTCCGCCACCTCCTCGGGCCGCATGGCCGCATACCCGTTGATGATGGCCTCCAGCTTGGTGCGCCAGGCCAGGTGCGCGGTCTTGACCTTGCCCACGTCGAAGCCCGGCCGGCCCAGGTCGGTGCGAAGGGCCACGTCCCGCAGCCCGGCCGAGAGCTTGGCCAATTCCCGGGCGCTGGAATCGGTTTCCAGGGCGGCCTGGGCCATGCCCGCGATGTTGGCCGCCACCCGGTCCACCTCGGAAGAGGCCCGGGCCGCGTCCGAGGCGGTGCGGCCCACGCTCTCCAGGATGTCCTCCATGTCCCGGGATATCTCGGCCACGTTGCGGGCCACGTCCTCGGCCGCGGCGGACTGCTGGTTGGCCGCGGCTGCGGCCTCGGCCACCAGGTCGCTCACCTCGGCCATCATCCCGCTCATGCCCGCGATGCGGTCCGCGGCCTGGCGGGTCTGGTCCTTGAGGGACTCGATGCGGCCCACCTGCTCCGAGGCCGCGGCCGTGCTCTCGGCGATGGCCTGCACCGCCTCCTCGGTGGAGGCCACGTTCTTGTGCACCATGTCCTGGATGCGGCCCATGGCCTCGCCCACGTTCTTGGTGGCGGCCATGGTCTTTTCCGCCAGCTTGCGCACCTCGTCGGCCAC
>DKEU01000083.1:0-21138 GCA_002452635.1 Desulfovibrionaceae bacterium UBA6814 | reverse complement strand
CGATGTCGGTGATCACGTTCATGATGGAGCCGATCTCCTTGGTCTGCTCCCCGAGCTGGCGCATGTCCTCCTGGAGCTCCAGGGACTTGTCCCGCAGGGCGGAGATGGCCTTGGTCACCGCGGCGATGCTCTGGGCGCTGTCCGCAGCGGTCTGGCCCAGGCCCTGCACCTGGTCGGACACCTCGGACGAGATGCCCGCCACCTCGGCTCCCCGCTCCCGGGAGCGCTCCATGCGCTGGGCGATGCCCTGGCTGGTGGAGCTCATCTGGTCCGAGGCCGTGGCGATGCCGGACACGAACTCCGCGATGCGGTCCAGGGAGCTCTTGACCGAGTCCATGTCTTCGCAGGTGCGCTGGGAGGACCGCCGGACCACCTGGGCCTGGCCCTGGGAGTCGTCCGCGGCCTGGCGCAGCTTGCCCGCCGCCTCGGTGAGCCCGGAGGAGAACGCGGCCAGGGTCTCGGCGGAATTGTTCAGGCCCATGAAGGTTTCGGCATACGCGCCCATGACCCGGCCCAGTTCCCCGTCCATGCCCTGGCCGGCCTCCTGCCCTTGCGCCGTGCGCCGGAACCGGCCCCGCCGCATGTCCTCCACCAGGCCCGCAGTGCGCATGAAGCAGCGCTCCAGCCCGCGGGCCGAGCCCAGGAGCAGCCACCCCGCCGCGGCCAGGCCGGACAGGTCGCCCACGATTAGGACATAGAACAGCCAGGCCTGGCCCGGGTCGGCGGACATGAAGCCCCAGGCGGCGTACAGGGACAGGGCGGAGATCACGACAAGGCCGGCGAGAAAGGCCAGGGCCAGGGCTCTTGTCCGGGAGAGGGACGACGTGTTCATGGGTGCTCCGGTGCGGACGGGTGCGTGCGAGGTTATCCCAACAATGGATAATCCCTAAAAGAACACCGGGGCAAGAGCAAGCCCCCTGCCGGGCCGCCGGCAGGATGCGCCACAATCAGCGCCGGCCGGCCAGTTCCAGCACCGGAATCTCGGCAAAGACCCGGGTGCCCTGGCCGGGCCGGGAGTGGACCTTGAAGGTCCCGCCCAGGAGCAGCACCCGCTCCTCCATGCTCTGCAGGCCCATTCGCCGCTCGCCCGGCCGGGTCACGGCCCGGCGCTCGGCCATGTCGAAGCCCTGGCCGTCGTCCTCCACCCGCACCAGGATGTGGGGGTGCGAGGCCACCAGCTTGACCACCACCTTGTCCGCCCCGGCGTGCTTGGCCACGTTGCGCAGGGCCTCCTGCACCAGGCGGAAGATGTTGATGGCCGTGTCCGTCTCCAGGGTGAGGCTGTCCAGGCCGGCGGCCGAGAACTCCACCGCGAGCCCGGTCTGGTCCGCGAACTCCTCGCAGTGCATGCGCACCGCCCGGGCCAGGCCCAGCTCGTCCAGGGCCAGGGGCCGCAGGTCGTAGGCCAGGTCGCGCACCGAACGGATGAGCCCGTTGAGGTGGGCGGCCAGGCCCTCGGCCCGCTGCCGCACCTCGGCCGCGACCTCGGGGTGGCCATCGAACATGGTCTTCCAGGCGATGGCCAGGGAGGAGAGGGTCTGGGCCATGTTGTCGTGCAGCTCCCGGGAGATGCGCTGGCGCTCGCTCTCCTGGGCCCGCAGCAGCTCCCGGGTCAGGGAGTGCACCTGCTCCTCGGCCTGGCGGCGGTCGGTGACGTCGCTCACGAACCCCTCGTAGTACACCGCCTTGCCCTCGGCGTCGCACACCACCCGGACCATGCGCGAGGTCCAGGCCAGCCGGCCGTCGGCCCGGCGCACCAGCACCTCGAAGTTGTCCAGCCGGTCCTGGTTGGTGAGCAGCCGGCGCATGGCGGCCCAGGCCTCGGGGTCCACGTACAGGGCGCCCGGGGCGTCGGCCGCCTCGGCCACCAGCTCCTCGGGCGACTCGTAGCCGTAGATTCGGGCCAGCTGGGCGTTGGCCGCCAGATAGCGGCCCTGCAGGGTCTTCTGGAAGATGCCCACCGGCGCGTTCTCGTAGATGGAGCGGTAGCGGGCCTCGGCCCGGGCCAGTTCGGCGGTGCGCTCCGCCACCCGCCGCTCCAGGTCCTGGTAGGACTGGCGCAGCCTGAGCCGGGCCTCCCGGGCCGCGGTCACGTCCACCCCGGTCTCCCACATGCCCCAGCCGGGCAGGGGACAGGTCCCGGACACGCTGGTCCAGGAGATGACCTTGCGCGTGCCGTCCTTGCACGCCATGGGAATCTCCACGTCCCGGTATTCCCTGGTGTCGCCGTGCCACTGCTCGAACAGGGCCTGGGCCTCGGACTCGGGATAGAGCCGGGCGCGGACGCTCGTGTCCCCGATGACCTCGTGGGCGGTGTAGCCCAGGACCCGCTCGCACTCGCGGTTCCAGAACACGTAGTGGTTGTCCTCGTCGTGGGCGTGCAGGAGCACCGGGATGTTCTCCACCAGCTTGCGCAGGCGCTCCTCGCTCTCGCGCAGGGCCGCGGCCGCCTGCTCCCGGGCGGTCACGTCCCGGCTTATCCCGTGGTACCCGATGAAATTCCTCGCCCCGTCATAGGCCGGGGAGCCGCTGGACTCGATCGCCACCAGCCGGCCGTCCTTGCCCAGGCAGTGCTGGATCACTCCCCGGAAGGGCTCCCGCCGGTCCAGGAGGGGCATCGTCTCCTCCTTCAGGGCCGCCACCTCCTCGGGCACGGCCACGTCGAAGGGGGTCTTGCCCAGCAGCTCCTCGGGCGTAAAGCCCAGGATGTCGAAGCACTGCGGCTGATGTAGGTGATGAGCAGGTCCGGATCGTACTCCCAGATGCAGTCGCTGGTGGTCTCCACCAGGGCCCGGAACCGCTCCTCGCTGGCCCGCAGCTCGTCCTGCATGCGCTGGCGCACGGTTATGTCCGTGACCACCATGATGAGGCCGGTGGTGCGACCCTCCTGGTCCAGGTAGGGAATCTTGTCGATCTCGAACCAGCCCAGGCTCCCGTCCGGGTAGGGTCCCTGCTCCACCAGGCCCAGTTGGGCCTTGCCCGTGGCCAGCACCTGCTGGATGCTGCGGTCGCAGATGCAGGCGAACTCCTCCGAAAACAGGTCGTAGACGGTCTTGCCCAGCAACTCCTGCACGGTCACGGCATGATGGGCCGCGGCCTGGCGGTTGGCCCGGGTCACCCGCCCCTCCCGGTCCATGTACCAGATCATGGCGTTGACCGAGTCCAGGATGTTGCGGTGGTCCCGCTCGGCCCGCCGCAGCACCGCCTCCAGATGGCGGCTCTCCGTGTTGTCGGTGAGATAGCCCACAATGTAGCGGCGGCCGGTGGCCGGGTCCACGAACCGGCTCTTGACCACCTGCACCTGGCGCGAATGGCCGCGGAGCGTGAGCTGCTCCTGGCTGGCCCTGGTCTCGCCGGAGGCCAGGACTTCCGCATCCCCGGCCCGGCACACGTCCGCCTCATCCTTGGCGAGGTACTCGTAGTCGGACTTGCCGATCAGGTATTCCGCCGGAAAGCCCCCCAGCGCCCCCACCGCCCGGTTCACGTACACCAGGCGGAATTGCTCGTCCTTGACGAAGATGGGCGAGGGGATGGCCTCCAGCACCTGGAAGGGAAACTCGCCGTGGCCGCAGGCGGCCAGGGCGGCCTCCAGTTCGGCCACCCGCTGCCTGGCCCGCTCCAGTTCGGCCCGGAGCGCGGCGGCCGCATCGTCGTTTCTGCTGCGCATCTCTCCTGCTCCCCTTCCCGTCCCGTGCATATGTGGGGACCGCCATCTTGGCAAGTGCGACGCGGCCCGCCGCAAGGCCGGCGCGGAAACGCCGCATTCCGCGCCTTGAAGGACCGGCCGGTTCGGTCTACAAGCACCGGATACAGTTCGCGAGGAGTTCCCCATGCGCAGCAAGAAGATGACCGGCGGCCTGGAGAAGGCCCCCCACCGCAGCCTGATGCACGCCCTGGGCCTGACCCGGGAAGAAATCTCCCGCCCCCTGGTGGGCGTCTGCAACGCAGCCAACGAGGTGGTGCCCGGCCACATCCACCTGGATACCATCGCCGAGGCGGCCAAGGCCGGCGTGCGCCTGGCCGGCGGCGTACCCCTGGAATTCCCGGCCATCGCCGTGTGCGACGGCCTGGCCATGAACCACGAGGGCATGAGCTTCTCCCTGCCCAGCCGGGAGAACATCGCCGACTCGGTGGAGATCATGGCCAGCGCCCACCCCTTCGACGCCCTGGTGCTCATCCCCAACTGCGACAAGTGCGTGCCGGGCATGCTCATGGCCATGCTGCGCCTGAACATCCCCGCCATCATGGTCTCGGGCGGCCCCATGTTCGCCGGGGCCTCGGGCAAGGCCGACCTCATCACCGTGTTCGAGGCCGTGGGCAAGGTGCGCCGCGGCGAGATGGACGAGGAGGAGCTGGCCAAGCTGGAGGCCTGCGCCTGCCCGGGCTGCGGCTCCTGCGCCGGCATGTTCACGGCCAACACCATGAACTGCCTGGCCGAGACCATCGGCCTGGCCCTGCCCGGCAACGGCACCATCCCCGCGCCCACGGCCGAGCGGGTGCGCCTGGCCAAGACCGCGGGCATGAAGGTCATGGAGCTTTTGGCCCAGGACCTCAAGCCCCGCGACATCGTCACCGCCAAGAGCGTGGAGAACGCCGTGGCCGTGGACATGGCCCTGGGCGGCTCCACCAACACCGTGCTCCACCTGCCCGCGGTGTTCGCCGAGGCCGGCCTGCCGCTCACCCTGTCCATCTTCGACCAGGTCAGCCGCCGCACCCCCAACCTGTGCAAGCTCTCCCCGGCCGGCGCCCACCACATCGAGGACCTGCACCGGGCCGGCGGCATCCCCGCGGTCATGAGCCGGCTGGCGGAAAAGAACCTGCTCCACCTGGACGTGGCCACCGCCACCGGCCGCACCCTGGGCGAGAACCTGGCCGACCTGGGGGCCAAGGTCCTGGAGCCCGAGGTCATCCGCCCGGCCGACGCGCCCTATTCCAAGGAGGGCGGCATCGCCATCCTCTACGGCTCCCTGGCCCCGGAAGGCGCGGTGGTGAAGCAGGCGGCCGTGGCCCCGGCCATGATGCAGCGCGAGGGCGTGGCCAAGGTCTTCAACTCCGAGGAGGAGGCGGTCACCACCATCCTGAACGGCGGCATCGCGGCCGGCGACGTGGTGGTCATCCGCTACGAGGGGCCGCGCGGCGGCCCGGGCATGCGCGAGATGCTCACCCCCACCTCGGCCATCGCGGGCATGGGCCTGGGCGGCGAGGTGGCGCTCATCACCGACGGCCGGTTCTCCGGCGGCACCCGCGGCGCGGCCATCGGCCACGTGTCCCCCGAGGCCGCGGACGGCGGGCCCATCGCCCTGGTGCAGACCGGCGACCGCATCAAGATCGACATCCCGGCCCGCACCCTGGACCTGCTGGTGGACGCCCCGGAGCTGGCCCGCCGCGCCCGGAACCTGGTGAAGCCGGAAAAGCACATCAGGTCGCCGCTCTTGCGCCGCTACAGCCGCCTGGTGCGCTCCGCGGCCCAGGGCGCGGTTTACAAAGAAGAGGAGTAATCGCTGGCACAAGCCGGCGTGGGGAAAGGCAGGCCTCCGGCGGCCCAAGGGCCATCGGCCCTTGGGAATCCCGTTCATTGGGCCTTCGCCGACCTGGGAAGACGAGCCATGATCGATCTGTTGAACCTGACCCTGCCCGAGATGGAGAGCTGGCTGGCCGGCCTGGGCGAGCCGCGCTTCCGCGCGTCCCAGGTCTTCCAGTGGCTCTGGCAGAAGGGCGCGGCCGACTTCGCGGCCATGACCAACCTGTCCAAGGCCCTGCGCGGCAAGCTGGCCGAGACCGCGGCCATGGCCCGGCCCGGGGTCGCGGACACCCGGGTCAGCGCCGACGGCACGGTGAAGTTCCTGCTCCGCCTGGCCGACGGCGCGCTGGTGGAGACCGTGCTCATCCCCGAGGAGGACCACCTCACCCAGTGCCTGTCCTCCCAGGTGGGCTGCCCCATGGCCTGCGCCTTCTGCTCCACCGGGGCCGGCGGCTTCACCCGCAACATGACCGCAGGGGAGATGGCCGCCCAGATCCTGGCGGCGCGGCAGTACCTGAAGGATGCGGGCCGCGACCCCAAGGACCTGCGCAACCTGGTGTTCATGGGCATGGGCGAGCCCCTGCTCAACCTGGACGAGCTGTTGCGCAGCCTGGCCATCATCACCCACGACCTGGGCCTGGGGTTCTCCACCCGGCGGGTCACGGTGTCCACCTGCGGCCTGCCCGGGCCCATGCGCCGGCTGGGGGCCAGCGGCCTGGCCAGCCTGGCCGTGTCCCTGCACGCCCCCACCCAGGAGCTGCGCGCCGAGCTCATGCCCAAGGCCGCGGCCGCCGCCAGCCTGGACGAGCTCATGGCCGCCCTGCGCGACTACCCCCTCACCCCGCGCCAGCGCATCACCATCGAGTACGTGCTCCTGGCCGGGGTCAACGACTCGGCCGAGTACGCCCGCCAGCTGGTGCGCCTGCTCTCGGGCGTGAAGTGCAAGGTGAACCTCATCGCCTACAACGCCACCCCGGACCTGCCCTTTGCCGCCCCGGCCCCCGCGGCCGTACTGGCCTTCGAAAAGATTTTATGGGACAAGGGCATGACCGCGGTCTTGCGGAAAAGCAAGGGAAACGATATTGCCGCCGCCTGCGGCCAACTCCGGGCCGCACACCTCGACCAGACCACGGACAATCAACGGGAATGACCATGTTCGAGCCTGATTTCGCCAAATGCGGCGGGCTGGTGCCCGCCATCGCCCAGGACGCCTGTTCCGGGGAAGTCCTCATGCTGGCCTACGTGAACAAGGAGGCCTGGGACGCCACCCTGGCCACCGGCGAGGCCCACTACTGGAGCCGCAGCCGCAACTCCCTGTGGCGCAAGGGCGGCACCAGCGGCCACGTGCAGAAGATCAAGTCCATCCGCCTGGACTGCGACAACGACACCATCCTGTACCTGGTGGAGCAGCTGGGCGGCGCGGCCTGCCATACCGGCTGCCGGTCCTGCTTCTTCCGCGAGCTGGCCGGCGGCGAAGTGCGCGAATGCTCCCCCAAGGTCTTCGATCCCAAGGAGGTCTACAAATAATGGCTCCCAGCAACAACGGCCCGGTGCTCAAATTCGGCATCCCCAAAGGCTCGCTCCAGGAGGCCACCGTGGCCCTGCTGGAAAAGGCCGGCTGGAAGGTGCGCCAGCACCACCGCAACTATTTCCCCGAGGTCAACGACAAGGAGATCCAGTGCTCCATGTGCCGCGCCCAGGAGATGTCCCGCTACGTGGACACCGGCACCCTGGACTGCGGCCTCACGGGCAAGGACTGGATTCTCGAGAACGAGTCCGACGTGGTCTACGTCTCGGACCTGGTCTACTCCAAGGTGAGCAACCGCCCGGCGCGCTGGGTCCTGGCCGTGGCCGGCGACTCGCCCTTTCGCCGGCCCGAGGACCTGGCCGGCAAGAAGATCGCCACCGAGCTGGTGAACTTCACCCGCCGCTACTTCGAGAGCGCGGGCATCCCCATCACCGTGGAGTTCTCCTGGGGCGCCACCGAGGCCAAGGTGGTCGAGGGCCTGGCCGACGCCATCGTGGAGGTCACCGAGACCGGCACCACCATCAAGGCCCACGGCCTGCGCATCATCGCCGAGCTCATGCAGACCAACACCCAGCTCATCGCCAACAAGGCGGCCTGGGAAGACCCCTTCAAGCGCAAGAAGATCCAGCAGCTGGACATGATGCTCCAGGGCGCCCTGCGCGCCGAGAGCCTGGTGGGCCTCAAGATGAACGTGCCCGAGGACAAGATGGAGAGCATCATGGGCCTGCTCCCGGCGCTCACCTCGCCCACCGTGGCCCATCTCTACAACTCCCACTGGCTGTCCATCGAGATCGTGGTCCAGCAGGCCATCGTCCGCGACCTGGTCCCCAAGCTCCACGACCTCGGGGCCGAGGGCATCATCGAGTACTCGCTGAACAAGGTGATTTAGGGCACAGACGCACTAAGAGGGCGGTTCGCGAACCGCCCCTATACAAGCAGGCGCGGCCGTTCGGCCAGGCGTTCTTCGGTAGGGGCGGATCGCGATCCGCCCTTCTTTTTTCCTTGCCCGGTTCCCCCTTTTTCTTGCCCGAAAATACCCCCCGGTTCCCCTTGGCCATGAAACCTGCTACGCATCCAGGCTAGGAGGTAAAAAGCCATGGCGCACAACGGCAACGGTCGCGTGACGCGGCGGGACTTCCTGAAGTGGCAGGCCGCGGGCGCGGCCTGGCTGGCCGCCGGGGCCTCCGGGCTGCTCAGCCCGGCGGCGGTGCTGGCCGACGCCTCCCCGGACCTGGCCGTGGCCACGGGCGGGCCGGCCGCGGCCACCCGGGCCGCGGTGGAGCTGCTCGGCGGCATGAAGGCCTTCGTCAAGCCCGGGCAGAAGGTGGTCATCAAGCCCAACATGAGCTTCGCCTCGGGCGTGGACAGCGCCACCACCACCCACCCCGAGGTCATCCAGGCCCTGGCGGTCATGTGCAAGGAGGCCGGGGCCGGCAAGATAGGCATCGTGGACAACCCCCTGCGCTCGGTGGAGCTCTGCCTGGAGCAGAGCGGCATCCAGTCGGCCTGCGCCGGGGTGCCGGACAGCGAGGTCAAGGGCGTGAAGGCCGGCGGCCTGTTCCGGGAGACGCCCCTGCCCCAGGGCGTGTCCATGAAGGTCACGGACATCATGGCCGAGGTGCTGGAGGCGGACGTGCTCATCGCCGCGCCGGTGGCCAAGCACCACGGCGGGGCCGGGGTCTCCCTGTGCATGAAGGGCATGATGGGCCTCATCTACGACCGCGGGGTCATGCACTCGCGCCACGACCTGCACGTGGCCATCGTGGACCTGTGCACCCGGCTCAAGGCGCACCTGGCGGTGATCGACGCCACCCGGGTGCTGACCACCAACGGCCCGGGCGGGCCGGGCAAGGTGGAGCGGCCGCGCACGGTCATCGCCGGCCGGGACATGGTGGCCGCCGACGCCCTGGCGGTGAGCATGTTCCGCTGGTACGACCGCTCGGTGGAGCCGCGCCAGGTGAAGTACATCCGCCTGGCCCACGAGCGGGGCATGGGGCGCATGGACGTGGAGAATCTCAGGGTTGCCCGGGTTGCAGTGTAATCAACTAAAAAACTTACGTTTTTTGTTGGGGTTGGCTGCATGGACGTGGAGAACCTGCAAGTAGCTAGGGGAGCAGTCTGATTTTTTTAAAAAACTTACGTTTTTTCGGGGTTGGGCGGATGGGCGTGGAGAACGTGCGGATGGTGCGGGTTGCGCTCTAGCATGCCGGGCATGGACCTGACCGTATGACCCTGCGCCGCGCCTGCCAGGCCCTGAGCCTGGCCCTGTTCCTGGCCCTGCTCTGGGCCACGGCCTGGCCCCTCGTTCCCGGCCTGCCCGCGGACATCTTCGTGCGCCTGGACCCGGGCCTGTTCCTGGCCGCGAGCCTGGCGGGCAAGGCCCTGTTGTGGGTGGGGCTGCCCGCGCTGGCGGTCCTGGCGGCCACCGCGCTCCTGGGCCGGGTGTTCTGCTCCCACGTCTGCCCCCTGGGCACGACGCTCGATGCCGCGCACTGGGCAATGCGGCAGCGGGGCAGGAGGAAGCCGGCCGCGCCGCCCGAATCCTGGCGCAAGGGCAAGTACCTGTTCCTGCTGCTCGTCCTGGTGGCCGCGGTCTGGGGCCTGAACCTGGCATTCTGGGGCGCGCCCCTGTCCCTGGCCCCGCGGCTGTACGGGCTGGTGCTGTTCCCGGCCGTGCGGGAGCTGCTGGACCCCGCGGCCGTGGCGCTGCTGGGCGTTCCCACGGCCGGGCCGCGCTTTGCCCTGACCCTGTTCCACCTGCTCTTCTTCACCGGCCTGTTCGCGGCCCTGCGCTGGGCCCCGCGCTTCTGGTGCCGCTACGTCTGCCCCACCGGCGCGGTGCTGGCCCTCACCACCTGGGCCGGCCGGGGCCTGCACCGGCGGCGGGTGTCCGACGCCTGCACCGAGTGCGGGACCTGCGCGCGGCGCTGCCCCATGGGGGCCATCCCGGCCGACGCCCCGGCCCTCACCCGGGAGCGGGAGTGCATCGGCTGCCGCACCTGCGCGGCCGTGTGCCCGGAGCAGGCCGTGTCCTTTGCGGGCAGGGCGGCCGAGCCCCGGCCCGCACCCGCGGTGGACCTGTCCCGGCGCGAGGCCGTGGGCACGGTGGCCGTGGGCCTGGGCATGGTGGCCGCCACCCGGGTGGGGCTCTACGAGTTCCGGGGCAAGGCCGCGGTGGGCGAGCCCATGCCCGAGGCCCTGGTGCGGCCGCCCGGGGCCCTGCCCGAGGCCGAGTTCCTGGCCCTGTGCCTGCGCTGCGGCCTGTGCATGAAGGCCTGCCCCAGCAACATGCTGCAGCCCGCGGGCCTGGGCCTGGGCCTGGCGGCCCTGCTCTCGCCCCTGGCCGTGTCCCGGCGCGGGGCCTGCGAGCCCCTGTGCGCGGCCTGCGGCGCGGTGTGCCCCAGCGGCGCGCTGCGCCTCCTGGACCTCAAAGAGAAGCCCTGGGCCAAGCTGGGCACCGCGGTGGTGCGGCCCGAGAAGTGCCTGGCCTTCGAGCAGGACCTCTCCTGCCTGGTGTGCGATGAGGCCTGCCCCTACGACGCCATCAGCCTGGTGCGCCGGCCCGGGACCAAGGCCGGGGTGCCGCTGGTGGACGAGAAGCGCTGCTCGGGCTGCGGGTTCTGCGAGAACAAGTGCCCGGTCAAGGCCGCGCCGGCCATCTTCGTCACCCCCCTGGGCGCGCAGCGGCTGGCCGCGGGGTCGTTCGAGGCGGCCGGCCGGGCCGCGGGCCTGGACATCGTGCGCGCCAGCGAGCGCACGCCTCCAACGCCGGAACGGTTCGAAGGCGCGCCGCCCGGTTTCGAGCAGTAGCCCCTGGGGTCCCGCCCGCCGCGGCCCGAGAGGGGGGCTTTACTTTCCGCGCAATCTGTACCAAGAGGGCGCTCGCCGCGCCTGTCGCGGCCATTTCCCAATTTTCAGGAGACAATCATGTCGGACGAAACCACCACCGGCCAGGGCGAGGAGAGCTTCGCCGCCCTGTTCGAGGCCTCGCAGCAGGAATCCCAGGGCGCGCTCAAGCCCGGCGACAAGGTCAAGGGCCGCGTCATCAGCCTGGACTCCAACACCGTGTTCGTGGACGTGGGCGACAAGCGCGACGGCGTGGTCGACCGCGTGGAGCTCACCGACAACGAGGGCAACGTCACGGTCAAGGAAGGCGACGAGCTGGACCTGTACGTGGTCAACGTGGGCACCGGCGGCATCAAGCTGTCCAAGTCCTTGTCCGGCGCGGGCGGCGTGGACATGCTGCGCCAGGCTTTCGAGACCAAGCTGCCGGTGGAGGGCCGGGTGGCCGGCCCCTGCAAGGGCGGTTTCAACGTCCTGGTCTTCGGCAAGCGGGCCTTCTGCCCGGCCAGCCAGATGGACCTGCGCCCCGGCACCGACCCGGCCGAGCACACCAACAAGCACTACAGCTTCGCGGTCATCAAGTTCGAGGAGCGCGGCCGCAACGTGGTGGTGTCCCGCCGCGCCCTGCTGGAAGCCGAGCGCGAGGAGGCCCAGAAGGAATTCGAGGCGTCCATCCAGCCCGGCACCGAGCTGGAGGTGACCGTGACCCGGCTGGCGCAGTTCGGCGCGTTCGCCGAGCTGGTCCCGGGCGTGGACGGCCTGATCCACGTGTCCGAGCTGTCCTGGTCCCGCATCGACAACCCGGCCGCGGCCGTGGCCGTGGGCGACAAGGTGAAGGTCAAGGTCATCGAGGTGGGCCGCGACAAGAAGGGCCGCCTCAAGGTGTCCCTGTCCGCCAAGCAGGCCATGCCCGACCCCTGGACCCTGGCCGCGGGCACCTTCAAGGAAGGCGAGACCGTCACCGGCAAGGTGGTGCGCCTGGCCGATTTCGGAGCCTTCGTGGAGATAGCACCCGGCATCGAGGGCCTGGTCCACGTGAGCGAGATGAGCTACGTGAAGCGGGTGGTGAAGCCCGGCGACGTGGTGGCCGTGGGCGAGGAAGTGGCCGCGGTCATCAAGGAGTTCGACGCCGAGCGCCGGCGCGTGGGCCTGTCCATGCGCGACGCCCAGGGCGACCCCTGGGCCGAGGTGCCGCAGAAGTACGCCTCCGGCCAGGAGATCACGGGCACGGTGGAGAAGCGCGAGAGCTTCGGCCTGTTCGTGAACCTGGAGCCCGGCATCACCGGCCTCCTGCCCAAGTCCAACATCAAGAAGTCCGAGAAGCCCGCGGAGCTGGAGAAGCTCCAGCCCGGCGACACCGTCGCCCTCCTGGTGGAGAACGTGGACGCCGCCGCCCGCCGCATCTCCCTGACCCCGACGGACGCCCGCGAGGTCCAGGAAGTCCGCGAGCGCAAGGAATGGAAGCAGCACGCCCCCAAACAGACCGCCACCGGCGAAGCCGCCGTCACCAGCCTGGCCGACCTGCTGGCCGAGGCCAAGAAGAACAAGAAGTAGGCTGCGCTGCTGGCTACCGAAATGAAGAGGCCCCGCCGGAAGGCGGGGCCTTTTTTTGTCTGCGCATTGGTCGTCTGCTCGGTACCGCGGCAGGTTGCCAACCATAACACTGAGTGTTATAGAAATCCCATGCACAGAGTGTTCAAGACCCGCCACTTCGCCCGTTGGGCGCGCAAGGCGGGCCTGCCCGACGCCACGCTCTGTGCCGCGGTCCAGGAGATGGCCGCCGGCTTGGTGGACGCCGACCTGGGCGGCGGAGTGGTCAAGAAGCGGGTCCCCCTGCCCGGCCGGGGCAAGCGCGGCAGCACCCGCACCCTGGTGGCCACCAACCGGGCCGACCGCTGGTTCTTCCTGTACGGCTATGAGAAGAACGAGCAGGAGAACATCGGACCCGAGGACCTGCGGACCGTGCAGGGACTTGCCGCCGATTACCTGGCCCTGGACGACAACGGGTTGCGACTCGTCCTGAATATCAACGAAATTTTGGAGATATGCCATGACCAAGACCCGTAGCCGCCTGCTTGAGGCAGTCCATGAAAGCGCCCGCGGCTTGTACAAGGCGGGAGTCATTGATGTACGCCGCATGCGCGAATACGACGCACTGTGCCTGCTGCCAACCCCCGACTTCACGGCCGAGCAGATCAAGGCCCTGCGCCTGCGCAACAACCTGAGCCAAGCCGTGCTCGCCAAGGTGCTTAACACCAGCCTGTCCACGGTCCGCCAATGGGAAATCGGCCGGAAACACCCCAGCGGGCCGTCGAAGCGATTGTTGCAGATTCTGGATCGGAAGGGGCTGGAGGGGGTGCTGTAGCGCCCGCGAGGTCCAGGAATTCCGCGAACGCAAGGAATGGAAACAGCACGCCCCCAAACAGACCGCCACCGGCGAAGCCGCGGTCACCAGCCTCGGCGACCTGCTGGCCCAGGCCAAGAAAGACAAGAAGTAGGCTGGCGCTGCTGGATACCAAAATGAAGAGGCCCCGCCGCAAGGCGGGGCCTTTTTAATTGAGAATCCGCGTCATCTTGGCAAGTTACGGTCATTGACACCATCCAATCTCTCGAATACCCTATTAAAGAAAAATTAATATTCTCTGGTCGTAACAATGGCTACCACTGAACAAGCTTACATCAATCACGATATTCTAGCTTGGGCTAGAAAAACGATCAATTACGACATAGATATTGCAGCAAAAAGAATTAAGGTTGATGTAGAGAAACTATTATCATGGGAAAGGGGAGAGGATTTACCTTCTATATCGCAGCTAAGAAGGATATCCACGATATACAAAAGGCCTGTATCCATTTTTTTCCTCTCAGAAGTTCCCGCCGAAGACATAGTCTTTACTGACTACAGGAAAATCCATGGCGAAAATATTTACGATAATAGCCCCCAACTAAATATCCAAATAAGGCAAGCAAGATATAAAAGAGCAATGGCAATCGATTTATCTGAGCTATTAAGCATCAACATACCTGAAATCGGATTTAAACTTAGCCAGCATATTGGAAATTTTGACGAAGTCGCAAAGGAAATTCGTACATTTTTAAATGCAAATATAAGAGACCAGATAAAAGTTACAGACCAATATGAATCGTTAAAGTATTGGAAAAAGATTATTGAAGACACTGGTATACTCGTTTTCCATACATCCATACATTATCCAGTTGATATTAATGAGATGCGAGGTATCTCATTGAACTTTCGCCCCTTTCCAATAATACTTCTCAACAGTAAAGATGCTCCGTATGGAAGAATTTTTACACTACTACATGAGCTAACACACATATTACTTCAAGACAGTGGACTATGCGACTTGGACGAACACAACAACAATAGCGTAGAAGTTTTTTGCAATAAAATTGCTGCATCTATCTTAGTACCAAAGGATAAATTTTTTGAATATGCAGGCCCTGAAAACGAAACAAAAGCATGGACAGAAGCTGAAATAGACAACCTTTCTAAAACATTTTCTGTAAGCAAGGAAGTTATCGTGCGAAGACTTCTCACATTTAATAAAACCACAAAAGAATTTTATAAAGAAAAGCGAGCTGAATATTTAAATAAATATCTTAAACCATCCGGACATCCTCCTGTTCATCGAATGGCGATCAGCACCAATGGCTATAAATTCACATCAATGGTGATGGATGCATATAGCCAGCATATAATATCGCAATCTGATATTGCATCATACCTTGGGGTAAAAACAAAGCATATCCCAAAAATTGAACATGAGCTTTATAAGGCGCACGAAGTCTAGCCGGAGGAGGCGATGGACTACTCTATAGATACAAGCTCGCTAATCACTGCTTGGCGAGATTTATATCCTAAAGATGTTTTTCCAAGCTTCTGGGATAAAATCGATGCCGACATTACCTCTTCAACTCTTGCAGCAACAGATGAAGTGCTACATGAGCTAAAAGCCATAGAAGATGATTTATATGCTTGGGCTAAAGAACGACCCCACATGTTTCACTCTCACTCAAAAGACATCCAAAGGGAAGTTAGAAGGATTCAGTCTGTATTTCCAAAGATAGTAAACCCAGACAAAACCTCTCCTGAGGCAGATCCTTTTGTTATTTCTCTTGCCATTGTAAATAGTTGTACTGTAATCTCCCAGGAACGACCAAACGGAAATCACAATAAACCAAAAATCCCTGATGTATGCTCCAATTTTAGTGTTAAACACATAAATATCTTGGGGTATATTCGGGAGAAACGTTGGACATTTTAATTTTATGCAATCTCTAGGCCCAAAAACCCTGCTCTTCCCTACTCCCGTGCTCCTCGTCGGTTCGTACGACAAGGACGGCAAGCCCAACCTCATGACCGCAGCCTGGGGCGGCATCTGCTGCTCCAAGCCGCCGTGCGTGACGGTGTCGTTGCGGCAGGCGACCTATACGTACGGTAACTTGCTTCACTCGAAAGCCTATACCCTGTCAATCCCCTCGCGGGACCAGGTGCTTATCGCGGATTGCTGCGGGCTGACGTCGGGGCGGGACCGGGACAAGTTCGCGGACCTGAAGCTGACCCCGGTGCGGTCCGAACTGGTCAACGCGCCCTATGCCGAGGAATTCCCCATCGTGCTGGAGTGCGCGCTCATCCACACCTACGACCTGGGGCTGCACACCATGTTCGTGGGCGAGGTCAAGGACGTGAAGGTCCGGCCCGACTGCCTGGGCGAGGGCGGCAAGCCCGACCCGGCCAAGGTCCAGCCCCTGTCCTTCATGCCCGAGGACCGGCGCTACTGGTCCCTCGGCGAACCCGTGGCCGCGGCGTTCTCCATCGGGCTCAAGCGCTAGGCCGCCGGGCCGCGGCATTGCCGCCCATGAAAGCAGGGCGGTTCGCGAACCGCCCCTACAAAAGAGAGCCCTGCCGGGACCCCGAGCAGGGTCTTTTCCGTCCGGCCCGCACAAGAGGGCGGTTCGCGAACCGCCCCTACCAAGCAGGCACGACCGCACGGGCTGACCGGTTTTCGTAGGGGCAGTTCGCGAACTGCCCTCTTCGTTTTCCCGCCCCTGACCGCCATACCCCTACCCGGCTAATAGCCTGCTCAGGGCCAGGCCGCCGGGCCGTACCCCTCCCCGATTCTCCAATGTTGACAGGTGTCCCGGCCCGGAATACCCAAGGACAATCCCCAAACCCCCGGAGGGTGTCATGCGCTACCCTGTGTACGTGCTCCTGGCCGTGGTCCTGGGACTGTGCCTGCTCCTGGCTCCCCGCCCGGCCCCGGCCGGCGGCCTGACTCCCCAGGCCGCGGAGATACTGGAGAATTCCTGCAAGGCCTGCTGCAACGAGCCCTGCCAGCCCTACTGCGCCCTGCTCAAGGGCTACCTGCTCTCCACCGACCGCTACGACGCCAAGGGCTGCCTGGCCTACGTCACCGGCCGCCTGGCCGAGCACGCCACCCTGGGCTGCGCCCAGACCATGTGCACCCACATGCTGCGCGACTAGCGGCCCGGGGCCGCACCCGCCCCTCGTCTCGACTCCCGCCTTCCTTGGTGGTACATCGCCGCAAAAAGGAGTGGCCTTCCCGGGTTTTTTCTTTTTTACCCGCCCGGTTCGTCCACGGTGGTCGTGGCCGTTTCCCCCCGGGCGGGGTTTTTTTTGACGGGATTTCGGCCTGCAAAGGAGGCCCGGATGGATAAGGAAAAGAAGGAAGCCCTGCAGGTGACCAAGGAGATCGTGGTCAAGTTCATCGAGACCGGCCGCATCTCCCCCACCAATTTCAACGAGTTCTTCGCCTCCATCTACTCGGAGGTGCTGCGCACCATCACCGAGGACGCGCCCGGCGCAGGTGTCCATGTCACCGACGACCCCCGGGATTGAGGACGCCTCGGCCAAGCTGGCCGACGGCCCCGCTCCCGCCCCGGCGTCCGCGCCCACGTCTGGCCCGGCCGAGCACGGCCGCCGGGTGGCCGGCATGTTCGGCCGCATCGCGGGCTGGTACGACTTCCTGAACCACGCCCTGTCCCTGGGCATGGACCTGTGGTGGCGCTATTGCCTGGTGCGCTGCGTGCGCCGCGGCCCCACCGGCCGGGTCCTGGACCTGGCCGCCGGCACCCTGGACGTGACCCGCGAAATCCTGCGCCAGCACCCCTGGGCCCAGGTGTACGCCATGGACTTCAGCCTGCCCATGCTGGTGAAGGGCAAGCCCAAGCTGCGCGGCTCCCGCGCAGGCCGCGCCCTGCCCGCCCTTGCCGACGGCCGCTGTCTGCCCCTGGCCGACGCCAGCGTGGACGCGGTGACCATCGCTTTCGGCATCCGCAACATCCTGCCCCGCAGCGACGCCTACGCCGAGATTCTGCGGGTCCTGGCCCCGGGCGGCCGGCTGTGCATCCTGGAGTTCGGCTCGGGCCGGCGCGCGGTCTGGAAGGGGCTGTACAATTTCTACCTGCACCGGGTGCTGCCCGCCCTGGGCAAGGTATTCTCGGGCGACGCCAAGGCGTACACCTATCTCGCGGACACCATCGCCGCGTTTCCCGAGCCCGGGGAACTGGCCGCGGAGCTGGCCCGGGCCGGCTTCACCCGGGTGTCCTGGCGCCCCATGCTGTCCGGCATCGTGGCCATACACGTTGCCACCAAGCCAGGCCGTTGAAAATCCCGCGATGGCGGCGTTGCTTCGACCACGTCAAACCCTCACGTATTCACGATACGCTTCGGCCTTGACGTGTTCTCGCGCCTTGCCCTCGCGGTTTTTGAACGGCCTGGGGACTGGACGGGTTGCGGACTCTTCCGTTCCCGGTCACAATGGGGTATCCGCGGCCGGTCGGCCGCGCTGGATTGTGGGCTGGGCCCGCACGAAGTCGATGAGAGCTACGCTCTCACAAAGTAGATGAGGAGCAGGCCGAGAATGATGGCGGTGAGGCCCAGCTTGCGCAGGTCCCCGGCCGGACGCTCGGCCAGGAGCTTGAGCACCGGCCGCATGCGCTCGGCCCCGATGAAATAGACCGCGCCCTCGAGCACGAAGGCCAGCCCGAGGGCCAGCAGGAACAGACGCCAATCCAACTGCATGGGCTCCCATACCCGGGCCGGGGCAGGATTGTCCACCTGGCCGCGACTCCGCCGAGCCCCACAAGGAAACACGCATGGTACGCTTCGCTGATCTGAAGGACCGCCGCACCCCCCTGGCCGTGGTGGGCCTGGGCTACGTGGGCCTGCCCCTGGCCGTGGCCCTGGCCCGGCACTTCGACGTCATCGGCTTCGACATCTCCCAGGCCCGGGTGCGCGAACTCGCCCAGGGCAAGGACCGCACGGGCGAGGTGGACGGCGACGCCCTGGCCGCCTGCGAGGCCACCTTCACCGCGGACCCCGCCCAGCTCAAGAGGGCCGGGGTGGTCATCGTGGCCGTGCCCACGCCCATCGACGAGAACCGCGCCCCGGACCTGAGGCCCGTGGTCGGGGCCACCCGCACCGTGGGCGACAACCTCGCGCCCGGCGCGGTGGTCTGCTACGAGTCCACGGTCTACCCCGGACTCACCGAGGAGGTCTGCGTGCCGCTCCTGGAGGAGCGCTCGGGCCTGACCTGCGGCCGGGACTTCTTTGTGGGCTACTCGCCCGAGCGCATCAACCCGGGCGACAAGGTGCACACCCTGGAGACCATCGTGAAGGTGGTGGCCGGCCAGGACGGCCCCACCCTGGACCTCCTGGACGCGCTCTACTCCGCGGTGGTCCAGGCCGGCACCCACCGCGCCTCGTCCATCAAGGTGGCCGAGGCGGCCAAGGTCATCGAGAACACCCAGCGCGACCTGAACATCGCGCTCATGAACGAGCTCTCCCTGCTCTTCGGCCGCATGGGCATCGACACCCTGGAGGTGCTGGAGGCCGCGGGCACCAAGTGGAACTTCCTGCCCTTCCGGCCCGGCCTGGTGGGCGGCCACTGCATCGGCGTGGACCCCTACTACCTCACCTTCAAGGCCCAGTCCGTGGGCTACCACCCCGAGGTCATCCTGGCCGGCCGCCGCATCAACGACTCCATGGGCAGGCACGTGGCCAGGGTCACGATCAAGCGCATGATCGGCTGCGGCTGCCTCATCAAGGGCGCCAAGGTGGGCGTGCTGGGCCTCACCTTCAAGGAGAACGTGCCCGACCTGCGCAACTCCAAGGTGGTGGACGTGGTGCGCGAACTGGCCGAGTTCGGGGTGGAGGTGCTGGTGCACGACCCCCTGGCCGACCCGGCCGAGGCGCACGAGGAATACGGCCTGGACCTGGCCCCCCTGGACCGGTTCACCGGCCTGAACGCCCTGGTCCTGGCCGTGTCCCACCGGGCGTACGCCGCGCTCAAACCCAAGGACCTCAAGGCCATGTACGCCAACCCCCAGGGCGCGCCCCTCATGGACATCAAGGGCGCCCTGGACCCCGCGGCCATGCGCCAGGCAGGCTTCGACTACTGGAGGCTGTAATGCCGACAAACGTATCGCATGGGCCAGGGACGCGAGATGAATCCAGATAATCAACAAGTTCGGCTTGCTCTCTTGATCGACGCTGACAATGCGATGGCTGAAAAAATTGAGGAAATAGTCTCCGAGGCTTTAAAGAAAGGAATTGTTTCTGTCAGAAGGGCGTATGGCGACTGGACAACTCAACAGCTATCCAGTTGGAAAAGCTATCTTCTTCAACTCGCTATCCAACCAATCCAGCAATTCAGATATACGACTGGGAAAAATGCAACTGATTCTGCGATGATTATCGATGCCATGGATTTATTGTATGCCGATAATTTGGAAGGTTTTTGCATAGTATCAAGTGATAGTGACTTTACTAGATTGGCCACTAGACTGAGAGAGTCTGGCAAAATTGTGTATGGATTTGGCGAGAGGAAAACACCCAATCCTTTCATAGCGGCATGTGATCAATTCATTTATGTTGAAAATCTTGCACCAATAAAATATCAAGAAGAAGGTGAGAAGTCAAAAATACATACCATGACTGCAGAAGAGTTGAACAATGACACAAAATTGGTAAACACGATAAGAGACGCATTAGACGCCAGCGCCAATGATGAAGGCTGGGCGTTTTTAGGAACAGTTGGCTTCCACATAACACGTGCGCTTCCAGACTTCAGCCCGAAGAACTACGGCTATTCAAAGCTCAAAGATTTAATTGAAAAAATGAAACGGTACGACATGAAAAACGTCGACTCGAAGGACGGCATATCAAAAGCTGTTTATATCCGGGCGCGCGGACATAAAAAGAACGAGAAATAATGGCCATGCAACGCATCCAGTGCTGGAAAGACTGTTGAGCCGGGTTCCGGGAGGTGAGTTTGCACCTCCGGTCCCTGGACCCCGGCCAGGAGATGGAGGCCGAGATAGCCGCGGACGCCAACTCCCGCTGGAAGCTCGGGGTCATCACCGAGCACGCCCACGCCCAACAGATGGACACCACCCGCCTGGATTCCGGCCACATCCTGGTGCGCCTGCGCAAGGTCGAGGCCCCAGCCGGGCTCGAGGCTGAGCCGTGATCGCCCTGTGCTTCGCCACCACCCGCGAGATGGAGGCCGCCCTGGCCCCGCTCTGCCCCCCGCCGCATCTCGGCCGCGGCGGCCACGCCACGGTGGAGCTTCCCGGCCTGGGCGCGGCCCGGGTCCTGGTCACCGGCATCTCGCCGGTGAACGCCGGCCTGGCTCTGGGCCTGTTCCTGGGCCGCTGCCCGGACACCACCGGGGTGGTGAGCCTGGGCGTGGCCGGCAGCTTCGACCCCGAGGCCCTGCCCCTGCGCGCCGTAGCCCTGCCCGTGAGCGAGACCTGGCCCGAGGTGGGCCTGCACGACGGCGAGGCCGCGGACGCGCGCGGCATCGGCATCGCCCTGGCCGAACAGCAGGGCCGCCGCGTATGGGACACCCTGGAAATCACCCCCGACGGGGCGGCCTCGGCCATGGGCCTCACCCTGGACCCGGCCTGGCCCCGCATCCCCAGCCTTACCGTGGCCGGGGTCTCGGCCACCCCGCAGCGCGCCGCGAGCCTTTACGCCCGCCACGCCGCGCTCCTGGAGAACATGGAGGGCTTCGCCCTGGCCCTGGCCTGCCTGCGCTGCGGCCTGCCCTTCCTGGAGGTGCGCACCGTGTCCAACCGCGTGGGATCCCGCCCGCCCCGCGACTGGGACCTGGACGGCGCCCTGGCCGCCCTGGCCGCGGCCCTGGCGCACCTGCTCGGCAGGTAGCGGGGGCTTCGCCCCCGCACCCCCACCAGGGCT
>DKEU01000132.1:18121-22240 GCA_002452635.1 Desulfovibrionaceae bacterium UBA6814 | reverse complement strand
GGCGGGCAGCAGCAGCGGGTGGCCATCGCCCGCGGCCTGGCCATGCGGCCCAAGATCATGCTCTTCGACGAGCCCACCAGCGCCCTGGACCCGGAGATGATCAACGAGGTCCTGGACGTGATGAAGAGCCTGGCCCGGGAGGGCATGACCATGGTCTGCGTGACCCACGAGATGGGCTTCGCCCGCGAGGTGGCGGACCGCATCATCTTCATGGACGAGGGCCTGCTCATCGAGGAGAACACCCCGCACGAGTTCTTCACCCACGCCCAGAACGAACGGACAAAGGCCTTCCTGGGCAAGATCCTCAGCCACTAGGAAGGCTTGGCGACCCATCTCCAACCTCAACAGGAGGCGCTTTCGATGAAATCCTGGAAGGTTCTGACCCTGGCCCTGGCCCTGGTGCTCTGCTACGCCATGGCCGCCCACGCGGGCGCGGCCTACGACAACGTGATGAAGACCAAGGTCCTGCGGGCCGGCATCATGACCGACTCCATCCCCGGCGCGTACTACAACGACAAGGGCGAGTGGGTCGGCTTCGACGTGGACATGGCCGAGGAGATCGCCAAGCGCCTGGGCTGCAAGCTGGAGCGCGTGGCCGTGAACAACAAGACCCGCATCGCCTTCGTGCAGCAGGGCCGCATCGACATCTCCGTGGCCAACATGACCCACAAGCGCGAGCGCGACAAGTCCATCGACTTCTCCATCACCTACTTCTTCGACGGCCAGAAGATCCTGGCCAAGAAGGGCGCGTTCAAGGACCTCAAGGAGTTCGTGGGCAAGAAGGTCGCCACCATGCAGGGCACCACTTCCGAGCTCAACGTGAAGAACCTGCTCAAGAACCTGGGCGACAAGGACTTCGAGAAGAACGTGATCTCCTTCCAGAAGGAGTCCGAGTGCTTCCAGGCCCTGCAGAACGGCCGGGTGGCCGGCTGGTCCACCGACTCCACCATCCTGCTCGGCTACGCGGCCAAGGAGCCCGGCAAGTGGGAGCTGGTGGGCGACTTCTTCTCGGACGAGCCCTACGGCATCGGCCTGCCCCAGGACGACTCCGCCCTGCGCGACGCCGTGAACTTCGCCATCCAGGACATGTGGGTCGACGGCGCCTACATGAAGATCTACAACAAGTGGTACGGCCCCGACACCCCGTACTCCTTCCCCATGACCGCCAAGATCGAGATGTGGCCGTAAGCTGACGCCACGATGCAGGCCCGGGAGCGAAAGCTTCCGGGCCTGCCTGCTTCACGAGGACCCGCAATGCTCCGTTTCTGGCTGGAAAAGACCTGGGTGCAACTGCTCGCGCTCTCGGCCCTGCTGGTGGCCGGCGCGGTGTACTGGGGCTTCTTCTTCGACTTCGGCTACGACTTCCAGTGGAGCGTGCTCTACACGGCCAACGAGACGTACGGCTTCGTGTTCGGCTGGGAGCTGGTGAAGGGCCTGGGCACCACCCTGGTCATCTCCCTGTGGAGTTCGGGCATCGCCCTGGCCCTGGGCATGTTCTTCGGCCTGGGCCGGCTCTCGGCCTTCGGCCCCCTGCGCTGGACCTCCACGGCCTACGTGGAGTTCTTCCGCAACACCCCGCTCCTGGTCCAGCTCTTCTTCTGGTACTTCGCCCTGCCCCAGGCCCTGCCCGAGGCGGTGAAGCAGTGGATGTTCAGCCAGAACTTCGAGATGTTCTGCGCCGTGGCCGGCCTGTCCATGTACACCGGCTCCTTCCTGGCCGAGGTCATCCGGGCCGGCTTGCAGTCCATCCCCAAGGGCCTCCTGGAGGCGGCCTATTCCAGCGGGCTCAGCTATGTGCAGGTGCTCACCCGCATCATCCTGCCCCTGGCCTTCCGCCAGATCATCCCGCCCCTGGGCAGCGAGCTCTTGAACAACATGAAGAACTCCTCCCTGGCCATGGTGGTGGGCGTGGCCGAACTGACCTGGCAGTCGCAGCAGGTGGAGTCCCTGACCTTCCGCGGGTTCGAGGCCACCAGCGCGGCCACGGTGCTCTACCTGGCCACCTCGCTGACCATCTCCGCGTTCATGAACGCGGTGAATCGCAAGCTCAAGATCGCGCCCAGCGGGCCCCGCCCCCTGGCCGAGCGGATGCTGGACGCGGCCATCCGGCCCCTGGCCTGGCTGGCGCGCACCGCGGCCCGGCCCCTGGCCTGGCGCACCGTGCGCCGCCGCATGAGCGGCCAGCCCGGGCTGCGCTACACCGCGGCCGGGGCCCTGTGGCGCCGCGTGCTGGACCTGGGCGGCAAGGCCGTGGTCCTGGCCGGCAAGGCCGCCTTCCTGGGAGCCCTGGGCCTGGTCGTGTACCGGGTGGGCCTGGGCCTGGCCGGATTCGACTGGTCGGTGGTGGGGGGCAACCTGCGCACCCTGCTCATCTGGCGCTTCCCGCACGGCTCGGGCAACGAGCTGTTCTGGGGCCTGGGCGGCCTGTCCTACTCCCTGCTCATGGCGCTCATCGCCATCTCGGCAAGCTTCTTCATCGGCCTGGCCGTGGGCGTGGGCCGCACCAGCAAGAACCTCATCCTGCGCATTCCGAGCATCTGCTACATCGAGTTCATCCGGGGCAACCCGCTCATCATCGTGATCTTCTGGGTCTACTTCTTCATCCCGGTGGTGACCGGCGCGTACCTGGACGTGTTCTGGAGCGCCACCGTGGCCCTCACCGCCTTCACCGGGGCCTACCTGGCCGAGATCGTGCGCGCGGGCATCGAGAACATCCCGGGCGGGCAGTGGGAGGCGGCCTACTCCACCGGCCTCTCCACCCTGCAGACCCTGCGCCGCATCGTCCTGCCCCAGGCGCTCAAGCAGATGATCCCGGCCATCGTGGGCCAGTTCATCGCCATCTTCAAGGACACCTCCCTGGCCTACGTCATCGGCGTGCTGGAGCTGACCTTCGTGGCCCAGGGCCTGAACAACCGGCTCATGGTCCACCCCTTCGAGATCTACACCACCGTGGCCGCCCTGTACTTCGCCTTCTGCTACCTCATGAGCCGGCTGGCCCGCCGCCTGGAGCTGAAGCTCACGCCCGAGGCCACCCGCCTGGTCATGTGAGGCCCGCCATGCCTGCCGCTCCCCTGCTTCCCATCCGGATTCTCGCCACCGGCGGCACCCTGGACAAGGAGTACAACAAGCTCTCGGGCGAGCTGGTGTTCACCCGCTCCCACCTGGCCGAAATCCTGGACCAGGCCCGGGTGCGGGTTCCCGTGACCATCGAGACCGTGATGCTCAAGGACAGCCTGCACATGGATGCGGCCGACCGCGAGGTGATCCTGGCCCGCTGCCTGGCCGCGCCCGAGGAGCGCCTCATCGTGACCCACGGCACCGACACCCTGGCCGAGACCGCCCGGCTCCTGGGCGAGAAGCTCACGGGCAAGACCGTGGTGCTGGTGGGGGCCATGATCCCCTATTCCTTCGGCGGGTCCGACGCCATGTTCAACCTGGGCTGCGCCGTGGCCGCGGTGCAGGCCTGCCCTCCCGGGGTCTGGGTGACCATGAACGGCCGCATCTTCCCCCATGACGACGTGCGCAAGGACAAGGCCGCCGGGGACTTCACCACATTGTCCTGAGATTGCCTTTATCGATTTATTTCAAATAGTTGTGCGGCATCCCGGGATGTCACACACTCTCTGTAACACCGCCACGCATTCGTAACATTTCCGCCGTACACCTTGCCGAGCTTGCATCGGCAAGGTTCTTTTTCATCATACACGCACCATTTCGGAGGATCCCATGAAGTTCGCCAAGCTGGCCCTTGCTTCCCTGCTGGTCCTGGCCCTGTCCGCCACGGCCTGGGCCGAGGAAGTCGTGATCAACGGCTCCACCACCGTGCTCCCCATCATGCAGAAGGTCGCCGAGGCCTACATGGGCATGCACAAGGACGTGACCCTGTCCGTGTCCGGCGGCGGCTCGGGCAACGGCATCAAGGCCATCATCGACGGCACCACCAACATCGCCATGGCCTCGCGCCAGATGAAGGACAAGGAAGTGGCCCTGGCCAAGGAGAAAGGCGTCTCCCCCAAGGAGATCGTCATCGCCATGGACGCCCTGCTGCCGGTGGTCCATCCCTCCAACCCGGTGAAGGACCTCACCCTCGACCAGCTCAAGGACATCTACATGGGCAAG
>DKEU01000132.1:16364-18025 GCA_002452635.1 Desulfovibrionaceae bacterium UBA6814 | reverse complement strand
CTGCTGCAGGCCTCCAACGGCGCCGTGGTGCAGGCCGTGTCCAAGAACAAGAACGCCATCGGCTACATCGGCATCGGCTACCTGGACGCCAGCACCAAGGCCGTGTCCGTGGGCAACACCATGGGCAGCGCCAAGACCGCCCTGGACGGCTCCTACTCCATCGCCCGCAACCTGTACCTGTACGTGAACGGCGAGCCCGCCGGCGAAGTGGCCAAGATCATCAAGTACGTGCTGGATCCCAACCAGGGCCAGAAGGCCGTGGCCGAAGTCGGCTACGTGCCCCTGCAGAAGTAGCTCGCAGGCAAGGCCCTGCTGCACGCGATGCAATGACCGGACCCCCTCCGCACCGGCCCCGGCCGGTGCGGAGGGCTCCGGCTTTTCCGAAACCGTCATCCTTTGGGGATACGCCATGGCCCTCAAACGGCAGACCAAAGAGAAGCTCATCAAGTCCACCTTCCTGGCCGTCGCCCTGTCCTCCATCGTGGTGCTGACCCTCATCATGCTCTTCCTGTTCATGGAGGGCCTGCCCATCTTCCGGGACTACCCGGTCAGCAAGTTCCTGTTCGGCCACCTGTGGTATCCCACCTCGGACCCCCCGGACTTCGGCATCTTCCCGCTGCTCATGGGCTCCCTGGCGGTCACCGCCGTGTCCTCGGCCATCGCCATCCCCCTGGGGGTCATGACCGCCATCTACCTGGCGGAGATCGCCCGGCCCCGGGTGCGGCAGTACGTGAAGCCGGTGGTGGAGCTCCTGGCCGCCCTGCCCTCGGTGGTCATCGGCTTCTTCGGCATGGTCATCGTGGCCCCCTTCCTCCAGGACACCTTCGACGTGGCCACCGGCCTGAACCTGTTCAACGCCGCGGTCATGCTGGCCTTCATGAGCGTGCCCACCATCTGCTCCATCTCCGAGGACGCCATCTACAGCGTGCCGGGCGAGCTGCGCGAGGCCTCCCTGGCCCTGGGCGCCACCCACTGGGAGACCATCCTGCGGGTGGTGCTGCCCGCCTCCACCTCGGGCATCTCCACCGGCGTGATCCTGGGCATGTCCCGGGCCATCGGCGAGACCATGGTGGTGCTCATGGTGGCCGGCGGCGCGGCGCTGATCCCCACCTCCATCTTCGACCCGGTGCGGCCCATGCCCGCGTCCATCGCCGCGGAAATGGCCGAGGCCCCGTTCAGGGGCGACCACTACTACGCCCTGTTCGCCACCGGCATGGTGCTCTTCCTGTTCACCATGCTCTTCAACATCGCGGCCGACCACATCGCCGAAAAGCACAAGCAGGTCGGCGCGGCCACCCTGTAGGAACCGCCATGGCCCACACCGGAGAACTCGCCATGACCGTCGAAGCCCAGACCAAGCCCATGCCCGCGGACTGCCTGCTGGCCGCCACCTGCAACCTCGGACGCCGCAACGTGGTGCAGCGCCTCATGTTCGGCGTGTTCCGCGCGGCCTCGGGCGTCAACGGCCTGGCCCTGGCCGTGATCTGCGCCTTCCTGTTCTACCACGGCCTGCCCGCCCTCTCCTGGGAGTTCCTCACCGAGGCCCCCCGCAACATGATGACCCAGGGCGGCATCTTCCCCTGCATCGTGGGCACGTTCCTGCTCTCCTTCGGGGCCATGCTGGTGGCCTTCCCCCTGGGCGTGGCCTCGGCCATCTACCT
>DKEU01000132.1:0-16341 GCA_002452635.1 Desulfovibrionaceae bacterium UBA6814 | reverse complement strand
GTGCCCTCGGTGGTCTTCGGCCTGTTCGGCCTGGCCTTCTTCGTGACCTTCTTCAAGTTCGGGGTGTCCATCCTCTCGGGCATCCTGACCCTGGGCATCCTCATCCTGCCGGTCATCATCGGCACCGCCGAGGAGGCCCTGCGCCAGGTGCCCAACACCTACCGCGAGGCCTCCCTGGGCCTGGGCGCCACCAAGTGGCAGACCATCTCCAAGGTGGTCCTGCCCGCGGCCATGTCCAGCATGCTCACCGGCGCCATCCTGGGCCTGTCCCGCGCCGCGGGCGAGACCGCGGCCATCATGTTCACCGCCTCGGTGTTCTACACCCCGCGCATGCCCGACTCCATCTTCAGCTCGGTCATGGCCCTGCCCTACCACGTGTACGTGCTGGCCACCGCGGGCACCGAGATCGAGAAGACCCGGCCGCTCCAGTACGGCACCTCCCTGGTGCTCATCGCCCTGGTGCTGGGCATGAACCTGGTGGCCATCTGGCTGCGCGCCCGGCTCCAGAAGAAGCGCTAGCAGGCCGTTGAAAATCCCACGATGGCGGCGTTGCTGCGAACCCGTCAAACCCTCACGTATTTGCAATACGCTTCGGCCTTGACGGATTCTTGCGCCTTGCCCTCGCGGTTTTTGAACGGCCTGTTGCCAGGCGTCCTCCAGGCCGAGACGCCCCGCCGGCCGCGCCGGACAAGCACGGCCGGCCTCGTTTACACGAGTCAAGAAATACTCTAGAGAGTCGGTTAGTGATGGTGCGCCAGGGCACCCATGCCCTGCGCCAAGCCCAGCGAGGATATGCGCCCTCCATGAGCAAAAAGAACTACATCCTCGACACCAACGTCCTCATCGAAAACCCCAACAGCATCCTCAGCCTCCGCAACGGCCAAGACAACGAAGTCTACATCCCCTACCACGTCCTCATCGAGCTCAACAAACTCAAGACCAACCCGCGCCTGCGCCACATCGTGGCCAAGGTCATCGACGTCCTGCTGGAGCACAAGGACCACCTCCACTTCATCCGCAACGACTCCTCCATCTCCCCGTTCACCGAGGAGATCGTGGACAATTTCATCCTGGAGGAGATCAAGGCCAGCACCGACATCGACAACCCCATCCTGGTCACCAACGACCGCATCCTCCAGCTCCAGGCCAGCCTGCTCTCCATAGCCAGCGAGGAGTTCAAGGACTCGAAACCCTTCGAGTCCGAGTCCCAGCTCTACACCGGGTTCTCGGACAACGGCGACAAGCCCCTGCCCAACTCCTTCTCCTGGGTGGACGGCAAGCCGGTGATGCACGCGCCCGAGGGCGACAAGCCCATCACCTACTCCCACGCGGTCTGGAACGTGAAGCCGCGCAGCGTCTACCAGAACCTGGCCCTGGAGCTGGTGCTCTCGGAACACATCGACCTGGTGTCCATCCAGAGCGAGGCCGGGTTCGGCAAGACCTACCTGGCCCTGGCCGCCGGCCTCTACACCGTGCTGGAGAAGCGCCTCTACGAAAAGATTTACATGATCAAGCCCACCATCGAGCTGGGCGCCAAGATGGGCTACCTGCCGGGCGACATCGAGGAGAAGATGGAGCCCTACGTGAAGTACATCTTCGACCTGGTGCAGAAGCTGCACGACCTGCGGCCCGCCAACAAGATCTTCGCCAACCCCGGGGCCGACACCCTCAAGTACAACCCCAAGAAGTTCGAGATCCTGCCCCTGGCCTACATCCGGGGCATGAACATCGAGAACGCCTACGTCATCATCGACGAGGCCCAGAACCTCTCGCGCAACGAGATGCGCGCCCTGCTCACCCGCATGGGCGAGGGCGTCAAGTGCCTGTGCCTGGGCGACACCTCCCAGGTGGACAACCCCTACCTCAACGAGGCCAACAACGGCCTCAACTGGATCGTGCGCAAGTTCAAGGGGTTCAACAACTACGGCCACATCGTGCTCAAGGGCGAGCGCTCCCGCGGCCCCATCACCGACATGGTGCTCAAGTCGCGGCTCTAGGACTGGCCGTGTCATGAAACCTGCCTGCGCAGGTTTCCCGCCACGGCGGTGATTGCAAAGGCAAGCCTTTGCGATCCGTGAAGACCCCCCAGGTTCCCTCCCTCCGGAATCTTGCCGCGGGGCTTCCCTTGCTGACTTCCCGGACTGCCCAACTGAACGAAATACTGTCCATCGGGGCCCATGGGGGCCCGAATGCAACGACGTGAAAGGAAGAATCAAGAAAGAGCAGGTCCCGCAGGGAGTGCAGAGGCGAGCCTCTGCACTGTTTGCCGTGGCGGGAAACATGCGCAGGCAGGTTTCATGACACGGCGGCTCCGCCCTGCCTGAACAAAAAAAGCCGCTGGGCCTTGGCCCAGCGGCTTTTTTCATGCTCCGACCGCAGGCGGCGCTACGTGGCGTCCTTGAGGCCGGCCAGCACCGCGGGCAGGCCGGGCTTGCCGTCGGCGGTGGTCACGCCCTCCAGCCAGCGCTTGGCCGTGTCCGGATGGGCCTTGAGCCAGGAGCGGCCCGCCTCGCGGGGCTTCAGGCCCTTGTGCTCGTGCAGGGTGGTCATGATCTGGTTCATCATGGGGATGGGGAAGTTCATGTTCGTGACCAGCTTGGCCACGTTGGGCTGCTCGGCTGCAAAGCCCTTGCGCAGGTTGGTCCAGATGGTGGCCGTGCCGTCGTTGGGGCCGAAGGTGGTGTCGTCGCTGCCCGTGAGGTAGGTCATGTCGATGCGCTCGTTCATGGAGTGCGGGGACCAGCCCAGGAACACGATCCAGCGGCCCTCCTTGGCATAGGACTGCACCTGGGCCAGCATGCCCGCCTCGCTGGAGGGCACCAGGGTGAACTTGCCCAGGCCGAACGTGTTCTTGTCGATCATGTCCTGGATGATGAGGTTGCCGTCGTTGCCCGCCTCGATGCCGTAGATCTTCCAATCCAGCTTGTCCCCGAACTTGGCGATGTCGGCGAAGTCCTTCAGGCCGCCCTTGGCGCAGAAGGTGGGCACCGCCAGGGTGTACTTGGCCCCGGGCATGTTGACCACGCCCTTCTCCACCGAGCCGTCCTTGAAATAGGGATCGGCGATGGAGGCCATGGAGGGCATCCAGTTGCCGAAAAAGGCGTCGCCGTCGCCGGTGGACATGGCCTTGTAGGCGATGGGCACCGAGACCATGACGTTCTCGGCCTCGTAGCCGAGGCTCTGCAGGATGGAGACCGCCAGCTCGGTCTTGACCGTCACGCCGGTCCAGCCCACGCTGACGAAGCGGATTTTCTTGGCCGCGGCCTGGGAGGCCGCGGGCAACACAGCCAGGGACAGGGCCACGATCAGGGCGATAACCAGGTTTCTTCCGGAAACACGCATCACTACTCCTCGGTTGCGGTTGGGAAGGGCGAAGCCTCCTTTTTCTCCAAATATTACGCGCCGAACCAGTGGAGCGCCCGGGGGGCGTGGTTGCGGTACACGTGCTTGAGTTCGGTGTATTCCTCCAAGCCCGCACGGCCCAGCTCCCGGCCCAGGCCGGACTGCTTGTACCCGCCCCAGGGGGCCTGCACGAAATACACGTTGAAGTCGTTGATCCACACCGTGCCGAAGCGCAGGGCGCGGGCCACGCGCTCGGCCCGGTCCGCGTCCCGCGTGCGCAGGCCCGCGGACAGGCCGTAGATGGTATCGTTGGCCAGGGCCACGGCCTCGGCCTCGTCGGAAAACCGCTCCACCGTGACCACCGGGCCGAAGATCTCCTCCTGCACGATGCGCATGCTCCCGGTGCAGCCGGTGAACAGGGTGGGCAGGTAAAAGAAGCCCTGGGCCAGCTCCGGGTCGTCGGGCCGCGCCCCGCCCAGCACCAGTTGCGCGCCCTCCGCCTGGCCGATGGCCACGTAGGACTCCACCTTGGCCAGGTGCTGGGCCGAGATGAGGGGCCCCATCTGGACGCCCTCGCTGAAGCCGCTGCCGAGCACGATGCGGGCCATGCGCCGGCGCAGGGCGTCCACGAACGCGTCGTGCAGCGCATCCTGCACCAGGATGCGCGCCCCGGCCGAGCAGATCTGGCCGGCGTGGAAGAACACGCCGTTCAGCGCGCTGTCCACGGCCAGGTCCAGGTCCGCGTCCGCGAAGATGAGGTGCGGGTTCTTGCCGCCCAGCTCCAGGCAGACCTTCTTCACGTTGCCCGCGGCCGCGCGCATGATGGTTTTTCCGGTGGCGATGCCGCCGGTGAAGGAGATGAGGTCCACGGCCGGGCTCTCGGCCAGCTCGGCCCCCACCTCGGGGCCCGGGCCGAGCACGGTGTTCACCACCCCTGCGGGATACCCGGCCTCCTCGACCAGCTCGGTGATGCGCAGGGTGGTGAGGGGCGTGATCTCGCTGGGCTTCATGACCACGGTGCAGCCCGCGGCCAGGGCCGGGGCCAGCTTCCACGAGGCCTGGAGCAGGGGGTAGTTCCAGGGCGAAATCTGGCCGCACACGCCCACGGGTTCGCGCACCATGAGGCTGGTGGCGTCGGGATTGGGGCAGGCCACCACCTCGCCCCCGTCCTTGTCGGCCAGGCCCGCGAAGTAGCGGAAGATGCCGGCCACGTCGTCCATGTCCCAGCGGCTCTCCTCCACGGTCTTACCCGTGTCCAGGCTCTCCAGCCGGGCCAGGTCCTCGCGCTCGCGCTCCACCAGCCCGGCCAGGGCCAGGAGCAGCCGCGCCCGCTCCGGGGCCGGGGTTCGGGGCCAGTCGCCCGCGTCGAAGGCCCGCCGCGCCGCGGCCACGGCGGCTGCCGCGTCCTCGCGCCCGCCCTCGGCCACCCGGGCGATGACGCCCTGGTCAAAGGGATTGATGATCTCGCGCTCCCGGCCCGAGCGCGCGGCCGCCCACTGCCCGGCGATGTACATCCGGCCCCGGATCATGCCGCGTCCTCCCCGGCTCCATGCCGGAAGAACGGCGCGGGCTCCGGCGCAAGGGGCGTGTTGCCCAGCACCAGGTCCGCGGCCTTTTCCGCGATCATCATCACCGGGGCGTAGATGTTGCCGTTGGTCACGTAGGGCATGACCGAGGCGTCCACCACCCGCAGCCCGTCCACCCCGTGCACGCGCAGTTCGGGGTCGGTCACCGCCCGGTCGTGCGCGCCCATGGCGCAGGTGCAGCTCGGGTGGTAGGCGCTCTCCCCCTCCCGGGCCACGAAGTCCAGGATCTGCGCGTCGGTCTCCACGCCCTCGCCCGGGGCCAGCTCGCGGCCGCGGAACTCGTCGAACGCGGGCTGGGTCATGATGCGGCGGGTGACCCGGATGGCCTCCACCCATTCCCGTCGCTCCTGCTCGGTGGACAGGTAGTTGAACAGGATGCTCGGGTACTCGCACGGGTCCGCGGAGCGCAGCTTCACCCGGCCGCGCACGTCGGTGTTCATGGGGCCCACGTGCACCTGGTAGCCGTGCCCCTCGTTGGGCGCGCTGCCGTCGTAGCGGATGGCGATGGGCAGAAAGTGGTACTGCAGGTTGGGGTACTGGACCCGGTCGTTGCCGCGGATGAAGCCGCCGGCCTCGAAGTGGTTGGACGCCCCGATGCCGGAGCGGCCGAAGAGCCACTGCGCGCCGATCCAGGGCTGGTTGTACCACTTGAGGGCCGGGAACAGGCTCACGGGCTTCTTGCACGCGTACTGCACGTACAACTCCAGGTGGTCCTGCAGGTTCTCGCCCACGCCCGGCAAGTCCTGCACCACGGAGAGCCCCAGGGCCTTGAGGTCCTCTGCGTTGCCCACCCCGGAGAGCTGGAGGAGCTGCGGAGAGTTGATGGCCCCGCCGCAGCAGATGACCTCGCCCGCGAAGTCCTGGCGCACCCGGCCGCAGCGCAGGTACTCCACGCCCACGGCCCGCTTGCCCGAGAAGAGCAGGCGGGTGGCCTGGGCGCGGCAGCGTACCGTGAGGTTGCGGCGGTTCTTCACGGGATGCACGTAGGCCCGGGCCGCGTTCCAGCGCCGGCCGCGGTAGGTGGTGCGGTCGAACCTGCCGAAGCCCTCCTGTTGGAATCCGTTCACGTCGTCGGTCAGGGGATGGCCGGCCTGCTGCACCGCGCTGAAGAAGGCGTTGAACAGCGGGTTGTCGCACTCGGGCGTGGTCAGGTAGAGCGGCCCCGCCGCGCCCTGGTACTGGTCAGCGCCCGCCATGCGGCACTCGAAGCGCCGGAAGTAGGGCAGGCAGTGGGCATAGGACCAGTTCTCCATGCCCTCGTCCTGCGCCCACTTCTCGTAGTCCATGGCGTTGCCGCGGATGTAGATCATGCCGTTGATGCAGCTCGACCCGCCCAGGACCTTGCCCCGGGGCTGGTAGACTCGGCGGCCGTTCATGTGCGGCTCGGGGTCGGACTCGTACCACCAGTTGTAGGTGCGGCCGGCCAGGGGATAGGTGAGGGCCGCGGGCATGTGGATGCGGAAGTCCCACCGGTGGTCGGTGCCTCCGGCCTCCAGGACCAGGACGCGGTGCTTGGGGTTGGCGCTCAGGCGGTTGGCGAGGACCGAGCCGGCGGACCCGCCGCCGACGATGATGAAGTCGTAGTGTTTCAAGCGTGAGTCTCCTGGGTCATCAGTCGCTGGGTTCGTTGAGGAAGGGCACCTCCACCGAGCCGGGGCGTTCGCTGCGGCTCTCCACGCACTGGCGCAGCAGCACGTAGTGGTGCCCGATGAAGGACAGGGCGCGGGCGGGCTCGCCCGCGGCGATGGCCTGGGCGGTGTCGCTCCAGTTGGCCGCGGCCTTCTCGCGGAAGACCGGGTCCGCGTACAGGGCGTAGTCATGGGAGCTGAAGCCCATCTGCAGGGCGGACATGACCCACTCGAAGAGCGGGTTGGCGGCCATGCGCGCCAGGCGCAGGTTCAGGGCGCGGTCCAGTTCGTCCGTGGCGGCCAGGTCCGGCTCGGGTTCGCGCAGGAGCGCCTCCAGCCGCTGCGCCCCGGCCAGCAGGGCCGCCTTGTCCGCAGCCGAGCCCCGGGCGATGGCCAGCACGGTGATGGCCCGGTCCATGGTCTCGCGGAACTCGATGAGCTTCTCCGGATTGACCGGGTGCAGCTTGAGGAACAGGGCCAGGGACTCGGACACGTGGGCCACGTCCAGGCTGCGCACGAAGGCCCCGCCCTTGGCGC
This sequence comes from Desulfovibrionaceae bacterium UBA6814, assembly GCA_002452635.1. Lineage (GTDB taxonomy): Bacteria > Desulfobacterota > Desulfovibrionia > Desulfovibrionales > Desulfovibrionaceae > UBA6814. Next base: position 9,248 of record DKEU01000132.1, on the reverse strand, counting down.
CCTTGCGCACCTCGAGCAGGCCCTTCTGCTGCAGGGTCTTGATGGCCTCGCGGATCACGCCGCGGCCCGCGCCGAACTGGACCTGCATGTCGCGCTCGCTGGGCAGGCGCTCGCCCGGGGCGAGCCGGCCGTCCAGGACGGCGGCCTCCACCTGGAGCACGATCTCCTCGCTGGCCCGGCCGATGGTCACGGGCATGAACATGCCGGCTGTCTTTTCCACCTGCGTCATTGGATCGACCATTCCTGTGGGTTGGAACAAAAAAAGAGGGAATTCTCGCGTCCGACACCCCTCTTTCGCCCCAAATGGTACGACCATTACCTTGCACGCCTGAGGAGTACTGTCAAGCTGGGCTGCGGCAGCCCCGCGCCAGGCAGGCGTTTCCTTTCCCGGCGATCCCGGGGCGCGGGGTTTGTTGGGGTTGCCCCCACGGGGGCGGATGGGTCCTGGCGACGGTACGCGGCAGCCCCGCGCCAGGCGGGTTTTCCCTTTCCCGGTGGTCCCGGGACGCGGTTTTTTTGAGTCTCCCCCAGGGCGCGGATGGGCCGGCAACGACGGCCGGCGGAGTCGCCCGCTTCCGCCGGCGTTCCGCCCGGCGGGCCGGCTCACGCCTGCGAAGGCGAAGCTCCGGACGGCCACGCCTCGCCGGCCAGGGGTATGGGCTTGGCCGGAAAGAAGGGCGGTTCGCGAACCACCCCTACAAAAACCGGAAGACCCGGCCTGCGAGTCCTGGGTAGGGGCGGATCGCGATCCGCCCTCTCGGCTGGCCCCGCCCTACTCCAAGCGGAGCAGACGCTTGGCCTGCCCGTCCCACCAGGTGATGAAATCGCCCTGGCCCAGGAGGGCGGGGCCGAAGGCGGGGGTGACGGTGAGGGCCCAGACGGTCTCGTCCGCAAAGGGGGCCAGCTTGGCCGCGTCCTTCTCGGTGCAGAGCACGGCCGCGGCCTCCCAGGAGCGGGCGCTGACGCTGATGTTCAGCCAGTCCGCGCTGGAGAAGACGTGGTGGTCCGGGAACACCAGGTGCTTCATGGGTTCGCGGCCCATGTAGCTGGTGGCGGTGGCGTACACCGAGCCCGGGTTGCCGGTGGCGCTGGCCAGGATGTAGCGGGCGCCCGGGGCCGGGGGCAGGGTCTCGCTCCGGCGCAGGGAGACCGGGGCCAGGCCCTGGGGCAGCAGGGTGAAGGTGAACACCGGCTTGTTCAGCACGCCCAGGCGGCGCTGGGCCAGGGGGCCGAGGGTGGGAACCTCGTCCTCGGTGCAGCGCACCAGGAAGGCGGTGGCCCGCTCCAGGGCGGCCTGCCCCTCCCGCCAGGGTCCGGCCGGGATGGGGCGGTTCCAGTTGCAGCCCAGGTCGTCGGGGGTGAGGAGCACCAGGTCCAGGTCGCGCCGCACGGCCAGGTGGGAGAACCCGTCGTCCAGGAGGAAGAGGTCCGGCCGCAGGGTCTCGATGGCCCACTGGCCGGCCCGGGTGCGGTCCGGGTCCACCACCACCCGCGCGCCGGGCAGGGCGCGGCAGAGCATGAGGGGCTCGTCGCCCACGTGCATGGGCAGGTTGTCGGGCGAGGCCAGGTAATGCGGGCCCGGCGGCACGGCGTTGTAGCCCCGGGTGAGGATGCAGGGGGTGCGGCCCGCGTCCAGGGCGCGCTGGGCCAGCCAGGCGGTGAGCGGGGTCTTGCCCGTGCCGCCCCAGGCGATGTTGCCCACGCTGATGCAGGGAATGGGCGGCTGCCACGAGTCCCGGGAGCCCGCGGCGTAGGCCCGCTCGCGCTGGCGCAGGACCGCGGCGTAGGCCCAGCCCAGGGGGGCCAGGAGCGGCGACAGGGCCGCCTGGAGGCGCAGGAGCGTGCGCTGCATGGGGCAGGTGTAGCCCGAAGCCGGGCAAAGGAAAAGGGCGGTACGCGGGGCGGTTAGCGGAAGCTCTGCGCCGTCACCGTGTAATGGGTCACGTGCCGGTCCGGGTCCAGCTCGTACGCGGCGTCCTCGGGGTAGAGCCGGGCCACGCCGATGTCCTCGCCCGCATAGGCGCGGATGGCGTCCAGGGACTCCCAGTAGGTGACCAGGACGATCTCGGCCGCGGCGTCCAGGTCCCGGGTGAGGACCTGCGCCCCCAGGCAGCCCGGGGTGGCCGCGGTGTCCTTGACCCCGGTCTCGTCCAGGTAGGCCAGGAACCCGTCGCGGTGCTGCAGGGGACAGCGGCAACGCCATTCGCGCGCGACCATGGGGACCTCCGGAAATGAAAAGGGCGGGAGGGCGCGGCCCTCCCGCCCTTGCGGACATGGATTATTGGACGGTTGAGACCAGACCGTTCAAAAACCGCGAGGGCAAGGCGCAAGAAAAAACCAAGGCCGACGCGTATTGCCAATACGCGAGGGTTTGGCTTTTTCGCAGCAACGCAGCCATCGCGAGTTTTTCAACGGTCTGCTAGTCGCGGCGGCCGAACAGGCGCAACAGCATGAGGAACAGATTGATGAAGTCCAGGTACAGGGTGAGCGCGCCCAGGATGGTGCCGCGCTGGATGGCGGCGGCGTCGCCCATGGGCATGGTCTCGCCCATGTAGCGCAGCTTCTGGGTGTCGTAGGCCGTAAGCCCGGTGAACACGATGACCCCGATGACCGAGATGGCGAAGTGCATGGCCGAGCTCTGCATGAACATGTTCACCAGCATGGCGATGAAAATGCCGATGAGGCCCATGAACAGGAAGGAGCCCCAGGAGGTGAGGTCCTTCTTGGTGGTCATGCCGTACAGGCTCATGGCCCCGAACATGCCGGCGCAGATGACGAAGGTCATGAACACCGACTCCCCGGTGTAGACCAGCAGCACCGCGGACAGGGTGAGGCCGTTCAAGGCGCTGTAGAGCAGGAACAGGCCGTTGGCCGCGCCCGCGGACAGGCGGTTGATGGCCGCGGACATGCCCACCACCAGGGCCAATTCGCCGATGATGAGGCCGAAGAACACGATCTGGTTGCCGAAGATGACCTGCTGGGCGGCCGGGCTGGTGGCCACCAGGAAGGCCGCGGCCGCGGTCACGGCCAGGCCCAGGGACATCCATTTGTAGACCCCGCGCATGAAGACGCCGAGCACCTCGGCGCGGGCGCGGGTCGTGGTCATGCCATAGTTCTCGTACGCCATGGAAAATCCCTCCGGTTGCGTAAGATATCGCTGTTGTGGCTCTTAGATAATGGTCCTGCGCCGGTTAGGCAAGCAGGAAACGGGCCATTTTTCCCGATCCCGGCGCGGCGCGGGTTGCGGGGCGACAGGTGCAAATCAGGGGAAGCGGGATGTGCAGATGATTGCGCAGTACGTGTGCAAATTTCTGCACATGCCTGCACATGGAAAGACCTGAAACGGAAACCCAACGCCCGCGTGACGGCGTGTCCGAAAAAAACGACACTGGAGCCAGTCCCCGCGCCCATGGAAAATCGGCCTTGACAGCCCCGGGCAAGGGGCATAGGCCGAGCGGGTTTCAGCCGCGGCCCCGCCGCGCCGCCCTTCGCGACGCCCCGGGACCACGGGAGGCGGAAGGAATGGAGCTGTTTCTCTGCGCCCTGGTCCTCATCCTGGCCGGCGGAAGCCTGGGCCTCGTGTTGCGCGGCAGGACCGGCCGGCTGGCCGGACCGCTGGGCATCCTGGCCGGCTCGGGCCTCGGCCTGGTCGCCGTGCTGCGGCTCCTGGCCCGGCAGGAATACCCCCGCCTGGACCTGGCCTGGGGCCTGCCCGTGGGCTCCTTCTCCCTGGGCTTCGACCCCCTGACCCTGCTCTTCCTGCTGCCCTGTTTCGGCCTGGGCCTGGCCTGCCCGCTCTACGGCCTGGGCGCCCTGGCCCATGAGCCCGAGCGCAAGGTCCGCAGCCACTGGTTCTTCTTCAGCCTGCTGGTGGCCGGCCTGGCCCTGGTGGCCGTCGCCCGCGACGGGTTCTGCTTCCTCCTGGCCTGGGAGGTCATGAGCCTGTCCCCCTTCTTCCTGGTGTCCTTTGCCGACGAGAAGCTCGAGGTGCGCGAGGCGGCCTGGACCTACCTGGTGGCCTCGCACCTGGGGGTGCTGGCCCTGGTGGCCATGTTCGCCTGGCTGGCCGGCGCGGCCGGGTCCACCCATTTCGACGCCCTGGCCTGGGCGGCCCCCCAGCTCGCGCACACCTGGCCCCTGTTCCTCCTGGCCCTGGCCGGGTTCGGGGCCAAGGCCGGGCTCGCGCCCCTGCACGTCTGGCTGCCCGAGGCCCATCCCGCCGCGCCCAGCCACGTGTCCGCCTTCATGTCCGGCGCGCTCATCACCGCAGGCATGTACGGGGTGGCCCGCATCCTGGTGCTGCTCGGCCCGGGGCCGGCCTGGTGGGGCGGACTCCTGCTCGGCCTGGGCCTGCTCTCGGCCCTGCTCGGCCTGGCCCAGGGCCTGGCCCAGGGCCAGATGAAGCGGCTGCTGGCCTATTCCAGCGTGGAAAACGCGGGCATCGTGTTCCTGGGCCTGGGCGCAGCGCACCTGGCCGCCCGGGGCGGGCTGGCCCCTGCCGCGCTCCTGGCAGCGGCCGGCGCGCTCCTGCACGTGCTCAACCACGCCCTGTTCAAGGGCCTGCTCTTCCTGGGCGCGGGCGCGGTGCTGCACGGGGCCGGGACCGTGGAGATATCCTCCCTGGGCGGGCTCCTGAAACGCATGCCCCGCACCGGCGCGCTCTTCCTGGCCGGGACCGCGGCCCTCGCCGCCCTGCCCCCGTTCAACGGATTCTTCTCCGAACTGCTCATCTACCTGGGCCTGGGCCAGGCCGGAATGGGCCTGCGCTCGGCCGGCAGCCTGGCGGCCTGGGGCGGCATGGCCGGGCTGGCCCTGGCCGGCGGCCTGGCCCTGGCCGCCCTGGCCAAGGCCTTCGGCCTGGCCTTCCTGGGCGAGCCCCGCACCCCCGCCGCCACCCGCGCCCACGACCCCGGCCGGGCCGAGCTGGCGGCCATGCTGCTGCTGGCCCTGGGCTGCGCCGGCATGGGCCTGGCCGCTCCCTGGCTGGTCACGGTGCTGGCCCCGGCCGCGGCCCAGGTGGCGCACCTGCCGGGCATGGCCGCCCTGGACGCGGCCCGCGACGCGCAGAGCCTGCTGCGCACCGTGCTGGTGGCGGCCCTGCCCCTGCCCGTGCTCGGACTCTTCCTCTGGGCGCTGCGCCGCCGGCTGCTGGCCGGCCGCCCGGTGGGGAGCAGCCCCACCTGGGACTGCGGTTACGCCCGACCTGCGGCGACCATGCAGTACGGCCCGGCCTCTTTCGCCGACCCCCTGGCCTCCGCGCTGGGGCCGGCCAGCGGCATCCAGCACGACCTGGCCCGACCCCAGGGGCTCTTCCCCCGCCGGGCCTGGCACCGGGTGGCCGCCCCGGACCTGGTGCTGGACGCGGTGTTCCGCCCCGCCTTCGGGGCCGCGCTCTGGGCTGCCGAGCACCTGAAATGGCTGCAGCACGGCCGCATCCCCCTGTACGTCCTGTCCATCCTGGCCGCCCTGGTGGCGGTCCTGGCCTGGGTGCTGGCATGAGCGGCCTCGACGCGCTCCTCACGCCCCTGGCCCGGCTGGTGCTGGCCCTGGCCCTGGCCCCCCTGCTCCTGGGGGTGGTGAACCGCACCGAGGCCCTGGTGGCGGGTCGGCGCGGCAAGCCCCTGCTCCAGGTGTACTTCGACGTGGCCAAGCTCCTGCGCAAGGGCGCGGTGTTCTCCACCACCACCACCTGGGCCTTCGGCCTGGGGCCGACCCTGGGGCTGGCGGCCACGGCCGCGGCGCTCCTGCTCGTCCCCCAGGGCGGACTGCCCGGCCCGGTCTCCTTTTCCGGCGACTTCATCCTGCTCGCCTACCTGCTGGCCGCGGGCCGGCTGGCCACCCTGCTCTCGGCCCTGGACACGGGCTCCAGCTTCGAGGGCATGGGCGCGAGCCGCGAGGCGGCCTTCGCCGCCCTGGCCGAGCCCGCCCTGTTCCTGGCCCTGGCCGCCCTGGCCGCGCACCGCGGCGGGCTGTCCCTGCACGCCATGCTGGCCGGGTCCGCGCCCGGCGACCTGGCCGCCCTGGAGCCGGCCCCGGCCCTGGCCGCCCTGTCCCTCTTCGTGGTGCTGCTGGCCGAGAACTGCCGCATCCCGGTGGACGACCCCACCACCCACCTGGAGCTGACCATGGTGCACGAGGTCATGGTGCTGGACCACGGCGGCCCGGACCTGGGGCTCATCGAGTACGCGGCCGCGCTCAAGCTGTGGCTGTACTGCGCCCTGGTGGCCGGGGTGCTCCTGCCCTCCCTGCCCGGCGGGCTGTGGCCCGACACCCTGGCGGTCCTGGCCGTGATCCTGGGCCTGGGCGTGGCCGTGGGCCTGGTGGAGTCGGCCATGGCCCGGCTGCGCCTGAACCGCGTGCCGCAACTGCTCACCTGGGCCGCGGCCCTGTCCGCCCTGGCCCTCATCCTCAAGGTCTGGGAGGCCGGGAGCTGATGCACGCCTTCGTGGAACCTCTCATGGTGCTCCTGGTGCTGGTGAACCTGGGCCTGCTCTCGGTGCGGCGCATGGCCTGGTGCATCCGGCTGGCCGGGGTGCAGGGCGCGCTCCTGGGCCTGGCCATCCTGGCCCTGGCCCCGGGCGCGGAGCCCGAGCCCCACGTCTGGTACCTGGCCGCGGCGGTGCTGGCCATCAAGGCCCTGGCCTTCCCCATGTTCCTGCGCCGCACCATGCGCACCCTGCACCTGCGCGCCTGGGTGGAGCCCTACATCGGCTACGGCCTGTCGCTGTTGGCCGGGCTGGCGGCCCTGCTCTTCTCTTTGTGGCTGGGCTCGCGCCTGGCCATCCCCGGGCTGCACCTGCCGCCCCTGCTCTTCCCTGCGGCCTTCACCGCCTTCTTCGGCGGGCTCACCATGCTGGTGTCGCGCAAGAAGGCCCTCACCCAGGTGGTGGGCTTCCTGGCCATGGAGAACGGCATCTTCCTGTTCGGCGCGCCCACCCTGGCCTGGGGCTCCACCTGGATGGAGCTGGCCGTGCTCCTGGACGTGCTGGTGGCGGTGTTCGTCATGGGCATCGTGGTGCACCGCATCGACCGCACCTTTGACTCCATCGACGTGGGGCTGTTCTGCTCCCTGAGGGACTGATGCTCATCGAGTCGCTGGTCATACTCCCCCTGGCCGCGGGCGGCGCGGCGCTGCTCACGCGGCCGCACGGCCCGCGCCGGCTGCTGCTCCTGGTCGCGGCCCTGGCGCACCTGGGCCTGGTCCTGGCCTGCTGGGCCGGCCCGGTGGAGCCGGCCTGGGGCGGGACCCTGGACCTGGACGCGGCCGGCCGGCTCTTCCTGACCATCGCCTCGGTGCTCTTCGCCGCGGCCGCGGCCTATGCCCAGTCCTACCTGAAGCAGGAGGACCCCGGCCTGCGCAGCGACTTCCAAGAGGGCCTGGCCTTTGCCAACGCCCCGGAGCGGGTGTTCACCGCCTGCCTGCTCTTCTTCCTGGCGGCCATGACCCTGGTGGCCGCGGCCCGGCACCTGGGCCTGCTCTGGGTGGGCGTGGAGGCCACCACCCTGGCCAGCGCGCCCCTCATCTACTTCCACCGCCACCGCCGCTCCCTGGAGGCCACCTGGAAGTACCTGATCATCTGCTCGGTGGGCATCGCCCTGGCGCTGCTCGGCAACATCCTGCTCTCCTATGCCCTGTTCGATCCGGGCAGCGGCATCCCGCCCATGGACCTGGACGCGGTGCTGGCCCGAGCCGCGGGGGCGCACCCGGCCTGGCTCAAGGCCGCCTTCGCCTGCGTGCTGGTGGGCTACGGCACCAAGGCCGGCCTCGCGCCCATGCACTCCTGGCTGCCCGACGCGCACAGCGAGTCGCCGTCCCTGGTCTCGGCCCTGCTCTCGGGCGCGCTGCTCAACTGCGCCCTGCTCGGGGTGCTGCGCCTGTTCGCGGTCTGCGTGGCCGCGGGGCTCGGCGACTTCGCCCGGGAGCTCCTGGTGGCCTTCGGCCTCACGTCCATGGGCGTGGCCGCGGCCTTCATCCTGGGCCAGGGCGACTTCAAGCGCCTGCTCGCCTACTCCTCGGTGGAGCACATGGGCATCATCACCCTGGGGATAGGGTTGGGCGGCGGAGCGGCCTTCGGCTCCATGCTCCACCTGGCCGGGCACTCCCTGGCCAAGGCCATGCTCTTCATGCTGGCCGGCAACATCCTGGCCGCGTTCCACACCAAGTCCGCCCACGACGTGCACGGCGCGGTGCGCGCCCTGCCGGTGACCGGACCCCTCTGGGTGGCCGGGTTCCTGGCCATCGTGGGGTGCCCGCCCTTCTCCCTGTTCGTGAGCGAATACGCCATCGCGGCCGGGGCGCTCTCCTCGGGCCGCATCGGCGTGGCCGCGGCCTTCCTGCTGCTGCTCGGCGTGGTGTTCGTGGGCATGGCCACCCCGGTCCTGCGCATGGCCCAGGGGCCGACCCCGCCCGGCATGGCCGAGGCCCGGCCCGAGCCCGCCCTGGCCGTGCTGCCCGCCCTGGCCCTGGGCTGCGGGGTGCTGGTGCTGGGCCTGTGGCTGCCCGCGCCCCTGGCCGCGACCATGCGCGAGGCCGCGACAATCTTCGGAGGAGCCCTCTGATGCCCGGCCGACTGCTCGCCAACCAGTCCTGCGCGCCCCTGGCCGAGGTGCCGGAGCTGCACTGCGAGGCCTTCGCCGGGTTCATCTGCGGCCGGGTGGCGGCCGGGGCGCGGCTCTCGGCCCTGTTCGGCGCGCCGGCCCCGGACGACACGGTGCTCCTCTACGTGGTCCTGGCCCACGACGGCCGGGGCCTGCTGGAGGTGGCCTGCACCCGGGTGGGCGACGCCTACCCGGCGCTCACCCCCACCTGCCCCCAGGCCCACCTGTTCGAACGGGAAATCTGGGAGCAGTTCGGGGTGGAGCCCATGGACCACCCCTGGCTCAAGCCCGTGCGCTACCACAACCCCGCCCCCCTCGGAAAAGGCGGCAAGCCCCGGCCCGAGCCCTGCTGCGGCGAGTTCTTCCGCATGGCCGGGTCGGAGGTGCACGAGGTGGCGGTGGGGCCGGTGCACGCCGGCATCATCGAGCCCGGCCACTTCCGGTTCCAGTGCCTGGGCGAGACCGTGCACCACCTGGAAATCGCCCTGGGCTACCAGCACCGCGGGGCCGAGGCCCTGCTCCCGGGCGGGCCCGACGCCCGCACCGTGCACCTGATGGAGACCCTGGCCGGCGACACCAGCATCGGCCACACCTGGGCCTATGCCGGCCTGGTGGAGGCCCTGGCGGGCGCCGCGGTCCCGGCCCGGGGC
>DKEU01000126.1 GCA_002452635.1 Desulfovibrionaceae bacterium UBA6814 | reverse complement strand
CTTGCGGCAGGCGGCCGCATTTCCGTTGAGCAGGCGCTGTACCTGGCCCGCGAGGCCGCGCCCCATACCCTGTGGGAGCTGGCCCGCCGGGACCGGGTGCGCCGCTTTGGCCAGGACGCCTTTTACGTCTACAACCAGCACCTCAACTACACCAACATCTGCGCCAACGCCTGCCGGTTCTGCGCCTTTTCCAAGCGGGCCGGAGACCCGGAGGGCTACACCCTCACCCCGCAGGAGGCCGCGGCCAAGGTGGCCGAGCGCNNCGAGCCCATCCGCGAGATCCACATCGTGGGCGGCCTGAACCCGGACCTGCCCTACTCGTACTACCTGGACCTGCTCTCCGGCGTGAAGGCGGCCCGGCCCTCGGCCGCGGTCAAGGCCTTCACCGCCGTGGAGGTCGCCTTCCTGGCCAACCTCAAGGGCACGACCTACGCCCAGGTGCTGGAGGACATGCGCGGCGCGGGGCTCGACGCCCTGCCCGGCGGCGGGGCCGAGGTGTTCTCGCCCGAGCTGCGCAAGCGCCTGTGCCCGGAGAAGGTCTCGGCCGAGGTGTGGCTCGAGGTCCACCGCACGGCCCACGGCATGGGCATCCCCACCAACGCCACGCTCCTGTTCGGCCACATCGAGACCTGGGAGGACCGCATCGCCCACATGGCCGCCCTGCGCGACCTGCAGGACGACACCGGCGGGTTCCTGTGCTTCATCCCCCTGGCCTACCAGCCGGGCTCCAACCCCCTGGCCGAGAAGGACGGGGCCAAGGGCCCGGACGGCCTGGACTACCTGTCCACCATCGCCATCTCCCGCCTGTTCCTGGACAACGTGCCCCACCTCAAGGCGTACTGGGCGTTCGCCGGCATCAAGGCGGCCCAGGCCGCGCTGCACGCCGGGGCCGACGACTTCGACGGCACCCTGGTGGAGGAGAAGGTGGGACATGCGGCCGGCGCGGCCTCGCCCAAGGGCCTGACCCTGGCCAAGCTGCGCACCGCCATCGAGATGGCCGGCTTCAACCCCGTGGAGCGGGGGACCGACTTCAATCCCTGCTAGGAGAGGACCGGGGCTCTGCCCGGACCCCGGCAAGGGAGGCTCCCCGCCTCCCTTGCATCCCACCGGCTGGGGCCATCGGCCCCAGACCCCATTCGGGCGCAGTCGGGCCTACTCGCGGCCGCTCGGTATTGCGCGCACGGTGTTCCGGGCGCGGGTCGGGAAGCGCGCGGGTGTCTTGTTTTTCGGGCTGTGCCCGAAAAACAAGACCCGCCGGCCGCCACCGGCCGAAACGGCCGGTGCAAGAGGGGTGAGGGGATAGGCGACGCCTGGGAAGGGGGTCCCAAGGGGCCGTCGGCCCCTTGGCCCCCGGAGGGCTGCTTTTCGCCCAGCCGGTAGATATTCCGGCCTAGAATCCTAGCCGTTCCAGCTCGAACCTGAGCAGCGTGGTCCAGGGCGAGGCCGCTGGCGCGCGGTCCTGGGCCGCGCGCAGGGTGCGCACCGCCTCCACCCGCTGCCCGTGCGCCACCTGGGCCCAGGCCACGGCCACCGCGGCCAGGGTGGCCTGTTCCGGGTCCTTGCCCGCCGCGTCCAGCAGGCCCGAGGCCGGAATCTCGGCCAGCAGGAAGCGCAGCACCGGGGCGGGCCATTCCTTGCCCAGCGCGGCCCTGGCCCGGCGCAGCAGGGCCGGGTCCGGGTCCCGGCCGGCCCGGGTCTCGGCCAGGCTGTACAGGATGGTGGTGTAGGGCGCATTCGGCCCGGCCTGGGGCCGCAGCTCCGCCGCCGCCTCTGCCGCCCGGCCCTGGGCCAGCCGCACCAGGCCGCGCCGCAGGCCGGCCAGGGAGTGGCAGGCGGCCCCCAGGCACTCGTCCAGGTCGTTTTCCGCCTCGGCCAGCTTCCCCAGCCTGCGGCGCGCCTCGGCGCGCTGGTACCGGGCGTCGGCCGGGGGATTCTCCAGCTCCAGGGCGCGGGAGAGGTCCGCCTCGGCCGCCCCGGCGTCGCCCAGGTCCAGCAGGACCTCGCCGTGCAGGGCGTGGAAGCGGGCGTTGTCCGGGTTCAGGGCCGCGGCCTTGGCCAGGTCCGTGGCCGCCTCCCGCAGCCGGCCCAGGCGGCGCGCGCACAAGCCCCGGTTGGCCAGGTAGCCCGCGGCCTCGGGCGCGGAGCGGGCCAGGCCCACCGCCCGGGAGTAGTCCTCCAGCGCCTCCCTGGCCTTGCCCGCGGCCTCGCGCAGGGCCCCGCGGTCGTTGTGCGCCGCAGCCAGGTTGGGGTCCAGGCGCAGGGCCGCGGTCAGTTCCGCCTCGGCAGCCTTGAAGTCTCCTCTGCCCCGGGCCGCCTGGGCCAGCCCCAGGCGGGGCGCGGCCAGGTCCGGGGCCAGGCCCGCGGCCCGGCGGAAGTCCGCTTCGGCCTTGTCCAGCTCGGCCCGGCGCAGGAGCAGGGACCCCCGGCCCAGGAAGGGCTCGGCGGCGTTGGGCGCCAGGGTCGCGGCCCGATCGTAGTCGGCCAGGGCCAGGTCCGGGGCGCCCAGCATCTCGTACAGCCGGCCGCGCGCCACCAGGGCCGGCGGGTTGTCCGGCTCCAGGGCCAGGGACGCGTTGTAGTCGCGCACCGCGCCCGGCGCGTCGCCCATGGCCTCGCGCACCCGGGCCCGGTTGAAATAGGCCGCCTCGGCGTCGGGCTTGAGCTCGATGGCCCGGTCCAGGTCCGCCAGGGCCGCGGTCTTCTCGCCCAGGTCGAACCAGGCCGCGGCCCGGTTCACGTACGCCTCGGCATAGTGGGGGAACAGGGCCACGGCCGCGGAATAGTCCGCCAGCGCTCCCTGCGGGTCGCCCAGGGCGTGCCGCGCCGCGCCGCGCAATTTGAGGGTCACGGCCCGGTCCTCGGCGTCCAGCTCCCCGGAATCCAGGGCCGCGGTGGCCAGGTCGCGCGCCCGGGCCGCATCCCCGTCCAGGAGCGCGGCGTGGGCCGCCTCGGCCTGGTCCCGCGCCGGACCGCCGGCCAGGGCCGGGAATCCCAGGAACAGGCAGAGGAGCAGGGCGGTGGGCAGAAACAGGGTGCGGTGCATGGTATTTTCCGTAAGGCCTTGAAGACCCGGGAGGCGGGTGTTACTTTCCGTGTATCCCGTGAAAAACGCAAGGCTCCCCGCAGGGGAGCGTCGGAGGACCCATGGCGCTTTTCGGCAAGGACGACAAGAAGGAAAAGAAGGCCGCAGGCAAGGAACCCGAACTCGTGAAGAACGGCGATCCCGAGGCCCAGGCCGGCCCGCAGGACGACAAGGACGGCTGGTTCCTGCCCAAGGACAGCCGCGAGTACCTGGAAAAGCTCTTCAAGGACCTCAAGGCCCCGGTGCGCTTCGAGGTCTTCACCCAGGCCGGGGTCAACGACCCCTACAACGAGGCCATGACCCGGTTCGTCACCGACCTGGGCAAGCTCTCGGCCAAGATTCAGCCGGAATTCTTCACCATCCCCTCGGACCAGGCGACCAGGCGCGAGGTGGAGCGCAGCCCCACCCTGCTCATCGCGCCCGACACCTACCGCATCCGCTACACCGGCTCGCCCCTGGGCGAGGAGGCCCGCACCTTCATCGAGGCCATTCTCCTGGCCTCGATGGGGCAGAGCGGCCTGTCCAAGGTCTCCAAGGACCTCCTGGCCCACCTGGAGGAGAAGCGCTTCGTGCGGGTGTTCGTGAACCCCGAGTGCCCCTACTGCCCGGGCCAGGCCGCCCACGCCATCAAGGCCGCCATCGAGCGGCCCGACCTGGTGTCCGCCGAGATCGTGGAGACCAACGAGAACGTGGACCTGGCCCAGAAGTATAAGGCCAGCGCCCTGCCCCACACGGTCATCGACGACACCCACACCCAGCGCGGCCTGTACCCCGAGGAGCGGTTCGTGGTCGAGCTGGTGACCCTCAAGGAGGCCGACCAGCTCCTGGCCGAACGCGAGGGCCACGAGCATCACCACGCGCACGAGCACGACGACGAGGACGAGGTCTACGTGGACTTGGTGATCGTGGGAGCCGGCCCGGCCGGCATCACCGCCGGCATCTACGCCGAGCGCTCGGGCCTCAAGACCGTCATCATCGAGAAGGGCATGGTGGGCGGCCAGGTGGCCCTCACCCCCGAAGTGGAGAACTACCCCGGCTTCCGCAACGTGGGCGGCATCAAGCTCATGGAGATGATGGCCGAGCACGCCCGCGAGTACTGCACCATCAGCGAGGGCGAGGAGATCCGCGAGCTCAAGGTGGGCAAGGACATCGAGGTCCTGTCCTCCCGCGCCCACTACCGCAGCAAGGCACTCATCCTGGCCACCGGGGCCCAGTCCAAGTTCCTGGGCGTGCCCGGGGAGCAGCACTTCTACGGCCGCGGGGTGTCCGTTTGCGCCTCCTGCGACGGCTGGGCCTACAAGGGCAAGGAGGTCATCATGGTGGGCGGCGGCGATTCCGCCCTCACCGAGGCCCTGCACCTGCACAACATCGGCGTCGCCGTGACCCTGGTCCACCGCCGCGACTCGTTCCGCGCCCAGAAGCACCTCCAGGACAACGTGGAGCGCGCCGGCATCAGGGTCGTCTGGGACAGCGTGGTGGAGGAGTTCCTGGGCGACGACGACCAGCTGAACGGCGTGCGGCTCAAGAACCTCAAGACCGGGAAGAGCACCGACCTGGCGGTCAACGGCGCGTTCATCGCCATCGGCTGGAAGCCCAACACCGAACTGGCCGAACAGATCGGGGTGAAGCTGGACGACGTCGGCTACATCGTGGTCGACCCTGACATGCGCACCAACATCCCCCGCATCTACGCGGCCGGCGACGTCACCGGCGGGTTCCAGCAGATAGTCACCGCCGTGGGCTCCGGTGCGACCGCGGCCCTGTCCGTGTTCGAGGACATCTCCAACCCGTACTGGAAGAAGAGCGCGTAAGACCGGGAGGGGAGGGAAACCCCTTTTTGAAAAAAGGGGCTTT
>DKEU01000091.1:14553-32961 GCA_002452635.1 Desulfovibrionaceae bacterium UBA6814 | reverse complement strand
CAAAAACTTGTTCGCCAAAATATGAAAAGAGATTAGCAATGGTTATACGATCAATGATGCGCTAATATCATCCCCATTATCGTCACCTGCAGCAGCCTCAATAATATCTTTAATCTTTGCCCGTAACTGGGGTTTGACTCCCCAGACGGTTATATCTGGGAACTCATCTGCAAGAGATAACAATCGATTAAGAAGGATAAGGTCGATTCCTTCCTCTTTGGCGGCTTCGGCGAGTAATTCCCGCTGTTCATTATTCAAGGCCATGTCCGACCTCTCCGCCACAAGTTCTCGACCAAAAGTATTTGCAATTGCGATGGCGCTTTCAGTCAAATCGATTTCTTTCGACCAGACAGACTGGATGTACTTAATAACCTCGTCGTCAACGAGCAGTCTCCCAACCCTTTGCTCAACCTCAAGCAAACGTTGCAACAATTCTCGTCGCGTACGGCCATCAAAAGGACCTGGCCCCGGCGCGCCATTCCGACGGTGACGAAGACGCCGGGATTCGTCCTCCCGAATCTCGCGCAACCATTGGCAATACTCAACAAGCGGTAGCAGGGTGTCGTCTCCACTGTCAACAAACCCTTGCAGGGAGCGATCTTGTTTGACCACAGTGCACGTCCAGCAGCCAAAACGGCTGCCCCCGCACGAGGGGGTCGTCAAATCTAGGACAAGCGGACATTCACCGCCACTCGCGTCACGGTACAGCTCGGCTAAATTGTTGTGATCTCCTCCCCACGGTGGTTGGGGACCTCGAAGAAGATACTCCCAAACTTCCTCAATCTCCCAGTCAGCAATCGGGGTAAACACAAAAGCATTGGGAATATCGTGATGAGGATTCATTCCCCGGAAATTTTGATTACGCCCTTCCATGCGCTGCCGCCGGGCAGAGCTTTCCGAAAGACGGCTGCCGAGTAACAGCACAACGCTTCCATGCCGAGCTGCGATATCCGCGATAGAGCGCCGAGCCGGCTTGATTTTCATATTGTTCGTGCACCAACGAAAATTCCGAGTCGGAGGAGGGTATCCTTTACCAATTAACTTGGCCCAAAATGACTCGTCTACTCGGGGGCAAACCAACCGGCATCTAAGCGGAAGTCCGCGTTTTTTTGAATCATTACTGATTGCTGAAAGGGTTTGATGCAAGTGGCTGGCAATTCTTGGCGCTTCAACCTGGGTGTCACTTGATATGACATAAACTTCTTTCTCCGCCGATTTTCCCAGGTCGATTAGCATCGTATATACAAGCTGCAATAAAAGCGTTGAGTCTTTGCCACCAGAGTAGGCAACAACCCAGGCTCGAGAGTCAGCGAGATAATTTTCGCGAAGAGTCGCCAGGGTTGAGGCGGCCCTCTCCGCGACTTCGGAGGGGAGGATGTTCAATTCGGGTTGGGTCATTTATGCTCCAAGGGGGCTTTCCTAACACAACCCCTCAAGGACTCCAACCTGAAATTAAATCAATAACATGTTAATATAATTATATATTTTTATTTCAGCCTGCGAGTTTCTCTCTTTTGGCCACGTCCTACTGCCAAGCTTAAAGCATACCGGCGAGGAGAACTGGAGGAAGTGAGACAATAGGCAAAATGACACGCTTAAAGGCAAGAACATACCTGAGGTTATGCGGCACCAACTTCTTCATCTATCATGTCGTCGAGAGAAACAGTATACTTCAATAAAGGTCTTGTCGTAACTCCGATATTATTTTTAAGCATAAACTCTACAAGATTTATTCCATCGACTAATACTAGAGGCACAGCTCCTTTACGTTTAGCAACATTTTTAGCATCTGCTGTAAATTCAGATGTTGTAAAAAAGAATCCTTGGTCAAAAAATGTTCCATCTTTTTGCATTCCACTAATTGAACCAAGAAATTCGTTTACATTTTTAATGCCAACTGATTTATTTTTCCATCTTTTACACTGAAATGCGACACTAAGCTTGCTTATTCCAATATTTAGCGTGCCAAATCCATCTATTCCACCATCTTTTCCTCTACGCGTAACGCGCGTATTAGAAAAACCAAAGCCTTTTATAAAGTTTTTGCTAAAAATTTCAAATTGCTCAGGCGTCAAGTTTCTAAGTTCTTCCAGTAGTAGTTCTTTAAACGAGTCACAATATAATGTATATGCATGATCAAGTGAGTGCTCAAGTTTAATAAGCGTATTTTCTTCTATTATAAGAGGAGACGAAAATGCATCATTTGTGACATTGTAAGAACTTAAAGCATAACGCCCGTCAGAGAGCCTAACATATTTTTTATCTTTATATGCCGATGGAAATGAAAGATTCACACACCTACGTCTAAATTGATTTATAACAACGTGAATGGGGTCTTGAGCCTTAAAAATATAAAGATTTTTATTTACAATTTGTTGGTAAATTTCTTTTGGTCGCAAAGGATCGCGCGAGTTATTAAGAACCGTTGAGATAGCTTCCCAAATTTTCATAATACTCTCGCATATAAATTACATGAAAACAAAACGGAAAAGTTCGGGTTGATACAAAAAACAATATAATACTTTTATTAGCAAATATTTTTTCTTCTCACAAGCAAACGAGACTAGCAGAGACTCAGGAAGTTACTCCACCCTCTCCATCTCCCTCCTCACGCTCTCCGCGCTGAGCCTGACCGGCGATTCGGGGTGGCGTTCGAGGACGCCTTCGGCGGCGAGTTTGTAGACCTGGCGGGGGCTCACGTTGAGGCACCAGGCGGCCTCTTCCACGCGCAGCCAGGCCTTGACCCGGACCAACTCGGAGGGGTGCAGGGTGAAGCGGGACTCGGCCTCGGGCGGGAAGGCTGCCGGCAGGGGGAGCTGGAAGCCGGTCGGGTCGTAGAGGGCGCAGCGCCGGGTGCAGCCCAGGCAGAGGAAGTGCCGGCCGCGCACGAACCAGGAAGCGGAGCGGGGCCGGCGGCACCCCAGGCGCTCATAGGCCTCGTCCTGGACCTCGCCGCGGAAGGCCCGCCAGCCGGAATGCACCAGCTTGAGCACGTCGTCGATCAGGCTCATTGTTATTCCCTTCCGTTCACGTCCTGTTGATCTCTTGCATTACGGCCTCGGCCTGAGCCGCGAAGAACCTGGCGCAGTTCTCCCGGGTGCAACGCGGGGTGTTTGCCCGGCGGCAGCGGGCGCAAGCCGCGGTCTCCAGGGCTTGCAGGACCCGGGTGGCGAGCCCGCTGCCGGCCAGGGCCTCGCGCACTCGCTGCAGTTGGCGCTCCGCGCTCCCGCCGTACACCCCGCGCAGGAGCTGCGAGAGCAGGCCCTTGGAAAGGCCTGAGGCCTTGCAGAACTGGTACACGCTGCCATGCTGCGCCACGATGGCCGCTTTGAGCGCGACCAGGTCATCCAAGTTGACTGATCTCCATAACTTTCCCCATAAGGCTTCTTGATGATAGCTTGTACCTCTGCCTGCTTTTTATATCGTTTCATTCCCATTTCGGAGGAGAGCCCAATGGCTATAAATCAAGGTGATATTATTAATGAAATATGCGGAAATTGTAGAGGCATAAGAAATTGTGAAGTTCTTCATTCGAAAATAGTGCAATGGTCTGATGTTCTTGATGGTTGTCACGCAATGAATGGAGAAGATATTTTTACAATGCTTCAATGCCGTGGCTGTGATAAAGTCTTTATGGTGCATGAATATTGGAACTCTGAGGATGTTGACCCAGATACTTTCGAGCCAATACGATATAAGGATCATTATCCCCATCTTAAAAAAAGAATTCCGCCAAAGTATATTAATTATTTTAAATGTGTAGATATGAATATTTGGCTTTTTGATAATTTTGTTGAGCGTATTACTGGAGAAATATGTAAGGCAATTGACTATGATCTGCCTGGTCTTGCTGCAATGGGGATTAGGGCATTGCTTGATGATGTCATGAATAAAACAGTAGGAGACATCGGTGGGTTCGAAAGAAAAATATGTGCAATGCTTGATTCTGGATATATTTCTATCAAACAAAAAGAAGTCCTTCTCGATGTCCTTGAACTTGGTCATGCTGCAACTCACAGAGGATATACTCCTGACATAAAAGATGTTGAAATTGCCTTTGATATAATCGAGAATATAGTTGATATAATTCTTCATAGTGATTCAAGATCAAAGCATTTAAAAAAAATAATCCCCGAGCGAAAAACATCTAAGGATACAACAACGACCTCGTAGCAAGCTGTTTTTACTCTGCCCGCCGCCCCTTGCGCCGGGCGTCCCGGGTCAGCGCCGCGATCACCGCGGCGAGCTGCTCCGGGGTGGCCCATTCCAGGCGCTCCACGCCGCACTGGCGTTTGAGGATGGCCCGAGCGTAGGTCCAGGGCACGTAGCCGCCCTCGGTGCGGCCCTTCTCGCTCAGCAATGCCTCGATCTTGGAGAGCTGGGCCTCCCGGTCGGGCGCGACCTGGGGCTGTCCCGGCCGGGGATCGCGGGCGGCGGCCTTGCGAGGGGCCGGGCTCCAGCCCAGGTCCTGAAAATGCGCGAGCAAGCCCTCCAGGCCCCGGATGCTCAGGGCGGCCGAAGACTCCACCCCATGCGCGTCCAGAAGCGCGCGGTAGCGAGGCTCATCCAGGCCGAGCTGGGCCTTGGCGATGTGGACCTTGGCTAGCAGGCCGCGGCGCGAGGCCGTGTATCGGGAAGTATGGTTCGCTGTGCTCATGAGGATACTTGGCTGCTCGTCAGGCCCGGGCCGCCACGCCCGGACGACCGCGCCCCGCTTGTGCGGGGGCGGTTTCGCATCAGGCGTTGATGGCCTGCTTGAGGTTCTTGCCCGGGGCGAAGCGGACCCGCTTCTTGGCCTCGATCTGGACGGGCGCGCCGGTCCTGGGGTTGCGGCCCTGGCGGGCCGGGGAGGCCGCGGCCTCGAACTTGCCGAAGCCATAAAGCTGCACCTCCTGTCCCTCGGCCAGCGCCTCCTGGATCACGTCCAGGGCGTGGTTCAGGGTGTGCTCCACCTGGTTGCGCGAGACGCCCACGTCCAGATGCGCCCGGGCCTGCACCTTCTCGATCAGTTCGGTCTTGTTCACGTCGGTTCTCCTTTGGTTTCAGGCCGCCTTGTTGGCGACCTCCTCCTGCTTGATCTCGATGTAGAAGTCGTCCGCGGTCTCGCGGGTCACGCCCACGGTGGCCAGGCGCTCGACCGGCCAGTCCCGCATGGCCTCCCGGTCCACCTCCTCGCGTACCCGAACGGCCTCGGTGAACCCGTAGTTCTTGAGCGCCTCCAGCACCTGGCCCCAGGTGGTCTTGGCCGCGGTCTTGAGCCGGGTGGCCATGCGGAAGCCGATGACCCCGAAGCCCAGGTCCAGGCTCTTGCGCTTGGCGAAGAACTGGGCCTTGTTGTGGGTAGCGAAGGCCTCCAGGGCCACGGCCAGCTCCTTACGCCGGGCCTCCAGGGGCTCGGCCTCGGCCCGGGCCGAGGCCTTGGCTCCGTCGATCTCCTCGTTCATGGCCGCCTTGGTCGCCTCCAGGCTGCGGTCGATCCCGGCCAGCTCGGCCAGGGCCGCCTCGGCCTGGGCCAGGTCGGCGATCACCAGCGCCTGCGGCTTCGTCCTCTTGCCCATGTTCTCGTTCCTCCGTTGCTTGTGTTGTCCAGGATGTCCCTGACCCGCACCCCGAGCTGCCGGGCCTCGATCACCAAGGCACGGCCAGTGCGGTTTCCGAGGAGCGCCACCAGGCCGCGCGGGGCGCGGGGTGTCGCCGTGTGCATGGCGCGCCTCCGTCACTGGAGCTGCTGCTCCGGCTTGGCCTCGTCCTTGGGCATGGCCGCGGCGATGACCGTCATCTCCAGGCCCAGGGCCGGAGTCACCATGCTGCTGATCTCCTGGGCTATCCCCTTGATCTCCTGCCACACGTCCTCCGGCACCCGGCCGGCCAGGGCGTGCAGGTTGACCACCGCGTCCTTGAGCTTGAGAGCAATCATGACTTCGCCTCCTTCGTGTTGCGCGGAGCCCTGGCCAGGGGGCGGGACGGCCCCGGGTCCCGGGCCAGGACGTAGACCTGTTGCCGGTTCTCGGTGCCCGCCGCCCGCAGGAAGCCCTGCCCGGTCAGCACCCCCAGGTAGTTCTGCACGGTCTTGGACTTGACCCCGGTGAGCCCCGCGATCTGGGACCGGGTGAAGCGGCGCAGGGAGCGCACCGCCCGCCAGACCTTGTCCATGCCGGTGCGGCCGGCCTGCGCCGGAGGCCGCGGCCGGCGGTCGGCCACCCGCCACACCGGGTCGCGCTTGGCCGGGCCGAACTCGCGGAAGCCCTTGGACTCCTGCCGCCGGTCCTCGACCAGCTCGATGCGGCCCTCGCGCTGCAGCTTCTTGAGCGTGACCAGGAGCCGCCTGCGGTCCAGGCCGGTCTGCTGGGCCACGTCGTTCAGGCAGAAGGTCCCGGCCCGGTCCAGGAACACCAGCACCGGGCTCAGGACCGCGCCGCCCCGGCCCTTTGCCAGGCAGTCCCGGATGCGCTCGCCAGCCCCGGCCGGGGCCTCGGCGGCCAGGTGCAGCTCGCCGGTGTTGCCGTCCTCCAGGAAGGACGCGGTGAGCATGCCCGGCGGGTTGGGGCCGGTGTCGCGCACCAGGGCGAAGCCCTGCCCCTGCCGGCTCAGGTAGCCGGCGTCGGCCAGGCCCTGCAGGAAGAGCCGGGCCTCGGGCTCCGGAACCCCGGCCAGCTGCTCCAGGTCGCACGCGGCCACCGGGGGCGGCATCTTGCGGACCACCGCCCACATGCGGCGCTCCGCGCTGGATTGGGTTTGCCGGTCGGCGCTCACGCGGCCCTCCGGAACAGCTCCGGCCCGATGCTCTTGTGCCGGTTGGCGCGGGCCGCGCCCTCCATGCCCTTGAGCGCCACGATGGCCTTGCGGAAGTTGCCGGACACCGCGGCCAGCACCTTCTCCAGGGCCGCGTCCTCGGCCGGCAGGTCCAGGCAGGAAGCGGCGAAGGCCCGCAGGTCCGCCAGGGTGAGGGCCTTGAACTCGGTGATGTACAGGAACCGGTCGAAGAGCGGCCCCAGGCGCTTGAGCCGCGGCACCACGCCCTCGTGGCCTATGAGCAGGAAGGGCGAGTCGGTCACGTCGTGCAGGTCGCGCAGGCATTCCAGGCAGGCGGTCTGCGGCAGGTTGACCTCGTCCACGATGGTCAGGCGGGGCCGCTCCTTGAGAGCGTTGGCCACGTCCTCGAACAGGTCGCGCTTGCGTTTGCGCGGGGTCACCCCCAGCTCCACGGCCAGCTCCTCCAGCAGCCAGGAGGGCGACCACACGCTCTTGGCGCGCAGGTACACCGCGTCCGCGCCGGCCGCGTACCAGATGGCCGTGCGGGTCTTGCCCAGGCCGCGGTTGCCGTGGACCAGGGCCAGGCCCGGAACCCCGGCCTCGCGGGACTCCAGGGACGTGGCCGTGGCCAGGAAGGCCTTGACGTTGGCCGTCTCCACAAAGACGTTCTTCATGCCCTTCACCTCGTGGGTTGAGCGGTTCTAGAAATTTCGCTCCAAGGCGTTCGCCGCGCGCAGGTCCAGGATGGCCCGCACCTCGGGGTAGCTCTCCAGGAACTCCTTCCACTCCCGGTCCTCGGCGGACAGCGCGCCCTGCTCGGCCTCCAGGCCGCAGAGCCAGTCGTAGGCGTCCACCGCCGCGGTGGGGCCGGTGAACACCGGCCGGGCCAGGGCCTCCGCCTCGGCGCGTCGGAACCCGCCTTGGACCACGTTGGCCGGAAGCTCCGGCCCTTCATCCCGAACCGGGGCCGGGGCCAGATCCTGGGCCAGGCCTCGGGCCGGCGCGGGCTGCGCCAGGGCGCGCCGGGCCTCGCGCAGGCCCGGGGTGTCGTGTTCGGGCTGGAGGCTGGCCACCTTGGTGGCCGGCCGGGAAACTTCGGTGGTGGAGGTGAGCAGGGTGAAGGGGTCGGGCTCGGACCGGGAAAGGTCCTGCAGCGCCCGGGCCTGCTGCTTCAGGTTGCGCTCGTGGGCCTTGCGCGCGGCCAGGTAGTCGGCCCGGCGCACGCCGGCCACGCCGTCGTCGCTGGCCGTGCAGAGGAAGCGCTCCTGGTGGAACACGTAGACCCGGCCCGCGTCCTCGGGGTCCAGGCGCAGGTCCACCACCTTGCCCACGTGCTCGACCAGTTCGGGCGCGGTGTAGACCAGGCCCTGGTGCCGGATGCCCTTCTTGCCCACGGTCCGGGGCTCGGCCACCGGGGCCAGGAGGATGTCCAGGAGCCGCTCGTCGCGGATGCGCCGCGGCTTGCGCCGGCACTCCTCCCACACCGAGAGCGGGGTGCGGCCGTTCAGGCCGGAGTGGGCCGAGGACTCGTAGAACCGCACCCAGGCGTCGGTCCGCTCCTGCAACTCGGCCAGGGTGAGCGGGATCTCCACCGGGTCCCCGGGCTCGAAAATCTTGGCGGCCCAGGTGCGGCGCTCGCGCAGGGCGGCCCGCTCGGCCACGCTGTGGCCGGTGTAGCCGGGCAGCAGCTCGTGCAGGCCGTGGGTGTAGGTGCCCAGGGCGCGCTCGATGAAGGGCTTGTCCTCTCCGTGGTAGGGCCGGGTGGCTAGGTGCTCGATGGAGAGCGCACCCTCGATGGCCAGGATGTGCCGGGCGCGGTAGTCCTTGCCGTTGTCCTTGCGGATGCGCGCGGGCACGCCCCAGGCCAGGAAGGCCTTACGCATACAGGCGGCGATGGCCTCGGCGCGGCTCACCGGCGCGACCACCAGGCAGAGGCGGCGGGTGTACACGTCGATGCAGCCGATGATGGCCGCGCGCCGACCGTCCGCGGTCATGAGGTCCGCGGGGGTGGAGTCCATCTCCCAGGTGTGGCCGGCGTGGGGCACGTCCGCGGCGCGGTCGCCGAAGGCCGCCAGGCTGCGGCTCTTCCAGCGGCGCGGGTCGTCGAGCATCTGGAACAGGTGCGGGTTGGCCGCCTTCCAGTCCCGCAGGAAGCGGTAGACCGTGGCGTAGCTCGGGGTCTGGCCGTTGAACCGGGAGCGGGCCTCTTTGTGCAGGGTGGCGGCGGAAAGATGGGGCTTGGCCGCGAGCTGGCCGGCCAGGAAGACCTCGGCCTCCGGGGCCAGGGACACGCGCTTGCCGCGCTTGGCCGCGCCGTGGTCCGAGAGCAGCCCGGCCAGGCCCTCGGCGCGGTAGGCCCCGCGCCAGCGGCGCAGGGTGCCGGCGGAGAGGCGGGGGACCTCGGCCAGGGCCGCGGGGTCCAGACCCAGGCGCTCGGGGGCGCTGGCGAAGAGGGCGCAAAACCGGGCCTCGGCCCGGGCCCGGGAGCCCCGCGCCGCGGCGCAATGCTTCTCCGCGGCCTGGAGCACGGCCAGCCGCGCCTCGGCCCGGCGGCGCGACCACTCGGGCGCGGCCTGGAAGCGGGACAACAGGGCCTTGGCCCGGGCCTCGTCCAGGCCGGCCTGGGGCAGGAATTCGGCTGAGGTCTGGAGGTCGCGGGCCTGCACCGCGCGGCGCACGTCCCCGGGCAGCGTGGTCAGGGCGTAGAACCGGCAGCGACCCCGGCCGTGCACCGCGGGACGCTCCTCGTAGGGCCAGGCCTCGTCCGCGGCGCGCTTCTGCACCGCGCGGGCGGTGACGCCCAGGACCCGGGCCAGGTCGGCGGCGGAGCAGGCGCTCATGCGGCCACTCGAATCCCGAGGAACTCCTCGGGGCAGCCCAGCTCGCGCAGGACCCGGAGCACGTCCGGGTTGCGGCGCTGGCCGGCGATGGTCATGGACACCGAGGGGAAGGAGACCTCGGCGCGGCGCTTGAGGTCCACGGGTCGGATGCCCCGTTCGATCATCCACTTGCGCACGTCCTTGGTCCTCATTCGATCCCGGCCTCCTGGGCCAGCCGCCGGGCGCGGCGGGCGTATTCCTTGCGCTTGCGTTCGGTGCGCGCCCACTCCAGCAGGGAGAGGTCCTCGCCGGAGACCAGGGACGCGCCCAGGGGCGCGGCCAGGGCGGCCACCGGCAGGGTGGAGCCCACGACCTGGCAGAAGACCGGGAGAAGGCGCAGGGGAACGATGTGGCCGGCGCTGGCCGGGGACACCCACTTGTCCAGGAGGGCGGGAGTCACCGGCTGCCGGGAGTTCCCGGAGCCGGGGATGCCCTCCAGCCCGGCCAGGCGGTTCATCTCGTCCACCACCTGCTCCCGGGACAGCGGACAGCCCTTCAGGGCCTCCCGCATGGCAGCCTTGAGTCGCGCCAAAGGGTCCAGGTTGGGCTTGTCCCAGAGCTGGAGCCAGTTCCCAGGGTGTCCGGATTTGGGCATGTGTTTGATATTGTAGCTGCGATAGCTTTCAGTTAAGTTCCGTGTGAAGGAATTTACAGGCTCGTTTTAAGTTTTTGACTTGAGCTGGTCAAGTCAAAAAGACTTGATTTTAAGAGTTCGCGTTAAATTTTTTTCTTAAATCTTTCAGTAAACACTTAACCATCCGAAACTCCAATGAAAAAGCCCGCAGAACACCCCGCGCCGTCCGGTTCGCAGCACGGTTCGCCCCAAGGCCAGGCTGGCGCGAACTTCGACGCCACCTACCGGAGGCTGCTCCAAGGGGCCTCCGCGGCCAACGATTCCGAGCTGGCCCGGGCGCTGGGCATCACCCCGCAGTCGGTGAAGGGCTCCAAGGACAAGGGTAAGATTCCATCTTCATGGATTACGAAAATATCGAAAGAGAATGAAGTTTCAGCCGACTGGCTGCTCTACGGCGTGGGCGCGATGAAGCGTGGCGCTGCCGGGGCCGCCGCCGGCCAGGTGGTCCCGGACGACGAGGCGATGGCCGGGGGCCTGGTGCTGGTGCCCAAGGTCAAGGCGCGGCTCTCGGCCGGGGGCGGGAGCTTCGAGACCAACGGCGGCGTGAGCGGGCTGTTCGCCTTCCGGGCGCAGTGGATTCGGAGCAAGGGCAAGGCCGGCCAGATGGTGCTCATGGAGGTGGCCGGGGACTCCATGGAGCCGGTGATCTGCGACAATGACACGGTGCTCATCGACCAGTCCCAGACCGAGGTCCTGAGCGGCAAGGTCTATGCGGTCGGCATCGACGAGACGGTGGTCATCAAGCGGGTGGACGTGGCTCCAGGCAAGCTGCTGCTCAAGAGCGAGAACAAGGACTACGCGCCCATCGAGGTTCCCGTGGGCGAGGACGCGGGCTCGGTGCGGATCATCGGCCGCGTGGTCTGGTGGTGCCGGGAAGCCCGGTAGAAGATGGCGGCAGGGGTCTACTCATTCCACGTGCAAGGCCGCCCCTGATTCCGCCCCTCCGTGCTCATTTTGATTCCGCGCCCCAGAAACCTCCCTCAACCCCTCGCGTCCCCGCGCCACTCCCGCATTTCCCCCGCATTCCTCCCACTCAACCCAGGCACTCACGCCCTTCCCATTTCATCTGCTCCCTCACAGACGCCTTCGGCAACATCCTCTCCGACACCAACCCCGCCCTGTTCCTGCCCCTCGCCTTTGCCGGCGGCCTGCGCGACCGCTTCACCGGCTTGGTCCGCTTCTGCCACCGCGACTACGACCCCACCGTGGGCCGCTTCACCGCCCCCGACCCCCTGGGCGACACCGGCGGCGACCACGACCTCTACGACTACTGCGTGGACGAGCCCGTCGGGCGGGTGGACCCCGAGGGGACGGTCGCCTTTCTACTGCCGCTGCTTGCCGGCCTTGGCGGAGCCACGGCCTTGGGTTGGGGCGGCGTCAAGGCGGCCCAGAAGGGCGCGGAGATCGCGGCCGAAACCATGGGCGACGAAGCGTTCAAGGCCCAACTTCCCGAAAAGGTCGCAGCCATGGACAAGGCCACCACCGACGCCATGACCAAGGTCACCGGCATCAACGCCGGCATCGGGGCAGCGGCAGCCGCCGGAGCTGCCGCTGCCGAGGCCGCGCCGATTGCGGCCCGCGGCGCGGCGCAGGTGGCCAAGCAGATTCCAGGCGCTGCGGCCAAGGCCGCAGAGGTCGCCAAGGACGCGGCGACAACCGCTGGCCGCGCCACCTCCCAGGCCGCCGTCCGTGCAGCCCAGGCCGCCCGGAACGCCGCCGGAACCGCCTCCACAGCCATCGCAGCTGCTGCCGGCAAGGGGGCGGAGGTTGCGGGGAAGGTCAAGGATGCGGCGGTGAACGTGGTGCTTGATCCGGCCAAAAATCAGTTTGCCCAAGATGCCATAACAGGCGCGATGCCTGGCACGCCCCCGGCGTCCTGGGGTGGTCTCACTGGTGTTGCAACGGCTAAGGCAGTAGACGAATATGACCACATTCGTGATTTGTTCAACAAGTAATGGAGACGTGTTGTGCGTATGAAGTTCGAGGAGAAGGCTGCAATCTTTGCGGGACTCCTACTTTTCATGGTAGGGCTTATTTCGCTATTTAATCCGTCTCCAACATTTCATGGCCAACACGTATTCCCTTGGGTTTCATGGGTTGAAATGGCCTTTGGATTCATTATTATCGCTGCAACGTTACGCAACCATCGCAAAAGATAATGATAGCGCGGCGTCCGACATTAAGGGCGCTGCGCTATCTTTTGAGTCGCAATATTACTTCAATACATTTTCCTACCTACCGCGACCACCAGTGCGGGGTGAAGATGCAGTTCCATTACACCGGCCAGGGCCGCCTGCCCCAGGCCGTGACCGTGCAGGACCTGCTGGGCGCGACCACCTACCTCCTGGGCTACGACCAGGTGGGCAGCCTCAAGGCCGTGGCCGCCATGGACGGCGAAAACGAGGGCCGGGTAGTCAAGGTCGTGGACTATGACGCCTTCGGCAACGTGCTGGCGGACTCGAATCCTGGCCTGTTCCTGCCCCTGGCCTTTGCCGGCGGCCTGCGCGACCGCTTCACCGGCTTGGTCCGCTTCCTCCACCGCGACTACGATCCCACGGTAGGCCGGTTCACCGCCCCGGACCCGCTCGGGGATACGGGCGGCGACCACGACCTGTACGACTACTGCGTGGACGAGCCGGTGGGGAGGGTGGACCCTGAGGGGTTGGAGGAGCAAGGGTTCTGGTCCGGCGTCTGGGACAGCATGAAGTCCGGCTGGGATTCCATTGCCAGCAAGTTCGAATCCGACACCCCGCCGGCCCCGGAAACCGAGGCCGACGTCCTGAAAAAGATGGACATCGTGTCCCGGGACGTGGATTCAACCCTGAAGAAAGCCAAGGATGCGATCAATTCGGTCCGGCCCGAGTTGGATGACATCGCCAAGGGCGCGGACATCGCCGGCAAGATTACGATGCCGCAGGAGGCGCATGAGGCTGCGACCAAGCTTGGAAAGGACATCTCTGCCATGCAGGAGCAGCAGGACCGGCTGCTGAGAGAAGCCATGACGGGGAAGACGACGGGTGACCAAGCTTCAGCGGTGTTGGATCTCCAGCATTTCGTCAGTAATTCCACCAAACGCATGATTCAAGAGAAATCTGGGGAAGTGGTTCGAACATATAATGATTGGGTGAATCCCTTCCCCTTTGCACCGAAAAAGAAATAGACACAACTACCAGGTGGCGTGATGTAATCACGCCACCTGCTGTCATCTTGTTACCAGCGAGGAGTGAAATGAGGATATTAGTTTCCTTAATGATGATGTTTCTATTCATCCCCTCGATCTCTAATTCTGACAGCGCCATCATGGAAGACCGCACACTTTTGCAGTGGGAAAATGTAACAATAAGTATACCAGATGGGTTCGAGTACAAGAAAGATGAAAGAAAAATGTTTGTTGCAAAAAAAGTAAATGATACGAACAATTTTATTGTGATATCTACGGTTGATCCGATCGATGTCGATAGCTTTATTGATGGACTCCGTAATGATGGGATTAAAATGATCTTGCTTGCAGTAGGCGAAGAAAGTGTTGGAGGACTGGACTGTCGAGTTGTGCGTTACCGCATCGCAGAAGATGATATTAAAAAGATAATGATTTCTTATTTTATTGTAAGCAAGAATGTTAGAATAATATATTATGGTCTCGTCGATGAATTCAGCGCATTCGCACGAATAATTAGTTCATTGAAATTTGCTGAATAAATTAACAATGCGGTATCCGTGGACACAGATTGTTCAGTGCATGCCGCTTCACCGCGCCGGACCTCCTGGGCGACACCGGCGGCGACCACGACCTGTGCGACTCCTGCGTGGACCAGCCCGCCGGGGAGGGGGCGCCTTTGCCTTGCCGGCATCCCGGCAGGGCATCGCGCCCCTTGCCCAAATTCCCGGGTTGGGCCATATGCGGGGCATGAGCACGCAGCGCAGCGTGGCCGGGTTCGTGTTGGCCGCCTCCGTCGTCACCTTCGGGCTGGGGTCCGTGGGCCTGAGCCTCAGGCTGGAGCCCTTCTTCACCTGGTACTATCTCTTCGCCTGGTGGCCCTACATCCTGGGGGCCGAGGCCGCCCTGTGCCTCATGGGCGGCTATTCCTCGCTCTTCGAGGAGCCGCGCCGGTTCCTCGTCATGCTCCCCCTGTCCGTGACCCTGTGGCTGGTGTTCGAGCTGTACAACTTCCGGCTGGACAACTGGCAGTACCTGAACCTGCCGGCCAACGCCTGGGTGCGCTGGGCGGGCTACGCCCTGTCCTTCGCCACGGTGCTGCCCGGGCTGTCCGTGACCCGGCGGCTCCTGGAGTTCTGGGGGGTGTTCGACCGGGCCTCGTGCAAGCCCTGGCCCAAGGTGCGCCGGCTCTACGGCTGGTGCACCCATCTGGGCCTGGCCTGCCTGGTGCTGCCCGTGCTGTTTCCCCGCACCTGCTTCCCCCTGGTCTGGGCCGGGCCGGCGCTGCTGCTGGAGCCGGTGCTGCACGCCCGGGGCGCGCGCTCTTTTCTCGGGGGATTGGCCCTGGGCCGGCCGCGCCTGCTGTGGCAGACCCTCCTGGCCGGGGGCGTCTGCGGGCTCTTGTGGGAGTGCTGGAACTACTGGGCCCGGGCCAAGTGGGTCTATTCCGTGCCCTGGGTGGGGGACGTGAAGCTCTTCGAGATGCCGGTCGCCGGGTTTTTGGGCTTTCCGGTCTTCGCCCTGTCCTGCTTCGCCATGAGCGAGGCCTTCTTCCTGCTCCTGGTCCACCTGCGCCGGTACCCCGCGCCCCGGCGGCGGCTGGCCTGGCTCATGTTCGGGGTGGCCGGGGCCAGCTTCGGCACCGCGGTGCTCCTGGGCATGGACCTGTGGACAGTCGCCTCTTTTACCCGGTAGCGGGCCGCCGCCGGGTCAGCACGTAGAGAATCAGGCTGAATATCGCGCCCAGGGTGTCGGCCAGCATGTCCTTCTGGGCGTCCCACACGTCGCCCTGGCTGCCCAGGAACTCGATGCCGGCCTCGCCGCCCTCCAGGGCCGCGTACCACCACTCGATGATCTCGTAGGCCGCGGCCACGGCCATGATGAGGAACAGGCCGAAGGCCAGGGCCACGCCCCGGTTGGCCCAGCGCTTGCGCTCCAGCAGTTCCGCCGCGGCGAAGGCGTAGAACCCCACCGCGAAGTGCCCCACCCGGTCGAAGTGGTTGCGTTCGAACCCGAACAGGTCCGTGACCCAGCCGAAGGGCACGTGGGCGAAGGTGTAGTGCCCGCCCAGGGTGTGCCAGAACAGCCACACCGCCATGAGCAGGTAGGCCAGGCCCGAGAAGCGGAAGCGGGGATAGGTCAGGGCCAGGCCGGCGAAGACCAGCATGGCCGGGATGTTCTCGGCCCACCACACCGCGCGGGACACCGGGTGCACGGCCAGGAGCGCCCACCACAGCACGTAGGCTGCGGCCAGGGCCAGGGGCAGGGTGGGGGCGGGCTTGGCCATGGGGCGCGGCTAGACCTGCTTCATGTGCCGGGGCCGGGGCGGCATGTTCGCGTCCGGCTTGAATATGCTGCCCACCGGGATGCCGACCTCGCCGGCCAGCTTGCGGTCCATGCCGAGCAGGATGGTCTCCATGTAGACCATGAAGGTGATGGCCTTCTCGTACTGCTTGAACAGGTAGTGCAGGGTGTAGGCCACGTTCTTGGCGTCCTTGCAGGTCTCGAAGCAGCTCATCTCGAAGGTGGTGTTGGTGGACAGGCTGGTGAGGTGCCTGGTCTTGAACTCGTTCTCGATCTTGTGGATCTTGTGCAGGTACCAGTAGATCTTCTGGGCCACCCGCTCGGCCCGGGACAGGATGTCCTTGTCCTTCTTGTTGAACTCCAGGAGGGCGCGGTGCGCCTCGTCCTGGCCCACGGTCTGGGTGGAGAGCAGGTCGAAGGCCCGGTCCTTCTTCTTGAGCACGGCCCGCTTCATGAGCCGCTTCTTCACCGAGTCCTTGATCTCGCCCACGGTGAGGTTCAACACCTCGCCCACCCCGGCGCTGGCGAACTCCGCGCCCACGGTGGAGCTGGAGATGGTGGCGGTCTGCTCCAGGGCCTGGCCCATGAAGGTCCGGCCGCCCTCCACGTCGTTGATCATCCCCTCCAGGGGCACCATGACCTCGGTGAGCTTGCCCAGGCCGGTGTCCACCAGCTTGGACACCAGGGGGTTGTCCACGAAGCGGTCCACGTCGGACTCGTCGCGGCCGGGCTTCACCTGGTCCTCCATGAACTCCTTGGCCATCTGGCCCACGCTCTTGTCCTGCTCCGGCGGCTGGCCCACGCCCTGGGCCGAGGTCACGTTGTGGATCAGGGTCTCGGTGCCGCCCAGTTTGTTCCAGGCGGTGAGGCGCTGGCTGTAGAACTGCATGACCCGGTTGGCGTCCACGGTGGAGGAGACCGTGAGGCCCTGCCGGCTCATGGCGCGCAGGGAGTAGTTGCGCATGTTCTGCATGAACTCGGCCTCGGGCATGGTGTAGCAGTCCTTGCCGCACTTGGTGTGGTTGCCGGTGTAGTGGACCTGCCGGACCACGTGCGCGAAGATGAGGTCCGCGTAGTCGATGTACCGGTCGCGCTCCTTGATGACCGCGTCCAGGGTGATGTTGATGTAGTTGCCGAGCATCTGGGAGTAGTAGTTGAGCTCCAGGAGCCGCTCGTTGAGCTCCCGGTCGTTGGCCCAGGCCGCGCTGCTGCCCCGCAGGCCGGGGAACCGCTCGTCGGGCTTCAGGTCCGACTTGAAGGCCGAGGCGATGGCGGTCTTCATGTGCCGGAACCTGGTCCAGCGGCCCTTGTGCCCGCCCTTGAGCATGGCGTGGCGGCGCATGACCCGGTCCAGCTTGCGCTGGATCTTCATCACCGCGGGCTCCATGAGCGAGGGCTCGGTGATCTTGTCCTCGCCCGCGGGGGTGTATTCGATGCCCTTGCGCAGCTTGTAGGTCTTGTACTGGTACTTGGCCTCGCCCAGGCCCTTGGCCACGGCGAAGCCCACCACCACGCCGATGACCGGGCCGATGCCGAAGGTCACCGCGGCGCTGGACACGCCCGCGGCGATGATGGCCGCCGCGGCCAGGGTCTTGCCCACGCCCACGCCCACGTTCACCACGGTGGTCACCACCTTCTCCTTGAAGTCGGTGGTGAACAGGTAGCCCTGCACCGAGGGCCCCACCTTGTAGTTGGACATGGCCTTGGTCTTGGCGTCCTCGATGAGCTTGAGGGCCCGGGTCTCGAAATTGGGGTCCAGGTCGGCGACCGGCTGGGGCATGGTCATCGCTCCGGTTGGCGTGAACACGTGGGACCAACGGTCCCGAGTACCGTGCAACTACGGCACTATCGGGGAAACGGGAAGAAAATGCAACGCCCGGCCGGGAGGACGGCGGCGGGCGAGGCTCAGCAGGCGTCCTGGCCTGCGGCGTCGCCCTCGCGGTAGCGGCGGCACAGGAAGCGGATCACGTTCTTGGCCAGCTCCACGTGGCCGGACATGAGGTCGTACAGGGCCTCGTAGTCCAGGCGCAGGAACAGGGCGTCCTCCAGCACCGTGACCGTGGCCGAGCGCAGTTCCGGGTCCAGGGCGGCCAGTTCGCCGAAGACCTCGCGCGGGCCGAGCACGGCCAGCTCCCGGCCCCGGTCGTGCACCCGCACCCGGCCGGTGACCACCACGTACATGCTGGCCCCGTAGTCGCCCTTGGCGAACACGTCCTCGCCCGCGGGCAGCTCCACCTCCTCGAAGGAGGCGGACAGTTCGGCCAGCACCTGGCCGGGCAGCTCGGCGAAGATGTTGACGCCGGAGAGCAGGAGCACGCGTTCGACGGTGAGCAGCATGGTCGGGAATCCTCGCGGGGCTTGTCCAGTGCTTACGCCGGCCCGGCCGGCGCGTCAAAATCCGCAGTGCAGACCCGGGCCAGGGCGAAGTCGCGGGTTTCGGCAAAGGCCGCATCGCCCGGCAGGCCGGCTTCGCGCACCACGCGGCACAGGGCCGGTTCGGCCAGGAGCCCGGCCGCGTACAGGGCCGCGGTGCGGGTCCAGGCGCAGACCGTGCCGTCGTCGCGCCGCACCACGCCGGCCACCAGCCCGGCCGCGGAGGGAATCTTGAGCGGGAAGTGCTGGGCCAGGGCCGCGAAGAGCTTGTCCGGCGCGAGCTCGCGCAAGAGGGGCAGCACGTGGCG
>DKEU01000091.1:0-14496 GCA_002452635.1 Desulfovibrionaceae bacterium UBA6814 | reverse complement strand
GCCCCGGGCGGGGACAGGAAGGCGAGCAGGGCCAGCATCCGCCGCCGGGCCAGGTCCAGCTCCTCGTCCAGGGCCCGGGCCAGCAGCGCGGTCTCCTCCCGGCCCAGGGCCGCGACCCGGCCGGCGGCCAGCCAGGTGGCGGTCCTGGCCTCGGCCTGCAGGCGCTCCATGGTCCACTGCCGGTGGGCCTTGTCCGCGGCCTGGTGGCCCCGCGCCTCCAGCGCCTCCAGGGCCTCCAGGCGCAACCCGGCGTCGGGGTGGGGGGCGAGGCCGAGCAGGAGGTCCCGGGCCGCATCCCCGGGCAGGCGGGCCGCGGCGCGCACCAGGCCGATGCGGGTGGGGCGGTCCAGCCCGGGGTCGGCCAGGGCCTGGGCTATCTCGGGCAGGGCGCCCGGCCCCAGGGCGGCCAGGGCCCGCACCGCCTGGGTCCGGGTCTCGCGCCGGCCCAGGCAGGCGATGACCCGGAAGGCCAGGCGGGGGTTGCCCAGGCGTTCGGCCGCGGCCAGGGCCGCGCTGCGCACCCGGGGGCTTTCGTCGTCCAAGAGCGGGGCCAGGGGCCGGTAGTATCCGGGCTGGCCGATCTCGCCCAGGACCTGGGCCGCGGCCGCGCGGTCGGCCTCGTCCCGGGAGGACTGCAGGGCCATGAGCCGGGCGCCCGCGGCCAGCACCCCTTCGATGCCGCCGTAGCGGATGAGCGCCACCATGGCCCCCTGGGCCACGGTGCGGTCCGCGTCGTCCAGGTGGACCAGGAGCCCCTCCAGGGCGTCGGACTCGGCCAGGGCGCCGTAGGCCTTGAGGGCCAGGGCCGCGGTGGCCGGGTCCGGGGGACGGCGCACCAGGCCGCGCACCGCGGCCAGGGCGTCGGCCGGCCGGAGGGCCTCGATGCGGGCCAGGGCGTCGCGCACCACCTCGGGCGCGGGGTGAACCAGGAGCCCGGCCAGGGCCTGGCGCAGGGCGTCGGGATCGCTGCGGGCCAGGATGTCCATGGCCGAGAGCGCCTCGCCCGGCTTGTCGCTGGCCAGGCCCCGGGCGATGAGGGCCAGGCTCTGGCGGTCCTGCACCGGGCCGTTGCCCCCGGCCAGGCGGCGGGTGCGCAGGGCGGCCAGGAGCACCCGGCTGTAGCCCCCCCGCACCCAGGCGATGCACGCCAGCCAGACCAGGAGCACGCCCAGCAGCACGTAGGTGATGTTCACCGCGCTCAGGGTGAAGACCGTGCCCCGGGACAGGCCCAGGAGCAGGCCGGCCACCGTGGCCACGGCCACGGGCTCGGCCAGGCCCTCCACCGAGGCCTGCACCGCCAGGCGGCGGGCCGTGGCCAGGGGCTGGTAGAGGATCATGAAGGCCGGCCGGTAGAAGCTGGAGCGGATCACGTAGTCCAGGAGCTTGAGGCTCACCGCCAGCCAGAACACCAGGGGGCTGGCCGCGGTGGTCCAGGAGGCCGTGGCCGTCACCCCCATGCAGGCCAGGACCAGGGCCACGGGCAGGAGCACCAGGGCGTTGACCGAACCCATGCCGGTGATGATGCGGCCGGCGGCCACGGCGCGCAAAAGCAGCACCACCGCCGCGGCCAGGGCGTAGAACCAGCCGAAGAACCCGGCCATGCTCTCGGCCCCGGGCGCGTGGGCCTGGGCCTGGGCGTTCAGGATGAGGTCGGTGAGGAAGAGGCCGGCGATGCCGATGGCCCAGAGCAGGTGGATGCCCGCCACGTAGCGGTCCGAAAAGGCCACCCCGAACTGGGGCCCGGGCCGGTCGGCGGCGGGGCGCTCCTTTTCCCGGGCCGGGCGCAGGGCGCGGCCCGCCCGGCCCATGGCTGCGGTGCAGGCCAGGGACGCGCCCATGAAGGCCACGGCCAGCCACAACAGGTTCGCCGCGCCCAGGAGCCGGGCCAGGGGCGGGGTGGCCAGGCCGGCCAGGCAGACCGCCAGGAACTCGCCCGAGCCCATGAGCCCGAACAGGCGTTTGGCCTGGGCCAGGTCGAACACCGAGTTGGCCAGGCCCCAGAAGGCCAGGCCCGAGAGGATGTAGGCCACGTCGAACCAGATGGCCAGCACCAGGGCCGGCCAGCCCGTGGGGTCCTGGGCCAGCCACAGGCGCAGGCCGGCCAGGCTGGCGGTGAGCAGGGCCAGGGTGCCCGCGGCCAGGATCTCGGGGGAGAGGCGGCGCTCGAACAGGGTGAAGGCCAGCCACATGACCACCGTGCCCAGGGCCACGCCCACATAGACGTAGGGGAGGTCGCTGGAGGGGTAGGAGGCCAGGAACACCGCCCGGGAGGCGGCGTAGAGGATGAGCAGCGCCGCGCCCTGGCAGAAGGTGGCGGCCAGTCCCCAGGCCAGGGGGCGGCCCTCGCCGGGGCGCAGGTCCCAGAGGTGCGTCAGGGTGGCGTGCATGGCGATGCGTTCCAGGTCCGGCGCATGAGGCCGTCAGATATGGCCACTTGGGCCCCAAGTGGCGGAAAAGTCAAGCGTCTTTTGGCCGGGGGCGGTCCCGGCGCGGCTCTTTCCGGTTGACTTGTGTTGCAATTTGGCTTTTCTTTCGCTGATAAACAAAGTTGGGCTGTTAGACCCCTTTTTTCGTTCCCTGGTCCTCCAACCCGCGGGCTGAACCATGCAAGGGCACGCTGCTACTCGTCTGAAGCTCCTCGTCACCACCCTGGCCATCCTCGTGTTGGCCATGGCCTTCAACGGCGGGCTGTCCATCTCCTCCCTGGAGAAGCTCTCCCTGAATTCGCTCATCGCCCGCTACCAGGTGGTGGCCAACGCGTTCCGCTCCCAGGTGTCCCAGTCCATTCGCTACGGCAAGCCCCTGGAGCGGTTCTTCGGCATCACCCGGCTCATGGAGGACGTGCGCTCGGACCTGCCCGACCTGTCCAACATCCTGGTGACCTCCACCGAAGGCGGGGTGCTCTACAGCCTGGACGAGGCCATGGTGGGCAAGACCTGGCCCGACATGGCCGGGGAGGACCTCAAGGTCCTGGGCTCCGCAGGCGGGCACACCGACTACAAGGCGGGCCAGGCCTACTACGTGGAGTTCCCCATCGAGGTGCAGGAGCAGGGCGGCAGCGAGATCACGGTCAAGGGCAAGGTGGTCTTCTCCTTCCCCGCAGACCTGGTGCAGGCCCGGCTCAAGACCGTGATCCTGGAAAACCTGGACGTGCTCATCTTCATCACCCTGGCCGCGGCCGCGGTGCTGGGGGTGCTGCTCACCTTCTTCCTGCCCCTGGACCCGGGGCGGTTCTCCAAGGTGCGGCTCTACCTCATCCTGGTGCTGGCCCTGGGCGGGTCCCAGTGCGTGTACTCCTACTACAACGTGCAGTCCTTCCGGGACAACTTCCTGGACATCACCCGGACCAACACCGAGAAGGTGGCCCGGCTGCTCAAGGACGACGTGGACTACCTGCTCTCCAAGGGCATCAAGATCCACCGCCTGAACAAGATGGACGTGTACATGTCCAAGATCCTGGCCGTGACGCCGGAGATCGCGGAGATGAGCATCACCGACCTGAACGGCACGGTGCTCTACCGGGCCGACAGCTCCGGCCCGGTGAAGGTGCAGCCCGGCACCTACCTGACCGCGGGCAACAGCGGGGACGTCATGTCCGCGCTCATCCGGACCAGCCCGGACGGGACCACCCTGAAGCGGGGCGAGCTGCGCCTGACCCTGTCCCAGAAGGTCATCGCGGACAAGGTGCGGGAGATCATCCTGGACTCGGTGACCGTGGGCGTCATCGCGGTGCTCTTCCTGCTCGAGCTGGTCATCCTCTTCCTCATCTTCCTGCGCGACAAGACCACGGCC
Organism: Desulfovibrionaceae bacterium UBA6814; assembly: GCA_002452635.1. Lineage (GTDB taxonomy): Bacteria > Desulfobacterota > Desulfovibrionia > Desulfovibrionales > Desulfovibrionaceae > UBA6814. Next base: position 10,704 of record DKEU01000091.1, on the reverse strand, counting down.
GAGGGCGAAGCGACCACGCCCGCGGAGAGCGACTACCATCGCTACGCCATCATCCGGCCGGTGGCCTTCCTCTTCCTCTTCGCCATGGACATGTGCATCTCCTTCATCCCCCTGCACATGGAGAATATCTACCAGCCCCTCTTCGGCCTGTCCGAGGAGGTGGTCATGGGCCTGCCCATCTCGGTGGAGATGTTCTTCGCCGGGCTCATGGTGCTGGTGTCGGGCGTGTGGACCGACCGGCGGGGCTGGTTCGAGCCCTTCCTGGTGGGCGCGGGCCTGGCCTGCCTGGGCTACGTGTACTCGGGCATGGCTCCCAACGCCATGCAGTTCATCCTGGCCCGGGGCCTGGTGGGCGCGGGGTACGGCCTGGCGCTCATGGCCACCGAGGGCTTCGTGGTGGACAACACCGGCCCCACCTCCCGCGCCCAGGGCATCACCCACCTCTTCGCCGGGGTGTACGCGGGCAGCCTGTGCGGCGGCGCGGTGGGGGCCATGCTGGCCGACCGCCTGGGCTTCCGCCCGGTGTTCCTGGCCTCGGCCGTGCTCATGCTGCTCATGATCCTGGTGGTCTTCGCGGTGCTGCGCGGCTCCTTCCACCGCCCGGTGCGCGAGGCCGGCGTACCCGAGCCGGCCATCTCCGCGGCCAAGGTCCGCACCTTCCTGTTCAACCGCAACGTGCTCGGGCTGCTCATCATGAACATCATGCCCGGCGCGCTCATCCTGGTGGGCTTCATCAACTTCCTCATCCCGGTGTACCTGAACCGCATCGGCACCAACCAGTCGGACATCGGCCGGGTGCTCATGATCTACGGGGTGTGCCTCATCTACGTGGCCCCCTTCATCAGCCGTTTCGTGGACCGCTCGGCCAACAAGAAGGTCTACATCTTCCTGTCCGGGGTCATCGGGGCCCTGGCGCTCACCGGCTACTTCTTCCAGGGCGGCCTCCTGGTCACCGGCCTGGCCGCGCTCATGCTGGGCGTGTCCTCCAGCCTGGGCTTCGCGGCCCAGAACGCCTTCGCCCTGAACCTCAAGGTGACCCACGAGGCCGGGCACGGGGTGGCCATGGGCATCTCCAACGCCGTGGAGCGCATCGGCCAGGTGCTGGGCCCCCTCACCCTGGGCTGGATCATCGTGTCCATGGGCATGGAGAAGGGCATCGCCTCGGCCGGGGTGATCTACCTGTCCGTGTCCGTGCTCTTCCTGATCCTGGTGCGGGAGAAGGGCGCGGTCGTCACCGCCGAGGATCAGGCCGCCGCAGAGCACACGTAGGCGGCCGTGGACCCGGCCGCAGCCATGCTGGACCGGGTGCTGGGGGTCCTGTCCGGCGCCCGGGCCGCGGTGCGGGCGCACGGGGGCGAGCCCCTGGCGCGTTACGCCGCCGCCCTGGCGGCCCCCGCCGGCCCGGCCCTGCAATCCCGCGACGACCTGCTGGACGAGGCCGCGGCCCTGGCCGGCCGGCTGCTCGGGCCGGAGGCGGCCCAGGCCCTGCTCCGCACCCTGGACGCCCATCCCGCGGCGCTCACCGCCAACCACCACGGCGCGGACTTCGCGCCCCAGTCCTTTTCGGGCACCCTGCTCACGGCCCTGCCCGCCCTGCTCGGCCCGGAGTCCGGCCGGGCCGTGCCGGTGCTGGCCTGCGGCGCGGTGCCCCTGGGCAGCTACGCCTTCGCCCGGGGCATCCTCCTGGCCCGGCGGCCGCCGCAGGGGCCGGACGCCGACCCGCGGGACTGGCCCGCGGGCCGCAAGGTCCCGGTCTTTCCCTGGAAATACCGCTACACCCTGGCCCTGGCCGCCCCGCCCCTGGCCCGCGACATGGTGGCCCGCGCCCGGGACGCGGTGCGCGACGCGGCGCAGGCCGGGGACCTGGGCCGGGCCGAGGCCCGCGCCCTGGACGTCCTGCTGGCCGAGGACTTCGGCGACCCGGCGGTGCTCTCCCTGCCGCGCTATTCGGACCAGGCCACGGTGCTCAACGCCCGGCTCTGGGACCGGCTTTTTTCATCCCCTGGAGGGGGGCCCGAGGCGGGCAACGGATCGCGTCTGGCCTACCTGGAGCTGGAGGCCCTGGCCGGCCGGCTCCTGGCCCGGGACCTGGCCGACCCGCACAGCCTGTTCCATGCGGTGCTCTTGGACCCGCGCCTGCGGAGCCTGGTGCTGGAGTCCCTGGACCGGGCCGCGGGCTGCTGGGACCTGGGCCGGCTGGCCGCCCTGGCCGCCGGGGAGGGGGACGGCCAGGGCAACGACGCCCTGCGCGGCAGCGGCACGGCTTTCTTCTGGGGCGTGGACGCCAAGGGCCGCAAGGCGCCCCTGCACCTGGCCCAAGCTGGGGCCGGGGACGGGAGCCGGGTCGAGCTGCGGGGCAAGGGCCTGGGCGGGGACACGGTGGCCGTGCCCCTGGCCCCGGGTCCGCTGGCCGAGGCCCTGGCCCAGGGGCGCATCACGCCCGGGCTGTTCGCGGCCTACGGCTGCCTGGCGTTTGCCCGGGGCCTGCGCTGCCTGGGCGGGGTGTACCAGGCCGACTACCTGCCCGCCATGCGTGCCGGCCTGGCTCGGGCCCTGGCCGCGGCCGGCGACGCCGAGCGCGCCCACGTCGTGGCCGCGGCCCCGGCCGGCGAGTTCGCGGCCGGGCCGGAGTTCCTGTTCGCCCGCTATGCCGACGGCCGGGTGTTCCCGGCCGGGCCGGTGGAGGTCATGGCCAACGGCGGCCTGACCCGGGCCATGGTGGAGCAATGCGGAAACATGACCCTGGCCCAGGGCCTGCGCGCCGGCCTGGCCGAGCTCTACGCCGAGTTCACCCCCCGCGACCAGCGCGCCCCGGACTGGCGCGCCGCCGCCGACCCGCCTGCGGCCGGCCCCGGCTGCCCGGTCATTCTGGATATTCCCGACTGAGATCGGCCGCTTTCGGTTGGGCAACGACCAGCCATCGCCAAACCCGCCGTGTCACGCGTCGTGCAGCGTCGCAGCACGACCCGCGCCACGGCTCTCATGAAAACGTGGTTTCAGGTCTCTTCAGGGATGCAAGGGCCAGCCCTTGTCAAGAAATGCCGTGGCGGGAAACCTGCGCGCGCAGGTTTCATGACACGGCGGCTCCGAAAAAACGCCGCGCCTCCTTTCGGGGGCGCGGCGTTCGTTTTTCGCTTGGCCGGAAGGCCTTACTGGGCCTTCTCGATGTTCTCGTAGATCTCGTCCGCGGCCATGAGGATGTCCACCGGCGGGTCGAAGCCGATGAGCTCCGCGGTCTTCAGGTTGATGGCGATCTTGGGCGGGTCCTCGAAGATCATGGAGAGCTTGCGCGGGCTCGCGCCGTTCAGGATCTGGCCGATGATCTTGGCGTGGTACTCGCCCACGTACTTGAACCCGGCCTGGGCGATGGACAGGAGCACGCCGTAGCGCACGTCGTCGGACCCGGCCTGGGAGAAGGTGGGGATCTTGTTCTTGTAGATGGGGTCCAGGAGCTGGGGCATGCGGTCCGCGCGCATGCCGCCGTTCTCGGTCATGTAGAGGGCGTCCACCTTGCCGGCCAGCTTGTCGTGGCAGGCCTGGAGGTTCTTGTAGGCCAGGTTGGAGTCGGGCACGTCCAGGGGGGTGGTGCAGGGCACGATGGTGAACCCGCGCTCCTTGGCCACCAGCTCCACGTCGTCCACCGCGGCGTAGGACCGGCCGGCCACGGTGTTCTCGTACACGATGCCCAGCCGGGTGAAGCCCACGATGTCGTGGAACAGGCGCACCTGGCGCTTGTAGCGGTCCGGGTCGATGCGGGCGTGCAAATGGTCCAGCCCCGAGTCGTCCAGGCTGGAGATGATCTTGGCGTCCAGCGGGTTGGAGGTGGAGAGCACCTCGGTGGGGATGTGGTGCTTGTTGTTGGCCAGGTCCTGGCCGGCCCAGGTGCCCATGGCCAGCATGAGGTCCAGGTCCTTCTTGGCGGCCAGGCGCTCCACCACCTTCCCCGCGTTCTCCAGCCGCAGCTTGTCGTCCCAGTTGGAGGAGTAGTGGGCGTCCTCCACGAACTCCAGGTAGTCGCTCTTCACCTTGCCGACCAGGAACTTCCACATCTCGATGGTGTCCTCGGGATCGGCGAAGTTCGGGATCTCCAGGGGCGCGATCCAGCCCAGCTTGGCCAGGGAGAGCGCCGTGGCCCGCAGGGTCAGCTGGTACTGGATGTAGGGGCCGCCCTCCAGGTAGCCGATGCGCCACTTGCCCCCGTCGGGCTTCTTCTTGGGCGTGAAGGGCATGGAGTCGTGGGCCCCGGCCAGGGCCGTGCCGGCCAGCAGGCAGAGGGTGAGCGCGCACAGGAGTGCAGCGCGGAGCACTCGCTTCATCTGTCCCCCTTTGCGGATTGGGGATGCTAGGTCCCGTTCCGTTCTACTTTGGGGACTTATAGGACAAAGCAGGCCAAGAGGAAAGGGGAGGGGGGAAGGAAAATCAGGGGGTTTGGCCCTCCAGGGCCTTGTCCACCAGCCCGGAGTGGAAGGCCTGGGCCAGCGCCTTGTAATTCATGCGGAAACGCAGCCTCTGCCCGGGCTTGACCTCCACCGGGCAGTCGGTGACGTCGTACACGGAATAGTTGGAGTTCACGCCGATGAGCTCCATGCCGGGCAGGACCGGGGTGAGGCCGCGCGAGTCGGTCTCCAGCGCGCCGAAGCCCAGCACCGCCCGCTTGCGCACGCCCCGGTCCACGAAGGTGAGGCGCTCGCCGAAGGCGTTGATGCCGGTGATTCCAAATGGCATTGACGGCTTGTCCTTGACCTCCAAGACCTCGGCCTCGAAGAGCACCGCGTCGCGCACCAGGTGGGGGTGGCCGTCCAACGCGTCGGGGTGCTTGCCGAGCAGCACCGCGTAGCCCATGCGCACCTGGGTGATGCCCGGGTGCAGGGGGCCGGCCTCCAAGAGGCGCAGGAAGTCCGAGCCGCCCACCGAGAGCACCTCGGGCTTGCGGCCCAGCGCGGCCTCCACCGCCTCGCCGGCCCGGTTGAGCCGGCCCACGCTCTCCGGGGTGGGGATGAGGCCGCTCATGCAGCCGAAGTGCGAGGCCAGGCCCTTGAACCCGAAGAACTCGTGCTCCAGCTCCAGGCAGCGGCGCGCGGTGTCCACCACCTGGCCGGGCATGATGCCCTCGCGCAGGTCCCCCACCTCCACCATGAGCATGGCCTCGTGCCGGGTCCGGGCCTGCCTGGCGGCCAGGGACAGGGCCTCCAGGGTGGCGGCCTCGGTGTTGAAGCTCACCGGGAAGCCGGCCACCACGTCCGCAGCGCGGTGCACCGGGGGCAGGGCCACCAGCCAGGGCCGGCAGCCGGCCGCCCTGATGGGCGCGGCGTGGCGCACCCGGGCCGCGCCCAGCACGGTGCAGCCGGCCTCGGCAAAGAGCCGGCAGATGGCGGGGTGGGCGTGGCAGCCCTTGACGATGCCCATGAGCTCCACGCCCCGCTGGTCGCACTGGGCCTTCACCCAGGCCAGGTTGTGGCGGAGCTTTTCCGGGTCGATGCGCAGGATGGGCATGGTTGGAGGTATCCTCGGGTCCCGTGGAAAGACGGCAAACAGGATAACGCCAACTGCCGGTGATGGCTACAGGAAAACGCCGCAGCCGGGTGCGATGGGCGGACGCCGCCTAGCGTTCCGGCTGCCGAACCCCGCGCGGTGTTTGGCGAACAAGAATTCCGATTCCGCTGCGTTGCGCCGAGAAATGCCCGGCGCGGGTCCGGGCCGGCAACCCTAGGCGGCAAAAGCCCGGGCCAGGGCGGCGGGGTCTGCGACCCCGCTGGCCAGGAGCACGGCCAGCTTCACCCGGGCCTTCTTGGCGTCGTAGTCGCCGCCGGGTATGGCCCCGCGGGCGGTGAGGTCGCGCACCCCGCCGGCGAAGTCGTACACCGGGTAGACCCGGCCCTCCTCGCAGGTGGTGGTCACCACCACCGCGACCCCTGCGGCCACGGCGCGGGACACGGCCTCGCAGGCCGCGGGCGGGATGTGGCCCCGGCCCTCGCCCTCCAGCACCAGGCCCTGGGCCCCGGCCGCCACCGCGGCGTCGATGAGCGCGCCGTCGCCGCCCAGGGTGGCCTTGAAGATCTCCACCCGGGGGAAGGGGGAGCGGGGGGCGTGGCGCTCCCGGGACACGGGCTTCTGGTAGACGGCCACGTCGGCCTTGTCCACGTAGCCCACGTACCCGTAGCCGAAGCTGGTGAAGGCCTGGGGGTTGAAGGCGTGCATCTTGCGCACCCGGCGGGCGGTGTAGAGCCGCTCGTTGAAGAGCACCAGCACGCCCATGCCCCGGGTCTGGGGCGAGGCCGCGGCCAGCACCGCCTGGCGGATGTTCACGAAGCTGTCCGTGCCCAGTTCCGAGGGCACCCGCTGGGACCCGGTCATGACCACCGGCTTGTCCGAGTCCAGGGTGAGGTCCAGGAAGTAGCAGGACTCCTCCAGGGTGTCGGTGCCGTGGGTGACGGCCACCCCGTCCACCTCCGGGTCGGCCAGGGCCTGGGCCGCGCGGTCGCGCAGCGCGAGCAGCAGGTCGAAGGTGAGGTGGTTGCTGGGGAGCTGGAACACGGACTCGATGTCCACCGCGCAGGCGAGGCCCAGGTCCTGCATGCCCAGCAGTTCGCTGCCGGTGAGCCGGCCCGAGGAGTACAGCCCGTCCTGGGAGCTGGCCACGCTGGCGATGGTGCCGCCGGTGGTGAGGACGACCACTTTGCCCATTGTCGCACCTCCTTGGGATGCCGGTCCCTAGTGGAACAGGGTCAGCAGCCCGGGGAAGAAGATGAAGAGCAGGAGCATGGCCACGTAGGCCGCGATGTAGGGGAGCGCCCGCCGGCTCACGGTCTCGAACTTCTCCCCGGCGATGTTGGCGGCGATGAACAGGTTCAGGCCCACGGGCGGGGTGAACTGGCCCACGGCCAGGGCGATGATGGTGAACACCCCGAAGTACACCACGTCGATGTTCATGGCCTCCACCATGCCCATGAGGGTGGGGGTGAGCAGCACCAGGGCGGCCACGTTGTCCAGGAAGCAGCCCACCACCAGGAGCAGGCCCAGGACCATGCACATGGCCAGGGTGGGGCTCTGGGTGATGCTCATGACGTAGGCCGCGAAGCCCTGCGGCACCTGCTCGGCGGTGATGATGTAGCCGAAGAGGTTGGCCGTGCCCATGAGGAACATGATGAGGGCCGAGCTCTCGGCGGTGTTCTTGAGGATGTGGTAGAGGCTTCTGAGCTTGAGGTTGCGGTAGACCAGAAAGCCCACCACCAGGCCGTAGAGGCTGGCCACGGCCGCGGACTCGGTGGCGGTGAAGGCCCCGGAGTAGATGCCGCCCAGGATGATGGCGGGCATGACCAGGGCGATGAGGCTGTCCTTGACCACGGCCCGGGCCCGGCGGCCGGAGACCGGCTCCTCGGGCGCGTAGCCGCGCTTGCGGGCGATGGCGTAGTTCAGGGCGATGAGGGCCAGGGAGATGAGCACCCCGGGCACGATGCCGCACAAAAACATGTCGCCGATGGAGGCCCCGGCCATGACCCCGAAGATGACCATGGTCAGGCTGGGGGGGATGATGAGGCCCAGGGCGCCCGAGGCGGCGACCACCGCGGCGGAGTACCCCTTGCCGTAGCCGCGCTTGACCATGGCCGGGATCATGATGGAGCCGATGGCCGCGGTGGTGGCCGGCGCCGAGCCGGAGATGGCCCCGAAGAAGGCCGAGGCACCGGTGGACATGTGGGCCAGCCCGCCGGGGTAGCGGCCCACCAGGATGGCGGCCAGGGACACCAGCCGGTCGGAGATCTTGGCCTCGGCCATGATGTTGCCGGCCAGCAGGAACAGGGGGATGGCCATGAACGGGAAGCTGTTGACCCCGTTGAATATCTTCTGGGGCAGGATGAGGAAGGGCAGGTGGCTGCCGAAGTGGATGGCCACCAGGGAGGCGATGCCCAGGCACACCGCGATGGGGATGCCCAGAAACAGCATGACGAAGAAGGCGGCGAACAGGGTGGCGACCACGGGCTAGCCCTCCTGTCCCGGGGCCTGGCCCCGGACCACGTCGGCCAGGAACAGCTCCAGGGTGTAGAGGATGGACACGGCCGCGGACAGGGGGATGGCGAGCATGACCCAGCCCACCGGGATGCCGCTGCTCGGGGAGATCTGCAGCATGGCCCGGTCCGCCACCTTCCAGCCCTGGAGCAGGAGCACGCCCCAGAAGGCCAGGATGATGCAGTAGCCCAGGGCCATGATCCCGCGGCGCAGGGCCGGGGGCAGCTTGTCCACCACCAGGCTCACCGCGATGTGGGTGCGCTTGCGCACCGCGATGGTGGAGCCCAGCATGACCACCCAGACCATGGCGTACACCGAGACCTCCTGGGTCACGGTGAGCGGGTCCTTGAGCACGTAGCGGTAGAACACCTGGACGATGACCAGGGCGGTCATGACCGCCAGGGCCACGGCGGACAGGGCCTCGATGCCGCGGTTCAGGGTGGCCAGGGCCTTCATGTCTCCTCCCTTCCGGCGCGGGGCCGGTTAACCGGCCAGCAGCCGGCGTTTCACCTCGTCGCCCATGGCCGCGGTGCCGTCCGTTCCGCCCATGTCCTTGGTGCGCACCTGGCCGCCGGCCAGGGCGGAGCGCACCGCGGCGTGCAGGTCCGCGGCCGGCTCCTCCAGCCCCAGGAACTCCAGGAGCATGCGCATGGCCTCGATGGAGGCCACCGGATTGGCCACGTTCTTGCCCGCGTACTTGGGCGCCGAGCCGTGGATGGGCTCGAACATGGACGGGAACTGCCGCTCGGGATTGATGTTCCCGCCCGCGGCGAAGCCCATGCCGCCCTGGAGCATGGCCCCCAGGTCGGTGATGATGTCGCCGAAGAGGTTGGAGGCCACGACCACGTCGAAGTGCCCGGGGTTCTTTACCATCCACATGGTCATGGCGTCCACCAGGGCCAGGTCCCGGGCGATGTCCGGGTAGTGGCCGGCCACCTCGGCGTACACCTGGTCCCAGAACACCATGGAGTAGTTCAGGGCGTTGGACTTGGTGCAGTTGGTGACCATGCCCTTGCGGGGCTTCACCGGGTCGCTCTTGCGCTTGCGCGCCAGGTCGAAGGCGTAGCGCATGACCCGGGAGCAGCCCTTGTGGGTGAACACCCCGGTCTGCAGGGCGAAGCCGTCCGGGGAGCCGGGCTTGAAGATGCCGCCCATGGCGCTGTACTCGCCCTCGGTGTTCTCCCGGATGACCACCATGTCCAGGGTCTCGGGGGTGCAGGTGGAGACCGGGGTGGCCACGCCGGGCAGGAGGGTGATGGGCCGCAGGTTCACGTACTGGTCGAATCCCTTGCGGATGGCCAGGAGCATGGTGAGGGACACGTGGTCCGGCACCTTGGCCGCGTCGCCGATGCAGCCCAGGAAGATGGCGTCGAAACCGGCCAGGGTGTCCAGGGCGTCCCCGGGCATCATGCAGCCGTGCTGCAGGTAGTGGTCGCAGCCCCAGGGGAACCACTGGGTTTCGAAGGCGAGGCCGTGCTTGGCGGCCACGGCGTCGAGCAGCTTGACGGCCTCGGTCGCGACTTCGCGGCCCACGCCGTCTCCGGGGATTATGGCCAGGCGGTGCGCCATGGGTGTTGCTCCTTGGAGCGGGGTTGGGGGACGGAAAAGGAGGCGGCGGGAGGGCGCATCCCTCCCGCCGCCGGGAGCCGCTACTGCAGGGTCTTCTGGATGTCGTCGATGATGCTGGCGTCAAGCTTGGCCCGGAACTTGTCGATGACCGGCTTGACCTTGGCCTGGAAGGGCTTGTTGTCCACGTCGTTGATCTTCATGCCCTTGGCCGCCACTTCGTCCCACTGCTTCTTCTCCAGGTCCTCCACCATCTTGGTGTGCACCGGGCCGAGCTCGCGGGCGGTGTCCAGGATGGCCTTCCGGTACTCGGCGGGCATGCCGTCCAGGAGGGCCTTGTTCATGATCAGGGGCGAGGAGAGGTGGATGTGGTTGGTGCGGGACACGTACTTCTGCACTTCGTAGAACTTCTGGGTCAGGATGTGCGCCGGGGGGTTCTCCTGGGCGTCCACCGTGCCCAGCTGCAGGGCCGAATACAGCTCGCCGAAGGAGATGACCGTGGGGCCGGCGCCCAGGGCCTTGAAGGTCTCCACGAAGACTTCGCCCTCGGGCACGCGGATCTTGATGCCCTTCAGGTCGTCGGGAACGTTGATGGGCCGCTTGTTGTTGGTGATGTGGCGCATGCCGTTGTCCCACCAGCCGATGACCACCGCGCCGTGGGGCTCCAGCTTCTTGGCCAGGCGGTCGCCGATGGGGCCGTCCAGCACCTTGCGCACGTCCCACATGTCCTTGAACAGGAAGGGCAGGTTCAGGATGCCCATGTCCGGCACCCAGTTGGAGAGCACGGTGTCCGAGGCGAGCACCATGTCGTGGGTGCCGATCATGCAGCCTTCCACCGACTCCAGCTGCTTGCCCAGCTGGTCCGCGGGGAACACCGCGATCTCCACCCCGCCCTTGGTGCGCTGCTTCACCAGGTCCGCGAACTGGGTGCAGATGGTCTGGTAGTGGTGGTTGGGGGCGCCGGTATGCCCCAGCTTGAGCTTGTAGGTCTTGGCCGCCTGGGCCGCGCCGGGCAGCGCGCCGAGGAGCAAGAGCACCAGGGCCAGGGAGAGGAAACGTTTGGTCCGCATGACCGCCTCCTTGCATCCGCTATGGTGGGCTGTTGGAAAAACCGGGGTCCTGCCGGGCCGGCGG
>DKEU01000154.1 GCA_002452635.1 Desulfovibrionaceae bacterium UBA6814 | reverse complement strand
AGCGCCGCCTGCTGCAACTGGTGCGGGAAGGCCATGTTTCCGGCTGGGACGACCCGCGCATGCCCACCATCGTGGGCCTGCGCCGCCGCGGCTTCACCCCGGCCTCCATCCGCAACTTCTGCACCCGGATCGGCGTGAGCAAGGCCGACAACCTGGTGGACTACGGGCTCCTGGAGTTCTGCCTGCGCGAGGACCTGAACGAGAACGCCCCGCGCTACATGGGCGTGCTGAGCCCCCTCAAGGTCACCATCGAGAACTACCCCGAGGGCCAGACCGAGGAGTTCACCTTCCCCAACCACCCGGAAAAGGAGGAGCTGGGCAAGCGCGCCGTGCCCTTCTCCCGCACCCTGTACGTGGAGCGGGACGACTTCCGGGAGGACGCGCCCTCCAAGTGGCACCGCCTGGCCCCGGGCAAGGAGGTGCGCCTGCGCTACGCCTACTACATCACCTGCCGCGAGGTGGTGAAGGACGCGGCCGGCAACGTGACCGAGCTCATCTGCACCTACGACCCGGCCACCAAGGGCGGCTGGTCCGAGGACGGCCGCAAGGTCAAGGGCACCCTGCACTGGGTGAGCGCCGAGCACGCCGTGGACGCGCAGGTGCGCCTCTACGGCCAGCTCTTCGCCACGCCCAACCCCATGGACGTGGCCGAGGGCAAGACCTTCAAGGACAACATCGCGCCCGACTCGCTCGAAACCCTTACCGCCAAGGTGGAGCCCGCCCTGGCCGCCCTGGCCCCGGAGACCCCGGTGCAGTTCGAGCGCCTGGGCTACTTCACCACCGACTGGCGCGACCACACCCCCGCAGCCCCGGTGTTCAACCGCACCGCCACGCTGCGCGACACGTGGGCCAAGATGGAGCGGCTGGGCAAGGCGTAACCGCCGGCAACGGACAGAGAAAAGGGCGGTTCGCGAACCGCCCCTACAAAGACGGCAGGGCCGGCCGGCCGTGCGTTCTTCGGTAGGGGCGGATCGCGATCCGCCCTTCTTCGTCAGCTTCTCCGTCCTCCGGTCCCGGCCGTTTTCCCCGCCTCGCCAACTTTCCTTTTTCGTGCTAGGGGGATACCCCGACGTGGACAACGTCCAGCACGGGCCTGCGGCCCTTCAAGAGAGCGATGGAGCTGCGAGAGCTTGGATTCGACGCCTGGTTCGAGGCGCAGGCCGGGGAGATGGCGCAGGAGGGGTGCGCCTTCGCCCGGGTGGCGGCGGTGGACCGGGGCGCGTACCGGGTGAGGAGCGAGAAGGGGGAGGTCCCGGCCGAGCTGTCCGGGCGGCTCGCCTATACGGCCGACGGCCCCGAAGAACTGCCCTGCGTGGGCGACTGGGTGGTCGCCGGCTTCTACAACGACGCCACCGCGGCCATCGTGCACCGGGTGTTCCCGCGCGCCACCTTCCTGCGGCGCAAGGCCGCGGGCGACGCGGCGCAGGCCCAGATGATCGCGGCCAACATCGACACCGCCTTCCTGGTCCAGTCCTGCCATTTCGACTTCAACCCCAGCCGCCTGGACCGCTACCTGGTCATGGCCGCGGACGGCGGCGTGGAGCCGGTGGTGGTGCTCACCAAGACCGACCTCGTCACCCCGGGCGAACTGGAGGAGATGGCGGGGCTGGTGGCCGCCACGGCGCGGGCGCGGGTCATTGCCCTCAGCAACGCCACCGGGGAGGGGGTCGCGGACCTGGAGCAGGAGCTCCGCCCGGGCCGGACCTACTGCCTGCTGGGCTCGTCGGGCGTGGGCAAGACCACCCTCATCAACCGGCTCATGGGCCGGGAGGACCTGGCCACCCGGGCGGTGAGCGGCACCGGGGAGGGCACCCACGCCACCACCCGGCGGCAGCTCATCGTGCTCGATTCCGGGGCCTTGCTCATCGACACCCCGGGCATGCGCGAGCTGGGCATGTCCGGCACGGCCGAGGGCGTGGACGCGGGCTTTGCGGAGATCGCCGCCCTGGCCGTGGACTGCCGCTACGCGGACTGCACCCACGAGCGCGAGCCCGGCTGCGCGGTCCGCGCCGCGGTGGAGCAGGGGGACCTGTCCCCGGAGCGCTACGCCAGCTACCGCAAGCTCCGCAAGGAGACCGCCTTTTACGAGCTGTCCACCCTGGACAAGCGCAAGAAGGACAAGGCCTTCGGCAAGTTCCTCAAGACCGTCAAGAAACAGCTCAAGGACTGACTTCGCCCCATGCGCGCAAATCCTTGCGCCCAAGGAACGTCCGCGCTGCGCCCTTCAAGGTCCAGGGGATTATCCCCTGGCGGGAGGGGTGCAGGGGAGGCGAGGAGCCTCCCCTGCCCGGGGTGCGGGGGCGGAGCCCCCGCCCTGAGCCGTCTCGCCAATTCCCCGCCTTCATGTTAGGGGAATAGCGGGTGCGGTGCATGGCGCAGGACAGCGAACATACTGGCGACACGTGCCTTATCCCGGGGGTGCATCTCTTGGGGTGCGGCGCGGTGGCCCGGCGGCTGCGGCCGGTGGGGCTCATCTTTTCCATGGCCCTGCACCTGGCCGTGGTGACGGGCGGCCTGTGGCTGGCCGCGGTGTTCCCGCACACCGAACTGCCGCCCGGGATCTACGAGGTGGAGCTCATCCGGCCCGAGCCGCCGGCTCCGCCGGCTGAGGTCGAACCCGAGCCGCCCGCGCCGGTGCAGGCCCCTCAACCCGAGCCCCAAAAGGGCCAGGTGGCGCAAAGCGAGGCCGCGGCCGCACGGCCTGCGCCGGCCCCCCAACCCTCGGCCCAGGCCGCCCCTCCGCCTGATTCCGCCGTCGCGCCCCAGGGCCTGGACATGGTGGCTCCGGCCCGGGTGTCGGACGCGGACCTGGGGCTTGCCGAGCCGACGGGTCCGGCCGCGCCCGGGGCCCTGGACATCGCCCCGCGCCAGGAGCGGCCGCCGGCCCGGCCCGCGCCCGCGGCGGGCGAGGACGTGGGGCCGCTGGTGGGGGTGGTGCAGGGCCGGGGCCGGACCGACGTGGGCGGGCTGCACGGGTTCGCCACCTTTGCCGACTCCTTTGCCCTGGACCGGCTGGCCCGGGAGGAGTTCGAGCTGCGGGAGTTCGCCGGGTTCTACCAGGTGCAGGGCCAGCCGGACCGCTTCCTGGTGGTGGTGGACGCCTCGGCCACCCGGGGCCGGCTGCTGCTCCTGGACCAGCGCACCGGGTTCCTGCGCGCGCTCAATCCCAAGAACACCATGGTCTACAGCTACGGTCCGGCCGGCGGCGGGGACGAGCCCGTGGAGGGCGTGGTGTACCTCATGCCGCGCAAGGCGCGGTACGCCAACGAGAACATCAACCTGCCCCACCAGATCGTGTGGATGAAGGCCGAGCCGCCCGCGCTGGTGGCGCAGATGGTGCGCATCCACGAAGAGCAGCTCACGGTGCGCTCCCGGGGCCGGGACCTGGAGGCCATGGTGGCCATGCCCCTGGAGGGCGGGGGATTCCCCGGGGTGGTGTGGCTGCCCGGGGGGTGCGAGCCCGCTTCGGTGCGGGAGGGCTTTGCCCGCAGCCTGGCGGTGCGCGGCCTGGCGGTGCTGGTGTTCGACTACCCGGGTTGCCGGGCCGAGGCCGGCGCGTCCAGCCGGGTGACCCTGGACGACCTGGCCCGGGACGTGGCCGCGGCCCTGGCCGAGCTGCGCTCCCGGGCCAGGGTGGATGCGGCGCGCTGCGGCCTGTGGGGCCGGGACAAGGGCCTGTGGGTGGCGGTGCACGCCGCGGCCACGGCGCAGCCCGGCAAGGAGCCGGCCTTTGTGGTGTGCGCGGCCTCGGCCGGCGCGGGCGAAGGGGGCGGGGCTGCGCTGGCCGTGCCCGAGGCGGATGCGGCCGCGCTGCGGGTCCCGCAGCTCTGGCTGCTCTCCGGCCCGGACCCGGCCCGGGAGTGGCGGCCGGCCCTGCGCTTCCTGGACCGCCTGGCCCGCGACGGCCGGCCCGTGGAGACCACCCTGTACCCCGAGGACCCGGCCCCGGACAGCGACGAGGCCGCCACCCTCTCCCGCCGCCTCATGCCCTGGTACGAGGACCTGGGGGCGCGGTGGGTGCTGCGGAGAAAGTAGGAAGCTGATTATCTGGCGACAAAACAAAAGGCCCCCCTTCCCGGCCGGGAAGGGGGGCCTCGGCGTTTCGGACAGCATGGCCGACGCCCGGCCCGGCCGCCTCGCCGATGCAGGCGGCCGGGGATTTGCGCGCTACTTGGCGGCCGTGGTCTCGCCCGTGGAGGCCTCCTCGATGAACCTGACCGCGGTGGCGTATTCGTCCACCGTGGCTTGGCGCTGGGCCAGGCGGGTCGCGAGCACCTTGCGGAGCACGTCCCGGGCGATGCTCCGCGCCCGGGTGATCTCCGCGGTGTCCTGGGATTGCTGTTGCGCCTGGGTCGCCCGGACGAGCATGGCTTCGTTCAACGCCACGGCGTAGCGCTTCACGGCCTTGAGTCCCGCCAGGATGCGGGCGCCGTCCCCGAGCTTTTGCTCGTTATTTTTGAGGGTGTCGCCGAGGGCCGGCAGGTCCTCCATGTCCTTGACCGCTGGCAGGACGTCGTCGAAGTCATTGATCCCGGCGGCCGTCCAGGCCTTCTGCACCGCGGCGGTGTCGTCCTTCTGCTCCTTGAGCCAGGCGATCAGGGACTCGGCCTGGGCCTTGCCCTGCGCCTCGTAGCGCGCGGCGTACTTCTCCCGGAGCTGATCCAGGGCGGTCTTCTGCTGGCCGAGGGTGGCGTTGCCTGCGCCGGCCGCCAGGGCCTTGGCCGCGCTCCCGGTCCCGGCGCCCAAGGTGTACATGGCCAGGTTCCGGGCTGCCTTGATGATGGGTTCGGGGTCCGCGGAGTAGGCCTTGGCGTACCAGTTGCCGATGTCGTCCTTGGCGATGGCGTAGTTGGTCTTGCCCGCCCCCTCCAGGCGCACGGTGTTCACGGTCTGCCAGGAGAGGTGGTCTATCTCCGCGAACATCTTGAGCCGCCGCTTCTCGTTGGGGCTGCGCACCTCGCCGAAGATGGGGATGCTACGCAGGAAGTTGCGGGTCAGGGTGTTCTTCCAGGCGGGCTCGTACCCGGGCTGCACCGAGGTGGCGGGGTAGCTGGAGCGCAGGTAGGCCGAGGCCGGCCGGAGGTAGACCAGCCCGGCCCGCTGGGCCTCCACCACGGAGATGGCCTCGCGGGTGTGGAGGGCGGCCGGAGAGTCCGCGCCACCGGCCTCCACCTGCTGGGCCAGAAGCAGGCGCAGGGTGTCCAGGAGCTGGTCCAGGGCCAGGCGTGGGTCCCCGCCGTTCCGTGCCTGCTCCGAGAGGGGCCCCATGACCGCGAAGTCGAAGGTGCGGGCGTCGAGCACGGCGCGGGTGGCGTTGGCGTTCGCGCTGGTGGCCTGGTCCCGGTCGGCCGACCGCGTGGCGAGCTTGTCCCGGAGCCGGGCCAGGACCTCGGGCGTCGAGCCGTTGGTCTCCGGCCCCCAGGCCTCCCGGATGGCTCCCACGGTGGCGTCGGCGGTCCTGAGGCAGGGGATGAGGCCGGCCAGGCGCTTTTTTTCGGCCTCCAGCCCCGCGGTATCCTCGTTCTTGGCCTTCTTGGCGGTTATCTCCGCCTCGATTCTGGCCACCCCCGATTCGGCTTCCGACTGTTCGGCCCGGAGTTGTTCCTGGATGCGGGCCAGGGTGCGGCCGTCGACGGGCAGGTAGGTTTGGCCCAGCGCGCTGATCACGCCGGGGTGCAGCGCGGCCAGGTCCTCCCGGTGCTTCTGGCGGAAGCGCAGTTCCGTGGCCTGGCTGACGATGGAATTGGCCACGGCCTGGAGCACCTGGATGTTCTCCTCGATCCCGGTCCCCACGGGGATGGGGGCGTCCGGGTCGAACCCTTCGCCCTCCCCCCGTTCGGGGGCCATGAGCACGTCGAAGTTGGCCGTGCCCTGGACCTTCACTCCGAACCGCGCCAGTTCGTCGTACAGCAGGTCACGGGCGGCATCCAGCCGGGCCATGATGTCCGGGCATTCGGGGCTGGCCCCGGCCGCTCCCGGGCTGGCGCATCCGGCGCACCGGGCCCCGCAGGCCTCAGCCGAGGCCTTGATGTAGTCTTCGATCAGCGACTCCAGCCCCCGCGCCCCGCGGCCCTGTTCCAGGCCGGAGGCTGCGGCCAGGCCCGTGATGGCCTGGATGGCCTGGGCCATCTTCTCGAGGGACGGCACGTTGGCCCCGAACCGGGTGATGCCGAATTGCCGGTCGGATTCAGATTTCCCCTGGTAATTCGTGGCGATGGCGTAGTCGTGAGCCGCCAGCAGCGCCGTTGCGGTGTCCCGGGGCTCCTTCCGGAGCAAGCCGAGGAGGGCCTGTTCCTTGGCGTCGTACCGCGCGATACTGTCCGTGATGCGGTTGGCCGGGGCGAACGCGAGGAACAGCTTGTCCTGGAAGCCTCGCAGGTCCTCGTCCGCTTTCAGGACCTCCTCCAGGTCGTCGCACTTGAGTATGCCGACGGCCAGCCACGCCGCATGTTTCGTGAGTTCCGGCACGGAGGCCAACTGCCGGGAGAGGGGCGGCATGTTGATGGCCCGGATGAAATCCAGGCTGAGCCGGAACAGGGCGGCAAGGGCCGCACGGGTGTCCAGGTAGGCCTGGGCCCGGCCGGTGATCCGGTCGGCGAACCGCTTGATATCCTCCTCCCCGACGCGTCCCTGGAGCAGCAGCCGGGCGTGGGACCGGGCGAACCGCTGGTCGGGGCGGGCCAGGGCCTCGTACTGGGCGTTGGTTTCCTGGGGAAAGGGGTCGGTGGCCACAAAGGAGCCGGCCGGGGCCTTGCTGGAGGCGAGGATGGCCTGGGCGGTGCTGAAGAGGCCGCCCATGGCCTCCCGCTCCTTCCGGGTGGGGGTGAAGAAGGCGTCGTAGGCGGTCCGCAGCAGGAGGCCGGCCTTGTTCAACTGGCCGCCGTCCGCCCCGGGCAGCTTGAGCCGCGTGGCGGTGTCGCCGCTGGTTTCGAGGGGGAGCTTCTTCTTCAGTTCGAGCCAGTAGGCCTGGTCGTCTTTCTGCCCCTCGCCGATGGTGCCGTGGGCATGCCTGTAGTCGTCGTAAAGCTGGTGGCCCAGGAGCAGGTACTCCCGGAGGCGCGGGTCGGTGGAGTCCTCGTACAGCCCCAGGACGCCGTTGACCCGCTGGGCCTTGTGGTCGATCAGGGTCGCCCAGGTGGCATGGTCCCCGGGGTCGGCGCTGGCGGTCATGTGGCCGGCGCGGTACCGTACCAAGTTGGGGCCGAAGTGGTGGTTGCCGGCCGCGTCGATGGCGGCGCGCTGCTCGTCGTTGAGCTTTTCCCACGCGGCCTTCCGGCCCTCGTTCTCCAGCCGGTCGCGCAGGTCGATGAGCAGGGGCTTGGCGCCCATGGCCATGACCGCCAGACGCTCGGCCTGGATGTCCTCGTGGTCGGCCAGGGGGCCGGTGTACACGTCCACGTCCACCCGCAGGGTGGCGCAGGCCCCAGCCAGGAGCGCGGCCAGGGCGAGCAGCGCGAGGAGGGCGATGCGGCGGGTCTTCATTGCGCACCTCCCAGTTCCACGGCCACGTCCTTGTCCAGCCCGGCCAAGGCCTCCATTTCCGCGGCGAGTTGCACCAGGGCCTTGAACAACTCCCGCTCCATGTCCTGGGAGCCCTTGTCCGCCGCTGCCTGGCTCACCTGGCCCAGAACCTGGTCCATGGCGCTGAAATAGGATTCGGGCGAGGAGCCCATGACGATGACCAGGCGGTGGTCCTTGGGCGCCCGGCGGAAGCCCTCGGGCCCGAAGAGGATGAGCTTGCGGTCGGCCTCGTCCTCGCCGAACACCGGCATCTCGGTCTTGGCCAGGGTGGCGTTGCCGGTGGCCATGTCCATGGACACGCCGGTGCCCAGGGAGTCGATGAGCCCGGCCTTGACCCAGCCCGAGGCGAATTTCACCCCGCTCAGGCCGCTGGCCTGGCCGCGCACCCGCACCCGGTAGAACACCGGGGGGAGCTGCTCCTTTTCGTCGAACACGCCCAGGTAGTAGATCTGCTCCAGTTCGTTGTTGGGCGAGGCGCCGAAATAGGCGGTGCCGCCTATGGCGCCCAGGGCCACGTTGCCCTCGGTGGTGGCGCAGCCGGACAGGAACAGGCAGCCCAGGACCGCGGCCAGGGCCGCGGCCGGGGCGATCCTCCAACCACTGCATCGGGTGTTCTGGCGCATGGTCCCCCCCTTGCACCTGCGAGGCAATGACAGTGAAACGGCGCAATGCTATAGATTTACGCTATACATCGCCCTATTTAAATACCGCAATATATATTTTCCCCAGTCATCTACGCGCATTAGATACGCAGGCGCGAGTTTGGCCCCGGCATGCCCCGCTCCAAACGAAAGAAAAAAAATTATGTTAGATATTTCAGTGTGTTGCGTCGCAGCGCACAGGCGAAAAGGCCCCCCGTCCCGGCCGGGACGGGGGGCCTCGCTGCTCTCGGGCAGGGGCTAGTAGCGGTAGTGGTCGGGCTTGAAGGGGCCTTCCTGGGGCACGCCCAGGTAGGCGGCCTGCTCCTTGCTGAGCTTGTCCAGGGTCACGCCCAGGCGCGTGAGGTGCAGGCGGGCGACTTCCTCGTCCAGCTTCTTGGGCAGGACCATGACCTTGGGCTCGTATTCGTTGGCCGCCAGGTCGAGTTGGGCCAGCACCTGGTTGGTGAAGGAGTTGGACATGACGAAGCTGGGGTGCCCCGTGGCGCAGCCGAGGTTCACCAAGCGGCCTTCGGCCAGGACGATGAGGCTCTTGCCCGAGGGCAGGACCCACTTGTCCACCTGCGGCTTGACCGTGATCTTGGTGCAGCCGGGGGTGTTCTCCAGGAAGCCCATGTCGATCTCGTTGTCGAAATGGCCGATGTTGCAGATGATGGCCTCGTCCTTCATCACCTCCATGTGCTCGCCCCGGATGACGTGGTAGTTGCCCGTGGCCGTGACGAAGATGTCGGCCTCCAGGCAGCCCCGGGCCATGGTCGTGACCTCGTAGCCCTCCATGGCCGCCTGCAGGGCGCAGATGGGGTCGACCTCGGTGACCAGCACGCGCGCGCCGAAGCCGCGCATGGACTGGGCGCAGCCCTTGCCCACGTCGCCGTAGCCGCAGACCAGCACGACCTTGCCCGCGACCATGATGTCCGTGGCCCGCTTGATGCCGTCGGCCAGGGACTCGCGGCAGCCGTAGAGGTTGTCGAACTTGGACTTGGTGACTGAGTCGTTGACGTTGATGGCCGGGAAGGCCAGCTC
>DKEU01000229.1:15488-16840 GCA_002452635.1 Desulfovibrionaceae bacterium UBA6814 | reverse complement strand
ACTCCTCCTTGACCTCCACCTTGACCCGCATCTGATCCAGATACCCTTCGCGCTCCAGCACGATGAGGTAGTTCTGCCCCACTTCCGGGATGCTCATGAGCACCTGCTCGACCTGCATGGGGTAGATGTTCACGCCCTTGAGGATGATCATGTCGTCGGCGCGGCCCTTGATGCGGTCCAGACGCCGGTGCGTGCGGCCGCAGGGGCAGTCGCCGGGCAGGAAGCGCGTCAGGTCCTTGGTGCGGTAGCGGATGAGCGGCATGCCCTCTCGGCACAGGGTGGTGATGACGAGTTCGCCGATCTCGCCGTCGGGCAGACGCTCGCCCGTTTCGGGGTCGACGATCTCGGCCAGGTAGGCGTCCTCCCAGATGTGCATGCCGTTTTGCTCCAGGCACTCGAAGGCCACGCCGGGGCCGTTCATCTCGGACAATCCGTAGGAGTTGTAGGCCTTGAGTCCCCAGACCTCCTCGATGCGCTTGCGGATGGCCTCGGTGTGCGGCTCGGCGCCGATGAGGGCCACACGCACGTTCAGGCGGTCGGGCCCGTAGCCGAGCTCCTCCTTCACCGTGCCCAGGTGCAGCGCGTAGGACGGGATGATGTGGATGGCCGAGACCTTGAAATCCTCCAGGAGCTTGAGCTGACGCTTGGAGTTGCCGGCTCCGGCCGGGATGGTCAGACAGCCCAGGCGCTCGGCGCCGTAGTGGATGCCCAGACCGCCGGTGAAGAGGCCGTAGCCCGACATGTTCTGAAAGGTGTCCTCGGCCCGGATGCCGATCATGTGCATGCAGCGCGCCATGAGGTCGGCCCAGGAATCGACGTCGTTTCGCGTGTAGTAGATGACCGTGGCCGAGCCCGTGGTGCCCGAGGAGGCGTGCACGCGCACGACGTTGTCGCGGGGCACGGCGAAGAGGCCGAAGGGGTAGTTGTTGCGGAGGTCCTGCTTCTCGGTGAAGGGCAGGCGGGACAGGTCGGCCAGGCTCCGGATGTTCCCGGGCGCGATGCCGCGCTCGTCGAGCTTTTTCCGGTAGAAGGGCACGTTGTGGTATACGCGATCCACCAGGTTCTTGAGCCGGGCCAACTGGAGTTTCTCCAGGTCCTCCCGGGGCAGGGTCTCCATGTCCATGTCGAAGATCATTGCGGCACCCCTTGCAGATGGAATTCCGGTCGGCCGGGAAAGCCAGGGCCGGTGGCGGGTTACGCCGGACACTCTGCACGATTGGGCGAACCCGCGTCAAGCCTCGGGACGCACGGGCCCACAGGGGGAGAGACGAGCGCCGCGGACTGTGCTACCAGGGACCATGCCCAGCGTTCTGCCCGTGCTCCTGCTGGCCCTGTGCCTGGCCGCGCCGGCC
>DKEU01000229.1:13430-15465 GCA_002452635.1 Desulfovibrionaceae bacterium UBA6814 | reverse complement strand
AACCGGCTCACGGGCTACGGCCCGGCGCAGGTGGACGGCCGGGCGGTGCTGGAGGCGCGCAGCCGCAACTCGGTGTCCGGGCTGATGTCCCGGGCGTCCTTCGACCCGGCCGCCTGCCCCCGGCTGCGCTGGACCTGGCGGGTGGAGGGCGTGCTGCCCGGCGCGGACCTGGCCGAGCAAGCAGGCGACGACGCGCCCCTGCGGGTCATGGTGCTGTTCTACGACGACCCGGGCGACATGGAGCCCACCCACGTGCTGGGCTACGCGTGGGGCAACCGGGAGGCGGTGGGCGCGGTCCTGGCCAGCCCCTACCCGGGCCGGGTCCGGTTCAAGGTGCTGCGCGCCGGTGCGCAGGACTGCGGCCGCTGGCTGGAGGAGGCCGCGGACCTGGTTGCCGACTATGCCGCGGCCTTTGGCGAGGAGCCGCCGGCCGTGGCCCGGCTGGCGGTGATGAACGACAGCGACGATACCCACGGGGCCGCCACGGCCTACGTGGACTATCTGGAGGTGGGACAGTGAAGGCGCCCGAGGTGCTCCGCTTCCCGGACCTGGGCGCGGCCAGCCAGGCCCTGGCCGGCCGCATGGCCCTGGGCTTGCGCCGGGCCGTGGCCGACCGGGGGCGCTGCGTCATGGCCCTGGCCGGGGGAGGCACCCCGCGCCTGGCCTACGAGCTGCTGGCCGCCTTCCCGGGCCTGCCCTGGGAATCGGCGCACCTGTTCCTGGGCGACGAGCGCTGCCTGCCCGCCGGCGATCCCCGCAGCAACCGCGCCCTGGTGGAGGCCACCCTGCTGGCCCATCCCGGCACGGCCCGGGCCACGTTCCACCCCCTGCCCGGGGGAGAGCCCGCGGCCGCGGCCGCGGCCTACGCCGCGGAGCTGGAGGCGGCCCGGGACGGCCGGCCCCTGGACCTGGTCCTGCTCGGCCTGGGCGGGGACGGGCACACCGCCTCCCTGTTCCCGGGAAGTCCGCTCCTGGACGAGGCCGAGCGCCTGGTGGCCGCCACGCCCGGGCCGGCCGGGGACCCGCCGGTGCCCCGGGTGACCCTGACCCTGCCCGCCCTGGACGCGGCGCGGGAGGTGCTGTTCCTGGCCGCGGGCGCGGCCAAGCTGGAAATCGCCCGGCAGATTCTGGACCGCGACCCGGCGGCTCCGCAGCGCTATCCCGCGGCCCGGGTGCGGCCGGCCGGGGCCCTGGCCTGGTTCCTGGCGGGATGAGGCATGGACGTGTTCGACCTCGATCTCATGTGGACCCGGGCCTCGTTCCTGGGCAAGTTGGACCTGGTCATCCTCCTGTTCCTCTCCCTGGCGTCCTGGAGCACCATCTTCTGGAAGTTCTGGGAGTTCTGGCGGGCCGGGAAGAACACGGCCGCGGCCCTGGACGTGCTCCAGACCGCCCGGAGCCTGGACAAGGCCCTGGACGGCCTGGGCCTGAAGCCCTGGTCCCCGGCCCATCCGGTGGCCGAGGAGGGGGTGCGGGAGCTGAAGCGGCTGGAGGACATCGTGGCCACGCCCGGGGAAAAGGCCAGGATAGTCCTGGACTCCCTGCGCAGCGTCCTGGACCGCCGGGTGCAGGCCCAGGCCGCGGCCCTGTTCGGCCGGGCCGCGTTCCTGGCCACCTGCGGCACGGTGGCCCCGCTCCTGGGCCTGTTCGGAACGGTCTGGGGCATCATGCATTCCTTCCAGAGCTTCTCGGGCATGGGCTCCCAATCCGTCGCCGCGGTGGCCCCGGGCCTGGCCGAGGCCTTGACCACCACCGCCCTGGGGCTCATGGTGGCAATCCCGGCGGTCCTGGCCTACAACGGGCTGGTGCGCCGCATCTCGGTGGTGGAAGGGCTGCTCGCCGCCTTTGCCGACGTGTTCCTCAACCACGTGAAGCGGGACATGGCCCGGCTGGCCGGTCCGCACTAGCCCCCAGGCCGCTGTTTGCCGCAGCAGGGAAAAGAGGCTACACAACGCCCCGTCATAGAGGAGGCACATATGGATTTCGCGACCCTGGTCCGCTCCAGCCGCACGGTGCGGCGCTTCAAGCAGGCCGA
>DKEU01000229.1:0-13413 GCA_002452635.1 Desulfovibrionaceae bacterium UBA6814 | reverse complement strand
TTCCAGCCCCTCAAGTTCGTGGTGGCCAACGACCCGGCCATGTGCAGCCGCATCTACTCCACCCTGGCCTGGGCCGCCTACCTCAAGGACTGGCCGGGGCCGGACGAGGGCGAGCGCCCCTCGGCCTACGTGGTGCTGCTGCACGACAAGCGGGTGGCCGAGAAGGTGGAGTGGGACCATGGCATCATGGCCCAGACCATCATGCTGGGCGCGGCCTCCAAGGGCCTGGGCGGCTGCATCCTGGCCTCGGTGGACCGCACGTCCCTGGCCGGGATCCTGGAGCTGCCCGAGCATCTGGCCATCCTCCTGGTCCTGGCCCTGGGCGCGCCCAAGGAGAAGGTGGTGGTGGAGGACGTTGACGAGCCCACGGACCGCGGGGCCATCCGCTACTGGCGCGACGACGCCCGGGTGCACCACGTGCCCAAGCGCACCCTGAACACTCTTATCCACGCAAGGTATGTCGCATAATGGCAGAGAAGAAGAAGCCCGCCCCGGCCGGGAAAAAGCCGGCCGCCAAGTCCGGGTCCAAGCCCGCAGCCCAGAAGCCCGCGGCCAAGAAACCCGCAGCCAAGCCCGCACCCAGGAAGGACGACAAGCCCGCCAAGCCCGCGGCCAAGAAGCCGGCGTCCAAGCCGGCGGCCAAGGGTCCGGGCAAGCCCGCCGCCAAGGCCGGGAGCAAGCCCACCGGGAAACCCGCGGCCAAGTCCGGCGGGAAGCCGGCCGGCAAGCCCACCGGGAAGCCCGCGGCCAAGTCCGGCGGCAAGCCTTCGGGCAAGCCGACGGGCAAGCCCACCGGCAAGCCTGCGGCCAAGAAATCCTCCGGCCCGACCAAGCCCCAGACCCACGCCGAGCGCCGACGCGAGGAAAAGGCCATGGCCGAGCCCAAGGCGGCCAAGCCCCGTCCGGCCAGTCCCCGCAAGTCCGAGGGCGGCGCGCCCAAGCGCCTGCCCAAGGAGGCGGTGCTGGCCGGGGTGCAGCCCCAGCCCAAGACCGTCAAGCGCCCCGGGGCCAAGAAGGCCTCGCGCCCCGACCCCGAGGGCGTGCGCGCCGCCATGCGCCTGGTGGCGCAGTGGCTGCACGACAAGAAGGCCCTGGACATCACGGCCCTGGACGTGGCCGGGCTGTGCTCGGTGGCGGAAGGGCTGGTGCTGGCCACGGCCCGCAACGTGCGCCAGGCCCAGGCCCTGGCCGACCACGTGCTCAAGACCGCGGGCGAGAGCGGCATCTCCTACCTGGGCATGGAGGGCTACCGCACCGGGACCTGGGTGCTCCTGGACCTGAACGACGTGCTGGTGCACATCTTCCAGGAGGACTCGCGGCGCTTCTACAACCTGGAAGGCCTGTGGGCCGACGCCGCGGCCCTGGACCTGGGCCTGGAGCCGGACGACGCCGGCCCCTCCAGCGACAAGGACGACTGAGATGCCCGACCTGCGTCCCACCCTGCTGCTCATCCTGGACGGCTGGGGCCAGGCCCCGGACGGGCCGGGCAACGCGGTGACCCGTTCCTGCACCCCGACCCTGGACCGGCTGCGCGCCGGCCATCCCGGGACCCTGCTGCACTGCTCCGGCCGCGCCGTGGGCCTGCCCTCCGGGTTCATGGGCAACTCCGAGGTGGGGCACATGAACATCGGCGCGGGCCGGGTGGTCTACCAGGACATGACCCGCATCGACATGGCCATCGAGGAGGGCCGCTTCGCGAACAACCCGGCCATTGCCGGGGCCCTGGCCGCGGCTAAGAAGAGCGGCGGCCGGCTGCACCTCATGGGCCTGGTGTCCGACGGCGGGGTGCACAGCCACCAGAACCACATCTTTGCGCTCCTCCAGGCTGCCAAGGACGCCGGGGTCAGGGTGGCGGTGCACGCCTTCCTGGACGGCCGGGACACCCCGCCGGACAGCGGGGCCGGCTACCTGGAGCAGTTGGCGGCCGAGATGCGCCGCCTGGGCTGGGGGGAGATCGCCACGGTCATGGGCCGCTACTGGGCCATGGACCGGGACTCCCACTGGGAGCGCAACGAGCGCGCCCACGCGGCCATGGCCGTGGGCCGGGGCCAGGCGGTGGAGGACCCGGTGGCCGCGGTGCGCGCGGCCTACGCGGCCCAGGAGTTCGACGAGTTCGTGGAGCCCCGCATCGTGACCCGGGAGGGCCGGCCCGTGGCCCTGCTCAAGGACAACGACGCGGTGTTCTTCTTCAACTTCCGGGCGGACCGCGCCCGCCAGATCGTGCGCACCCTGTTCGACCCGCAGTTCGACGGGTTCGCGCGCGAGGCCTTCCCCCGCCTGCACGTGGCCACCATGACCCGCTACGAGTCCTCCTTCCCCCTGCCCGTGGCCTTCCCCAAGGAGGAGATTGACCACACCCTGGGCCAGGTGGTGTCGGAGCTGGGCCTGGCGCAGTTGCGCATCGCCGAGACCGAGAAGTACGCCCACGTGACCTATTTCCTGAACTGCGGCCGGGAGGAGCCCTTCCCGGGCGAGGAGCGCATCCTGGTGCCCTCGCCGCGGGAGGTGGCCACCTACGACCTCAAGCCCGAGATGAGCGTGTTCGAGGTGGCCCGGCGCTTCCGCGAGCGTTGGGCCAAGGGCGGGCTGTCCCTGGCGGTGTGCAACCTGGCCAACCTGGACATGGTGGGCCACACCGGGGTGCTGCCCGCGGCCATCGCCGCCTGCCAGGCCGTGGATTCGGCCGTGGAGGACATCGTGGGCGCGGTGCGGGCCACCGGCGGCCGGGTGCTGGTCACCGCGGACCACGGCAACTCCGAGGAGATGATCGACTCCCGGGGCGGGCCGCACACCGCCCACACCCTGAACCAGGTGCCCTTGGTGCTGGTGGACGACGACTGGAAGGGCAAGAGCCTCAAGCCGGGCAAGCTGGCGGACATCGCGCCCACCATCCTGGCCCTGTGGGGCGTGGCGCAGCCCGCGGCCATGGGCGGCAAGAGCCTGCTGGGCGAGTAGCCTGAGGGAGGAGGAGCCGTGAGCGAACGCAAGAAGCCCATCATGCCGGTGAAGCCCAGCGGGGTGGAGGTGGTGTTTTTCTACGACTGCCCCAACTGCCGGCGCAGCCTGCCGGTGGTGGCCCCCACCCAGCCCACCATGGTGCGCTGCGACGCGTGCAGCACCCAGTTCCCCATCGTGCCCGTGGACGCCAAGGGCGTGAGCTTCATCAAGCTCATGACCGCCGGCGGCAAGGCCGCGGTGGACCCCGATTTTCTCTAGCGCCCGTAGGTGTATCGTGGCCGACAAGCTCGACCTGCTCTACCTGGCCGCCGCGGGCCGGAACCTGCCCAGCGTGCGCTTCCGGGTGCTGCCCTTTGTGGCCGAGGCCCAGGCGCGGGGGCTCAAGGCCGAATGGCGCACCGTGCCCAAGACCGCGGCGGGCCGGGCGGGCTTTGCCCTGAGCCTGCCCAGGGCCCGGGCCATCGTGCTCCAGAAGCGCCTGCTCACCGGGCCGGAGCTGGCCATGCTGCGCCGTCGGGGAGACCTGGTGGCCTTCGACTTCGACGACGCCCTGTGGACCTGCCACCCCAACGTCACGGACCCGCAGCAGCGCGAGCGCACCTCCCGCCGCGCCACCGGCGGCCTGGAGCGCACCGCGGCCAGGGTGGACCTGGTGGTGGCGGGCAACTCCTTCCTGGCCGGCCGCATGAAGTCCCTGGCCAAACGGGTGGAGATCCTGCCCACGCCCATCGACGCCCGGGTCTATTTGCCCCCGGCGCAACGGCCCGAGTCCGGCCGCATCACCGTGGGCTGGATGGGCACCTCCTGCAACCAGTTCTTCCTGCCCGAGGTGTTCGAGGCCCTGCGCCGCATCCCGGACCTGGTGCGGCTGTTCGTGGTCTCGGACGAGCCCTGCGTGTTCCCGCCCGGGCTTCCCGCCACCTTCCTGAGCTGGAGCCCCACCTCCGAGGTGGAGCACCTCCAGGCCATGGACGTGGGCCTCATGCCCCTGACCGACGACGAGTACACCCGCGGCAAGTGCGGGTTCAAGTTGCTGCAGTACATGGCCTGCGGGGCCGTGCCCGTGGCCTCGGACGTGGGGTTCAACCGGGAGATCGTGCGGCACGGCCTGAACGGCTTTCTGGTGCGCAGCGCGGCAGAGACCGTGCAGTGCGTGGAGCGCCTGGCCCGCGACCCGGACCTGCGCCTGAGCCTGTCCGCCGCGGCGCGGCAGACCGTGGAGGAGCACTTCTCCCTGACCGCGGCCGCGGACAAGCTGTTTTCATGGTTGGGAATTATGCGGGCATCATATTGGGGTAATTATAAATATTGATTATTATATACGCGACTCTTTTTATATTGATTGACATAGCTTATATATGCTGCTAGTAATAAATTGATTTATATATTGGTTGTCGAATGTCAAAATTGGGGGATGACCCATGTTGACGAACATTCGCATAAAGAATGTAGCTAGTTATGGTGAGGATACCCAAAGTTTAAATGAGTTAAATGTGGTAAATTTTATCTATGGTGATAACGGAAGTGGCAAAACTACAATCGCAAAGTTGATTGGTGATAGTTCATTGCCTGATTACCATGAATGTCAACTTGAATGGCAAGATGACAGGCCGATGAAAGCATTAGTTTACAATAAGGACTTTGTTGAGAAAACATTAAAAGAAACAAAAGTTAAAGGTGTTTTTACTTTTGGGGATGGAGCGAGCGAAAAGCAGGAAGAGTTAAACAATAAAGTCAAAGAAAGAGAGAGTTATCAAGAGAAAATTGATGATTTACGAAAGAGAATTGAGGGAATTAATACTGATATAACAAAAGAGACTTCTATTTTTAGGGAAAAGTGTTGGGAGATTAAAACTAAATATTCTGATGATTTTTACGTTGCATTTCAAGGCACGTTAAAGTCAAAAGAAGAATTTAAAAATAGGTGTATGAAGTATATTGATAAAAAAAATTCCATTGATATAGATGAAATTAGGAAGAAATCAAAAGTACTTTTCGGGGATCAACCACAAAAATTTTTAGAGTTTTCCCTGCCTAACACAGAGAAGATTCCTGCGTTAGACACTATATCTATATTTAAAACAAAGATTATCGGGAAGGGCGATGTCCCAATCGCAGAACTCATTAATCATTTAGGGAATAGCGATTGGGTGCTCCAAGGTATGCAATACTACTCTGGCACAAAGTGTCCATTTTGCCAGCAAGAAACATCAAGCTTATTACAGCAAAGTTTTGAGCAATATTTTGATGATTCATTCATTAAGAATATTGAAATACTAAATAGCAATATAAAGTATTATTGTGATTCAATTGAAGCTATATTGTTATCATTTGAACAGCTTTCATTGTTAGAAAATGACTATTTTAAGTATGAGACTATAAAAGATAAAATCATTTCTATTCGAGCGATATTTGAAAAAAATAAAGAAATTCTTTATAGAAAGCAGAAAGAGTCTTCGATGTTAGCAGAAATTAATCCTATTTATGAGTTAATTTGTGAAGTTGTTGTTGTAATTTATAAGGCTAATGAAGAGATATCTAAGTTCAATAAAATAGTTGATAATTTTTCAGCAGAGCGTTTAAAACTGATAGAAGAGATATGGTGTTTTGTCGGCGGTGAAGCTAAATCCCTGTATACAGATTATACAAATAGAGTTGCTCCAAAAAATAAACAAAAAAAAGAAATGAGCGATAAGTTAGTAACATTTGACACAAAAATGAAGCAAGCAGTGTTGGATATTTTAGAAATTGAAAAACAAGTAACAAGCATTGCTCCATCAAAAGAGTGTATAAATAATACTCTTTGTGCTTTCGGATTTAATAACTTTCAGATAATTGAAGATGAAAATGAAGGATACTATAGGATAATACGGGAAGATGGAAGTTTAGTAAAAGAAACGCTTAGTGAAGGAGAGCGTACTTTTATATCTTTTTTGTATTTTTACCAATTAATCCGGGGAAGCTTTTCGAAAGAAGGTATAACAGAACCAAGGATTATTGTGTTTGATGATCCAGTGTCAAGTTTAGATAGTAAAATTTTGTTCATTGTGAGTACTTTAATAAGAAAGTTATTTAATAAAAAAGAGCTTGATAAACTTAATATTAAGCAAATATTTATTTTAACTCATAATGTATATTTTCATAAAGAAGTTTCCTTTGTAAAAACTAATAGAAAAAATAAAGATATATTAAGTGAGAATAATTTTAGTTACTGGATTATAAGAAAATCAAACAAAAAATCTGTGACTATAGAATATAAACATAATCCAATTAGTACTAATTATCAATTGTTATGGAAAGAAGTAAAAAGATGTGCGGAAAATTCAGATTCGAGTATTAATATATGTAATACGTTAAGGAGAATTTTAGAAAATTACTTTTTAATCCTTGGTGAAATTGATCTTGAAGAATTAACAGATAAATTTGACGGCGAAGAAAAAATCGTATGTAGGTCTTTGACTTCCTGGATACACGATGGGTCCCACAACGTGTATGACGGTATAGATATTGGTGCTGGTTATGATTTTACTGAGCAATATTTAAAAGTTTTTAAGGATATATTTATAAAAACTAATCACCAAAGTCATTATGAAATGATGATGTCTACAAAGTAAAAAATGAAATCACATCTTGGCCAGCACGTGCCGTTCCAGTACGCTCGCCAGGGGCTCGCTGCGGGAGAGGTATTCCCGGTCGATTTCGCGGTTCGCGCGCCCGGGCTCGGGCAGGGCGTCCAGGTCCTCGAAGCGCACCAGCTTGGCCCAGCCGTCCTGCACCATGTCGTCCAGCAGCTTGAACTCCGTGTCGAACACCCAGGTTTCCTTCCCGTAGGGCAACAGGTCGTAGAGCAGGGTGGTCATGCCGCCGGCCACGATGTTCACCTCGGCCATGAGCTCGTCGGTGATGCGCTCCACGTGGCGCACCCGGGCCGCGTAGTCCGGGGCCAGGCCGTAGCAGGCGATCTGCCGCTCGGGCCGCTCGTCGGGCTTGTACTTGAAGTACACGGTGTAGCCCAGGTCCATGAGCCTCGCCATGTACTGGCCGATGCGCCGGGTGTTGCCCCAGAACTCGTAGGGCACCAGGATGTTCTTGGCTGAGAAATTCGGCGATTCCAGCCGCTGGTACCCGTACCCGTGCTTGTTGGTGCCCGGCAGGAAGTAGCCCTCCGGGTAGACCCTGCCCCAGCGCCGCACCACGTCCTCCCAGTACTGCCCCCACACGATGACGTTGTCGTACCAGGCGTAGTCCCCGGGCTCCCAGCCCTCCAGGGTGTAGGCCGCCTGGCGGCGGGCGTACATGCCCAGTTGGTACCCGATGCTGGGGATGCCCAGGGTCTTGCACGCGAACAGGATGGGGTGGACCTCCTGGTGGTCGTCCAGGCCGAAGAAGAGCGCGGGCCGGTCCGCGGCCAGGCACTCCAGGTGGCGGTGGTACTCGACCACCTGGAAGGACATGTGCTCCTCGCAGCGCGCCAGCACCGCGGGCAGGAACGGGGCCAGGTCCGGCCCCAGGCCGTCCGCGGGATACTCGTGCCGGAAGAGCCGGGGCACGGCGCAGCGGCGGTGCAGGAAATAGGTGGGGTGGCCCAGGTTGCGCCGATTTTTGAGCACGTTGACCGAGGCGGAGTACACGTAGGTGAAGTCCACGCCCGAGCGCTCGAACACGGGCACCATCTCCCGCGTCCTGAAATCCTTGGGCCCGTAGCGGTAGAAGAGCATGGTCCCGGCCCGGTTCCGGAGCACCGTGCGGTTGTGCGCGGGCAGCACCCGCGAATAGCGCCACCAGTCGGCCAGGCTGTGCTTGCGCCTGGGCCGCAGCACTTCCCAGATCTTGGCCAGGTTCACGTTGTTGCGGAACACCGGGGTGAGCTCGCCGGACAGGAAGCGCCCGAGCAGCGGGCCGTACTGCACCAGCCGGAACAGCCAGCGCCAGTACAGGTTGCCCACCTGGCCCGAGAGCCAGTTGAAGCCCTCGCGGCGGTAGTTGTCCAGGAACCGGGTCCCGGCCGCGGATTTCAGGTCGTAGAGCCGCAGGAGCAGGTGCAGGGCGCGGTCCAGGTCGTTGTCCGGGAGAAAGGTCTCCTTGATCCCCGGCCCGTGCAGCTCCACGATGCCCGAGGAGCCCTCAGTGACCAGCACGCGCGGCATGGCCCCTCCGTTGCAGCAGGTCGGTGAAGATGGCCTCCATCCGGTCCACCTTGTGGTCCAGGGAGAACTCCGGGGCCAGGGCGCGGCTGGCCTGGGCCATGGCCGCGCGCTCCGCGTCGTCGCCCAGCAGCCGCGCCATGGCCGCGGCGAGCGCGGCCGCGTCGTCCGGCGGCGCCAGCAGGCCGCTGCCCCGTATGAGTTCCGGCACCCCGCCCACGCTGGTGGCAACTGCGGGCAGACCCAGGCAGATGGCCTCCATGAGGGTGTTGGGCAGGCTCTCGGAGCGGGAGGGCAGCACGAACAGGTCCAGGATGGCCAGGTGGTCGGCCACGTCCTCCACCCGGCCGGTGCAGTGCACCCGGCCCATGAGGCCCAGGCGCGCGATGTCCGGCTCCCAGTGCTCCGGCCGGCAGCCCACGCAGACCAGATGGCTGGACGCCTGCTCCGGGGGCAGGGCGGCAAAGGCCGCCAGCAGCACATCCACGCCCTTGACCGGCTTGTCCCCGGCCACGGTGCCCAGCACCGGGACTCCGGCCGGGATGCCCAGGCGCTCCCGCATGGCCGCGGGCTCCAGGGCCGGGGTCACCCGCTCGGCCGGGATGCCGTTGTACACCACTTCCAGGCGTTTCCGGGACACGCCCAGGCTGCGCAGCACCTTGGCGCAGGCCTGGGAGTTCACGGTGAACAGGGCCATGCCCGGGGACCAGTAGGGCAGGGGGTTGCCCGGCCGGTACATGACCCCGCGGTGGCCCAGGCACACCGCCCCGCGCCGACGCCAGGCCAGGCTCCACCAGGCCAGGGCCTTGAGCGCCTTGTTGTGGAAGGCCTGCACGATGCAGGGACCGGAGCCGGGCAGGGCGGCTGCAACGGCGCGTCGCCAGTCCCGGCGGGCCGGGGGCAGGGTGCGGAAGTCCAGGTCCCCGGCCAGGGGCTCGCTGGCCGCCTGGTGCGGGGCGAAGAAGGTCACCCGGTGGCCCCGGGCGGCCAGGCCCTGCCCCAGGTAGAGCGCCTGCCGCGCCCCGCCGCTGGCGCTTTCCGAGGAGGTGATGAGCACGATGCGCATCAGGCGTTCCCCGCGACGGCCTCGTCCAGCCGCCGGAGCAGCTCGGGCAGCACGGCCTCGGGCGCGAGGTCGGTCAGGCAGTGCATGGTGT
The DNA here is from genome assembly GCA_002452635.1 of Desulfovibrionaceae bacterium UBA6814. Classification (GTDB taxonomy): domain Bacteria; phylum Desulfobacterota; class Desulfovibrionia; order Desulfovibrionales; family Desulfovibrionaceae; genus UBA6814. The sequence goes on along the minus strand of DKEU01000229.1, from coordinate 4,154 downwards.
CGCACTCGTTCCGGTTGCAAGGCTGGCAGGGCAGGCCCAGGCGCAGGTCGCCGTGCTCCGGGGAAGGGTAGGTCCAGGCGTCGGAGGTGGAGCCCAGCACCGCCAGGGTGGGCGTGCCCACGGCCACTGCCAGGTGGCGCGGGGCCGAGCAGGTGCCGAAGTGCAGGGCCGCCCGGGCCTGCACCGCGGCGAGCTGGCGCAGGGTGAGCATCCGGTCCGGCACCACGCAGGCCTGCGTCCCGCTGGCCGCGGCCACCTCCTGGGCCAGGTCCTTCTCCCCCGGCCCCCAGGCGATGAGGAAGCGCGCGCCGGGCCGTTCCGCCGCGGCCAGGCCCAGCACCCGGCCGAAATGGCCCGCAGGCCAGCGCCGGGTGGCCCGGCGGTGGGAGGGGTCCACGGTCACCAGGGTGCGGTTCTCCAGGCCGCTGGCGGCCAGGAACTCCCCGGCCCAGGCGGTTTCCTCGGGCCGCAGGAAGAGTTCGGGCCGCTCCCCGCGCCAGGCCAGGCCCAGGGGCTCCAGCACGCTGGCCTTGCACAGGGCCGCGTAGCCGTCCCGGGGCCGGGTGGTGTGGGAGTAGAGCCAGCGGTTGTACCAGGGCGGGTCGTAGGACAGCCGCCAGCGGCAGCCGAAGAGCCGGGACAGGCCGACCACCCAGCGGATGCGGGGAAGCTGCTGGAAGTCCACCACCAGGTCGAAGCCCTGCCGCGCCACGGTGAGGTAGTAGGCCAGCTCCTTGCCCAGGTGGGTGAGCTGCTTCTTGTCCACGGCCCAGATGCGGGCGATGTGCGGGTTGTTCTCCAGCACCGGCGCGCAGCGGGCCTCGGTGAACACGTGCACCTCGGCCGCGGGATAGGCCTCGTGCAGGAGCCGGATGGCCGGGGTGGCCAGCAGCACGTCCCCGATCTGCCGGAGCTGGCAGACCAGGATGCGCCGGACCTGGGGGGTGGGAATGTTCAGGCGCTCAACGGCCACTGCGCGCCTCCGCAACGACCTGCTCCAGCCAGGCGGCCAAGGCCCGGGTCTGCTGCTCCAGGGAGAGATTGTAGCCCATGTGCTCCCACACCGAGCGCCGGGTCGCCAGGAGCGCGGCGTCGTCCAGCCCCAGGGCCGCGTCCAGGGCTGCGGCCAGCCGGTCCGCGCCGCTGTCGTAGGGCAGCAGGAACCGGTCCAGGCCCGCGGGCCAGGCCTCGGCCACCCCGCCCACGTCCCGGGCCACGGGCAGCAGGCCCTCGGCCATGGCCTCCAGGAGCGCGTTGGGCAGGCCCTCGGAGCGCGAGGGCAGGGCGAAGATGTCGGCCCGGGCCAGTTCGGCCCGCACGTCGGCCACGAAGCCCGGCCAGGCGATGCGGTCGGCCAGGCCCAGGGAGTCCGCCAGAGATTTTAAATCTGTTTCCGCGCTGCCCGTGCCCAGGAAGCGGCAGCGGAAGTCGCGTCCCTGCGCGGCCAGCCTGGCCAGGGCCTCCAGCAGGTCCGCGTGGCCCTTGTCCGGGTTGAGCTGGCTGGTGGTGATGACGGTGCGCGGGGTAGTGGCGCGGGTCGGGGCCGCCGGGGCGGGCTCCTTGCCGATGGGGATGACCGTGACATCGGCCTCGGTGACAAAGGACAGTTCCTTGGCCATGTCCCGCTGGATGTAGGCGCAGGGGGCCAGGAGCCGGGGTCGCAGGAAGCGGTGGGTGAGCCGCACCTTGAGGCTGTCGCGCATGTCCCGGGGCAGGCCCACCCGGTGCACCACCGGGATGCCCAGCAGCCGCGCCGCCACGCCGGCCAGGCGCAGGTCCTTGCCCACGTTGCAGATGACGATGTCCGTGTTTTCGTCCCGGAAGAGCCGCTTGAACCGGGCCACGCCCAGGGGGCCGTAGTCCATGCCGAAGTCCCAGGCCCGGGCGTCCAGGCCCGCTGCCCGGCAGGAGTCCAGGAACGGGCCGGGCCGGGCCGCGATGAGCGGGCGGTGGCCCAGGCGGGCCAGGCAGCGGGCCGCGTCCAGGGTCCAGGCCTTGACCCCGCCGAAGCGGCGGGTGGCGTTGACGAAGGCGATGTTCATCGCCCGGTCCCGGGCAGCCCGGACAGGAAGGGGGCCAGCGCGTCGGCCGCGGCGCGGATGCCCGCGGCGTTCCAGTGGGTGTCGTCCGGCCAGTACACGAATTCGCCCCGGGCCAGGGCCCGGGCCGCGGCGGTGCGCAGGGCCGGGGTCAGGTCCAGGAGGGGCAGGCTGAAATCGGCGCACACCCGGGACAGGTAGTCCCGCTGGGCGTCGGGCAGGTCGCCGGGCGGCTGGTCCAGGAGCGGGGCGTACACGCGGTACTTGGTGGGGATGAACACCGCTGCGGCCAGGTGCGGCCGGAGGGCGGCCAGCATGTCCCGGAACTCGCCCGGGTTGGGAAAGGCCGGCCGGGACGCGACCTCCACGTAGCGCCCGAGGAAATGGATGGGCCGGCCTCCGGCCGTGGCGTCCTGCACCGGGTCCGAGCGGTCGGCAGCGCGCAGCCGGCCGGCCAACACGGTGCAGAGCTTGCCCAGGGGCTGGAACCGGTAGAGATTCATGTAGCGCTTGAGCCGGAGCCGCCAGGCCGGGGTGGTGGACTCGGGGTCGCGCACCGGGCCGAAGTCGTTGCCTTCGAAAAAGAAGACCACGGCGCGGGCCGCGATGCCCGGGTGCTCGGCCAGGAAATCCCGGAGCCAGGTGCGGTAGTCGGCCAGGTCCCCGCCCACGGCCGCGATGTTGTACGCGGCCAGGCCGTGCTCCGTGGCCAGGAACCGGGACAGGGTGTGGGCCTGGTCCGTGGCGCTGGCCACCACGAAGGAGTCGCCCACCAGCAGCCAGGGCTGGTCCGTGTACTCGGCGTCGTTGCGCAGGCCCCGGGAGTCGGTGGCGAACTCCACGGTGCGCTCGCCCCCGCCCAGGTCCCGGCCGCGCATGGCCGCAAGGTCGCCGTAGGGCAGGGTGAAGCTGGCCCGGGTCTTGGGCCGGAAGGTCTGGTGGCCGTGCCGGACATCGTAGGTGATGAGTTCGGCCAGGGGCGTGGAGCGCATGGCCTTGCGGTCCAGGCCCGCGAAGGACACCAGGCCGGCCAGGAGCAGGACCGCGGCCAGCGCGCCCAGGGACAGGGCCAGGGAGAGCCGGGGGCGGGGCAGGGCCAAGGCCACCAGCCCTGCCCCGAACCCGGCGAGGATTTCGTTTTCGCCCACCAGGCCGAAGAGCAGCACCGCATGGGCCAGGGCCACGGCCCCGATGAGGCCGGCCAGCAGCCGCGAGGCGAACGAAGCGCGCCGGGCGGTCAGGGCTGTTTCTCCAGATACGCTGCCAAGCCGAACCCCATCAAAAAATCGTGGTTTTTTGAAAAAGAATCATACTAGTCCGCCTGTTCCAGATACGCCGCCAAGCCCGTCAGGTCCGGCAGCCAGTGGTGCGGGGCCGGGAATTCGCCCACGCCTAGGAAGCGCGCGCCCACCTTCCGGGCCGCGTCCAGGTCCGTGCCGCTGTCGCCCACCATGAGCACCTCCTGGGCCGGCGCGCCGCACTCGGCCACGATGCGGGCCAGGTTGTCGGCCTTGGGCGTGGGCGAGCCGTAGATGGCCTTGAAGTAGCCCGTGAGGTCCATGTGGTCGAAGATGAAGGCCAGCTCCAGCTCCGGCGCGCCCGAGCACACGTACAGGGGCCGGCCGCCCGGGTTGGCCTCCAGGAACTCCCGCGCCCCGGGGATCATGGGGGCCTTGAGCAGGGCGTCCAGGCAGGCCGCGGTGAAGCGCTTGTCCAGGGCCTTGCTCTCCTCCGGGGTGATCTCCCGGCCCAGGCGCTCCCGGAAGAAGTGCGCGAACTTGGCGTAGCGGCTCACCCCGCCGTGCTTCAGGTGGAAGTCCACCATGAAGTCCGCGGCCTCCTGCCCGTGCTCGGCAAAGAGCGCGGCAAAGGCCCGGGTCTTCACGTCCACCGAGTCCAGCAGGACCCCGTCGCAGTCGAACACGATCACCGAAATGGGCATGGTCGAAATCCCCGCAAGCTACTCTTGGATATTTCTAGAAATCGACGCGTTGCTGGCCGGCTCCCCAATCCAGTCCCAGCGCCGTCAGCAGGTTCTTCACCGCGTCGGTCTCCATCTTGGCCCGGCCCTCCTTGGCGTAGGACCCGATGTGCGGGGTGAGGATGGCGGTGTCC
>DKEU01000254.1:16552-28778 GCA_002452635.1 Desulfovibrionaceae bacterium UBA6814 | reverse complement strand
CTCGACCTGCCGCGTCTGAGCGCAAGCGTGCGTTCCCTGGAGAGGTCCCGGCTGGGTTTCGTCTACCGCGAGGTGGCGGGCAGCATCCGCGACTTCGCCACGGTTCTGGGCAAGTCCCTGGAGGCGCAGTTCACCATCGCCGTGGTCAACGCCATCCTGACGGCCCTGGGCGTGGCCATGCTGGGACTGGGATCGACCATGGCTTTTTTGACGGTCATCGTTTTTTTATGCAGTTTCATTCCTGTCCTGGGAGTCTTCATCAGTTCCGTGCCCATCTGCCTCATCGCCCTGCAGGCATCCGGCCTGACGACCATGTTCCTGGCCATCGTCATGATCACGGTCATCCATCTGATCGAAGGCTACGTGCTCAATCCCAGGATCTATGGCTCATACATGCGTATCAACCCGGTTATCGTGCTCTTCATCCTGACCATAGGGGCCAAATTGTTTCATATTTGGGGCTTGGTTCTGGGAGTGCCGATCTGTACGTATATTTTCGGACTCGTTGCCCAGCGCCCCGAACCGGAACAGCAGGCCGTACAGGAGAACGCAACGGACCAGGCGGGGGATTGACGGCCCGGCTTTTCCCGGTCCGCCCGGCGCAGGGCCGGGAATGTGGCAACGTGGACACTACCTGAGGGAGCTTCGCGTGATGAAAGGACTGAACATAGTGATCGTCGAGGAGCCGTGCCTGTCACGCAACGTGCTGCTCAAGGCGTTGCGCGTCTGGGGGTACGATTGCGTTGTGGCGGAGTCGGAGGCGCAGGCCTGGGCCGCAGTGAAGGGATGCGGGGAGCCACGGCTGGTCCTGGCCGACTGGCATGCGGATTTTCTGGAGTGCGATGAATTTATCGAGCGCCTGCGCGCCAATCCGGCCTTCCAGGGCACCTTTATCCTTGGCGGGGTGCCCCGCGGCGCAGTCGGGGCCATTCGGCGATGTGTCACGGCCGGTGCCGACGATTGCATCTCCAGGCCCTATGACCTCGATGAGGTCCGCCTGCGGCTTCGCAACGCGTCCCTGGTCATGGGCCTGACTCCCGACGGGCCCGTTTTTCCTGAAGAATAGGGCGGCCGTCCGCGGGCAGGTCGGGCACAAGGACGCGCCGTCTCCGCGCAACAGGCGATTCCGGCATTGCTGCCGATGACACCGCGCCTCGGGCTTTTGTCCGGGGCGCGCATGTTTTCAGAGGGTGGCGGACCAGAACAGGGCGTTTTTCTGGATGGCCATGTTCATTTCAGGCTGGATGAATTCATGGCTTTCTTCCACGAAGGGCAGGTATTCGATACGCGCCTCCAGTGGTTTGATGGAGCCGCCCTGGATTTTCGGGAAGAGATTCTTGCGGGCCGGAGCGAGACGGCCCAGCACCACGGGCACGGCCTGGAAGGCTTCCTCCCTGGGCAGGGTCACGGGGTGCAGTGGGACGCGGGGCAGGGACTCCTGTTCCGGGGCGTCGGGCTGGTAGAGGCTGACCTGGGCGCTGAGGTTCAGGAACAGTTCCGGCCGGATCTTGAAGGCCGGGATGCGAAAGGAGAAGGCCGTGGATTCCATCCAGGGCAGGAGCGCCCGGGGCAGGTTGGTCAGCCGGATCAGGTCGGCCCAGGTCTGCAGGCGAAAGCCCTTGGCGCGGATGCGCAGGTTCCAGAAGGGCAGGTACAGGGCCGGCTTTTCGGGGGTTTGCAGGAAGTGCGGCGTGATGCGCGACCCGCCTTCGGGGCCCGGCTCCCAGGCCGTATCGCAGTGCGGGCAGGTCTGGACGAGGCTCTGCCGATCGCCGACGAGGTCCCAGCCGCATTGCGGGCAGAGGGTCGAGGCGAAACGGAGGTGGCTGCCCGCCTGTTCGAGGCCTGCGGTGTCGATGTCCGCCGGGCCGAGAAGCTTGCCCGTGATCCCGTCAACGAGTTCGTGGCTTTGAAAAACGGGCAGGTGAATGAGGGACAGCACGTCGCCGATGCAGGCCGTGAGCCTGGGGCCGGAGGATGCTTTGAGCCCTGGGATGGCTCTGAGCAGCCTGGCCTTGAACTCCGCGCTCCTGACGCTTGGCGGCAGAAAGAGCCCCTGTGTGTTCGGCTCCACGAAGGACAGGGGCATGGCCTGGCTGCGCAGACCCAGGGAGGGGGGCAGGCTGTTGTTGTCCACGGCCAGGAGGCTCGAGTCGAGGATCTTGTGCCGCGTGTCCTGGGGGGCGAGGACGAAGGCGTTACCCCGGAAACGCCAGTAGGGGACGTAGATCAGCGTCCCGGGGTGCTCGATATGCGGCTTCAGGTAATAGCGGAACGGGCCGTCGGCGTGGATGAAGAGACGGACCTGACAGAACGGGCAGGAAAAGATCCTGTCCGTTTCGTCGAGTTCCACCGGCGCGCCGCACTGCGGACATTGGTGGGAGAGTTGCGCCTCGGTCATGTTCAGGCCATGCGCTCACCGCAATGGTTGCAGAACGTGGACGACGAGAGGTTTTCCTGCCCGCAGGACGGGCATTTGACCGTTTCGCGCACGCTGCCGGCCTGCTGGCCGCAGCGCGGGCAGAAGCGCGTGCCCGGGGCCAGGTTTTTGCCGCAGCCCTTGCATTGCTCGAAGACCACGAGCTGATGTCCGCAGGACGGGCAGAACCTGTCGTCCTGGCGGATGGGCTGGCTGCACTCGGGGCACTTCAAGCCCGGGGCTGCCGGGGCCTGGGGGGCCGCACCCGCGGCCTGCCCGGCCATCTGCATGGCCTGGGCCATGAGGGNNTTGGCGGCGGCCTTCTCCATGGCGCTGGCGGCCTTGAGCTGCATGAGCTTGTTCATGTCATCGAACATGCCGAGTCTGGTCTTGTCGTCCATGGCCTTCTGGACTTCGGGCGGCGGGGTGATGGCGTTGATGTAGAGCTGGTTCAGGGACAGGCCGAAGTGTCTGAAATCCTCCTGAAGCCGTTGGCGCAGGCCGTCGGACCATCCTTCGTAGCGGCTGGGCAGGTTCAGGATGGTGTCCATGTTTTCGCCGAGATAGTCGTTGAAGCGCGAGACGATGACCTTGCCCAGGTACTCGCTCAGGTCGGGGACGGAGAACGAGCCCATGGTGCCGACCAGGGAGTTGATGAAAAGCAGGGGCTGAACCACCTGGATGTTGAACATGCCGTAGGCCCGCAGCCGGATGAGCCCAAGCTCCGAGTCCTTGAATGCCACGGGTTCCCGCGTGCCCCATTTGAGGTTCGGGAAGACCTTGGTGTTGATCATGTAGGCTTCGGCCCGCAGCGGGCTCTCCAGCCCCCAGGGGATGCCCATGAGCTTGTTCAGGATGGGGATGTTGGCGGTCTTGAGGGTGTGCCGGCCGGGCCCGAAGACATGCACGGCCTTGCCGTTGTAGAAAAAAATTCCGGCCTGGGATTCGCGCACGACCATCTGCGCGCCGTATTTGATCTCCCCCGATCCTTCCTGGGGAAAGCGGCGGGCTATTTCCTGTCCGCTGTCGTCAAACCATTCGATGAGTTCCAGAAAGAAGACATTGTTCGCGCTCATGCGACCTCCGCGGCTGTGGTTTCAGGCCTTTGTCCATAGGATGAATCGCTTGCAATTACAACTTGAGGCACTTAGTGAACAGGTCGTGTCATGAACCCACGGAGGACCCCCATGCACCCAAGCAAGGAAATCATGTCCGCGGCCGACATGGAACGCTGCCTCGACCGCCTAGCCTGTCAGATCCTAGAGCAGGTTCCCGACCACGAGTCCATCGCCCTGGTGGGCATCCAGCGCCGGGGGGTCGATCTCGCCGGACGGCTGTGCCGCCTCCTGTCCTCGCGGACCAAGTGCGGCACACCCTGCGGCGAGCTGGACATCAATCTCTACCGCGACGACTGGACCACCACCAGCAGCACCCCGAACATCAACGCCACGCGCATTGATTTTCCCGTGGAGGACAAGACCGTCATCCTCGTCGACGACGTACTTTTCACCGGCCGCACCATCCGTTGCGCCCTGGAGGCCATCCTCGACTTCGGCCGGCCGCGGTGCGTGAAGCTGCTGGTGCTCGTTGACCGGGGGCACCGCGAACTGCCCATCCAGGCCGACTTCACCGGCAAGACCGTGGTCACGGAGCGCGGCCAGCAGGTCAACGTGTACCTGCAGGAGCGTGACGGAAAAGACCAGGTCGTGCTGGGCTGATTTTTCCGGGTACAAGAAAAACGAAGGCCGCCTTCCCGCAAGGGAGGGCGGCCTTTTTGTGTTCAGTGTCCGAGGCTAGATGAGTCCCTTGCCCGCCAGAAAGGCGCGCAGACTTTCGGCGTTGGCCGGGCTCATGGGCACCAGAGGCAGCCTGAGGTCCAGCTTGATGCGGCCCATGAGGGCCAGGGAGGTCTTGACCGGAATGGGGTTGGTCTCCAGGAACATCATGCGCGAGAAGGGTGCCAGCTCGAAATGCAGCTTCTGCGCCGTGGGCAGGTCGCCGGCGAACCAGGCCGCGCACATGCCGCTCATCTTGTCCGGCAGGATGTTGGAGACCACGGAGATGACGCCCTGGCCGCCCACGGCCAGGAGCGGCAGCACCGTGAAGTCGTCGCCCGAGAGCACGGTGAAGCCCTTGGGGCAGAACTCCACCACCTCGGACACCTGCTTCAGGTCGCCGGTGGCCTCCTTGATGCCGATGACCTCGGGAATCTCCCGGGCCATGCGGGCCACGGTGGCGGGCAGCAGGTTCAGCGCGGTGCGGCCGGGCACGTTGTAGACCACGAAGGGCATGGGCACGTCCTTGGCGATGGCCTTGAAGTGCGCCACCAGGCCCTCCTGGGTGGGCTTGTTGTAGTAGGGGGTGATGAGCAGGGCCCCGTCCGCGCCCGCGTCCTTGGCGTAGCGGGTGAGCTCGATGGCCTCGCGGGTGTTGTTGGACCCGGCCCCGGCCAGCACCGGGACCCGTTTGTTCACCTGCTCCACGCAGATGCGGATCACCTTGCCGTGCTCGGCATGGGAAAGGGTGGCGGACTCGCCGGTGGTGCCGCACGGCACCAGGCCGTCGATGCCCTGTTCGATCTGCCACTCGATGTGGCGGCGGTACGCTTCCTCGTCCACCTCGCCATTGGTGAACGGCGTCACCAGCGCGGTGAAGGCCCCCCTGAATTCCATGATGCCCCCCTTGTTATTTCGTCCGTCTAGTCAGCAACCGCGGGCAGCGCGAGGCCCACGGCTTCGGCCGACAGCCGGCCGGTGTACACGAAGACGGCCGGCCCCTGGAGGAATACCGTGCCGTTTTCCAGAAAGATGCGCAAGACCTCGCCCCCGGACGTGGTCACCGCCACCTCGGTCCCGGCCAGGCCCAGGGCGTTGGCCACCAGGGCCGAGGCCGCGGCGCCGGTGCCGCAGGCGTAGGTCTCGTCCTCCACCCCCCGCTCGTAGGTGCGCAGGGACAGGGCGTCGCGTTCCGTGGCCTGGATGAAGTTCACGTTGGTCCCGGCCGGCGCGAAGTGCGGGTGGAAGCGCAGGGCCCGGCCCAGTTTCTTCACGTCCACTTGGGCCACGTCGCCGCACTCCACCACCGTGTGGGGAACCCCGGTGTTCACGAAGTGCACCGTGATCCGGTCCCCGTCCAGGGCGAGGGGGATGTCCAGGGCCAGGTCCCGGGGCGGGGTGAGCTGCACCTTGACCTGGTCCGAGTCCGGGTCCACCGCGGCGCGGATGGGCCCGGCATCGGTGAGCAGCACGTGCTCGGGGCCGGCCAGGCCCAGTTGCACGGCCAGGCGCGCGGCGCAGCGCGAGCCGTTGCCGCACATCTCGGCCCGGGAGCCGTCGGCGTTGTAGAAGTGCCACATGGTGTCCGCGCCCGAGCCGGCCGGGGCCTGGTCCAGGAGGATGAGCCCGTCCGCGCCCACCCCGAATCCCGGGGCGCACACGGCCTTGGCCCAGCCGGCCATGTGGGCCGCGGGCACGTGCAGGGTGCGGTTGTCCAGCAGCACGAAATGGTTGCCGGAGCCGTGCATCTTGAAGAAGTCGATATGGCGCATGAAGTCGTCCGTTCCAAGGCGGGCGGCGCGGAACTGGGAAGGCGGCGGCCCGGCCGGGGTGTCAGTTCGTGGTCTGCTCCAGGTGGAAACCGGCCAGGAGCGCGGCCATGTCGGGGTCGTTTGTAATGTTTTCGGTCAGGGACTGCAACAGGACCGCGGCGTTCCCTTCGCGGACCCATTTCCAGTCCGGGGTGCGCTGGGGCAGGGATTTCACCGTGATCTGGAGCAGGGATTTGCCCTGGGAATAGGGGCGCGCCCAGAGCACCGTGTCCCCGGCCATGGGCCGGGCCGGGAAGCCCGGGCCCGGGCCGGAGCCCAGGAGCAGGTCCACGGTCTGCCCGTGGGTCGCCAGGAAGTCGGCCTCGGCCGGGGATCCCCAGGGCGAGATGCCCACCACCAGGTCCGTGCTCCCGCGCAGGGCGCGGGCGGTTTCGGCCACCTCCCGGCCCAGGTCCTGCGGGGCCGTGGCCGCGTCCGCAGGCAGGACCGGGAACAGGACCACGCCCACCCGCACCGGGCCGGCCAGCAGGGTCCCGGAGGCGGGATGCGGTCCGGCCACCCGGAAGGCGGGGGGCAGGGCCGCGCCGTTGTCAGCGAGCCACGCGGCCTCGGCGGGCATGGCCAGGCCCAGGTCGTAGGGCAGGCGCGCATGGGCCGCGCCCAGGGCCTGGGCCGCTTCGGGCCGGCCCCTGGGCGTCCGGGGATCCGTGGGGAGGAATTCGTAGGGTCCTGCCAGCACCAGGAGGGGAGACCCGTTCTTGGCCGCGTCCTCCTTGAGGGACGCAAGCAAGGTGGCGCGCCTGGCCAGGCCGCCTATGGTCTTGCCCCCTCAGGAAGGGCAGGGGAACAACCAGCCGTCCGAGTTCGCCGTGTAGACCAGGATGAGCGGGTCGCCGGCCAGGGCGCGCGCTGCGAACAGAGTCGCGCACCCGGTGAGGGCCAGCAGGAGGAGGAAACGGCGCATTTACTTGTTCACGTACTCCTTGAGCTCCTTGCCCGGACGGAAGAAGGGCAGCTTCTTGGGGTGGACGTCCACCACGTCGCCGGTCTTGGGATTGCGGCCGGTGTACCCGCCGTAGTCCTTGACCTTGAAGCTCCCGAAGCCGCGGATTTCCACCCGCTCGCCCTTCACCAGGGAGTTCTTGATGGAGTCGAAGAAGGTGTTGACGATGAGCGACGCCTCGTCAACGTGCAGGTTGTTCTTCTCGGCCAGGGTCTTGATGAGCTCGCTTTTGTTCATGGCAATCCCTCCGTCGCCGGTGTCCTTCCGCCCTTTCTGGCGGATGGTGTGTTTCGACATTATATATATGCCAAATACCGGCGTTTTCGGTCAAGAGGAATTCCTGATTCCTGAGGGAAGTTCCGATAGAATGCGCTGCGCGGACAGCGTGGGAAGCCTTTTGTCGCGCATTCGCTTGAATTTCACGGCCAGCCCGAGCACGTCTCTTCCCGCCTCGGACGTGGGGGCGTGCTTGAGCAGGGGGACCTGCCGGATGACCGCCTGGATCACCGCCGGATCGCTGCGCACAGCGCCCACGTAGTCGATGTCCAGGTTGAGGAAGCGCTTGCAGGCCGCGGCCAGGCGCTCGAAGCTGCGGTCGCCCTGGGCCCGGCTGTCGGCCATGTTCACCACCACGTTGAAGCTGGACACCCCGTACTCGGAGTGCAGCACCTTGATCATGGCGTAGCCGTCGGTCAGGGAGGTGGGCTCCGGGGTGATGACCACCAGCCGCTCCTGGGCCATGGCCGCAAAGGAGAGCACGGTGCGGGAGATGCCCGCGCCCAGGTCCATGAGCAGGTAGTCGTAGCCGCCGATGATGGACGTGAGCTTGGAGAAGAGCAGGCGCTGCAGGTCCTCGTCCAGGTCGATGAGTTCGGGCACGCCCGAGGCCGAGGGCAGGAAGTCGAAGCCCCCGGGCTCGATGGGCACCACCACCTCGGCCGAGGTCACCCCGGGCTGGAGCATGTCCTGGAGGGTCTTGTCCGGGGCCAGGCCCAGCAGCACATCCAGGTTGGCCAGTCCCAGGTCGCAGTCCATGAGCATGACCGGGTGCCCGGCCTTGTGCAGGGCGTAGCCCAGGTTCAGGGCCAGGTTGGTCTTGCCCACCCCGCCCTTGCCGCTGACCACGGCCACGGAAAGGGTCTTGTGCTCGTCTCGGGTCATGTGTCCTTACCGTCGGCTCAGACGCCGGTGAAGAGGAACCGTTTTTCGTTGGCTTCCACCAGGGTGGCCCTGACCGGGGCGGCCAGGTTCAGGAGCGGCGCGGTCACCACCCGGTCCTTGCCATCGCCCTTGGCCTGGTACAGGGCCTTGTCCGCGGCCTCCAGCAGGTCCGCCGGACTGCGCTCGCCCCGGCCCTTGGTGCAGGCCAGGCCCACCGAGGCGGTGAGCCGGATCCCGTTGCCGCAGCCCAGGCGCACCAGGCGCAGGGACTCCAGGATGCGCTCCAGGATGCGGCCGGCCCGGGTCATCCCGGTCTCCGGGAACACCAGGGCGAACTCCTCGCCGCCGATGCGCGCGGCCAGGTCGTAGCGTCGTATTCCGGTAAGCAAGATGCGGGCCGTCTCCACCAGGGCCTCGTCCCCGCAGGGGTGGCCGTGGGTGTCGTTGAGCCGCTTGAAGTTGTCCAGGTCAAGCACCGCCACGGACAGGGAGACCCCTGCCCGGCGGGAGCGCTCCACCTCGCGGTCCATGGTCCGGTCAAAGGCCCGACGGTTGGGCAGGCCGGTGAGCGGGTCGTGTTCGGTCTGGAAGGCCAGGTCCTCCAGGGTGCGGCCGAGCTGCTCCAGGAAGGGGGCGTCGTCCCCGTTCAGGGGCACGGCCAGCCAGTCCTTGAGGCCCAGGGTCTCGGAGACCTGGGGCCACTGGTCCAGGGACAGGCCGGGCACCAGGCGCAGCAGGGCCAGGAGGTCCCCGTCGCGCTCCAGTTCCGGGGCCAGGCCGGGGTGCCGGGCCAGGAGGGCCTGGCGCAGGGTCTCCAGCTCCCGGCTCAACAGCTCGCGGCCGGCCGGGTCGAGGGCATCAGGAGGCGGCGTGGGCATGGGAGTGCAGCAGTTGGTTGCGGATGAGGGTGTCCAGGTCGCCGTCCAGCACCGCGTCCACGTTGGTGATCTCGGTGTTGGACCGGTGGTCCTTGACCAGCCGGTAGGGCTGCAGGGTGTAGGTGCGGATCTGGCTGCCGAAGCCGATGGCGTCCTTGGTGGCGTACTGGGCCTGCTTCTCGGCCTCGCGCTTGCGCAGCTCCCGCTCGATGAGCCGGGCCTTGAGGATCTTGAAAGCGGTGTCCTTGTTGCGGTGCTGGGACTGCTCGTTCTGGCAGGACACCACGATGCCGGTGGGGATGTGGGTGAGGCGAACCGCGGAACTGGTCTTGTTCACGTTCTGGCCGCCCGGGCCGCTGGAGCGGAACACGTCGATGCGCACGTCGTCGTCCTTGATCTCCACGTCCAGGTTTTCCTCCACGTCGGGCAACACGTCCACCGAGGCGAAGGAGGTGTGCCGCCGGCCCGAGGAGTCGAAGGGCGAGATGCGGATGAGCCGGTGGATGCCGGACTCGCCCTTGAGCAGGCCGTAGGCGTAGGGCCCCTCGATGAGCAGGGTCACGCTCTTGATGCCCGCCTCCTCGCCCGGGAGCTGGTCCAGGAGCTTGACCTTGAACTCCTGGCGTTCGGCCCAGCGCACGTACATGCGCCAGAGCATCTCGGCCCAGTCCTGCGCCTCGGTGCCGCCGGCCCCGGGGTGAATCTCCAGGATGGCGTCGCTGGCATCCCCCTCGTTGGACAGCAGGGTGGCCAGCTCGGCTTGCTCAAGTTTTTCCTCCAGCCGTGCGATCTGTTCGTCCAGGGCCTCCAGCACCTCGGCGGTCTGTTCCTCCCGGGCCATGGCCAGCCAGTCGTCCATGTCGGCCTTGGCCCTCTGCAGGCCGTCGAACCGCGTTACCAGGGCGGTGAGGCCGCTCTTTTCCTTGAGTTGCGGGGTCAGGGCCTCGGGCTTGTCCCAGGCCCCGGGCTTGGCCAGGGCCTCCTCGATTTCGGCCAGGCGGCGGCGGGCGCGATCCAGGTCAAAGCCGCCCCCGGAGGGTTTCGTACTGGTCGGCGAGCAGGGAGCAGCGGGTCTTGAGGTCGGCGTATTGCAAAAGTGCCATGGAAGTTCCGGGGTTGGAGGTTAACGGCGCCGCCCGGCCCGGGCCAGGGGGAGCAGGGCGGCCAGGGCCAGGGCGGTCTCCACCCAGGTCCGCCAGCGGTGGAAGAAGGTGGTCTCGGCCACCAGGTCCACCCGGCCGGCCAGGGAGGTGGTGGCGAACAGTCCGGTGCGCTCCAGGATGCGGCCGCGGGGGTCGATCAGGGCCGAGATGCCGGTGTTGGTGGCCCGCGCCATCCAGCGGTTCTGCTCCACGGCCCGCAGCACCGACAGGTGCAGGTGCTGCAGCGGGGCCGAGGAGCGGCCGAACCAGGCGTCGTTGGAGATGTTCACCAGCAGGTTTGCGCCGTGCTCCACGCGGTCCTGGGCCAGTTCCGGGAAAATCGTTTCATAGCAAATGAGCACTCCCAAGGCAAGATTGCCCAGGGCCAGCGCGGGCTGGTCGCTGCCTGGCGCGAACTCGCCGATGCCCTGCACCAGCTTGGGCAGGAAGCCCAGCAGCCCGGACAGGGGCACGTACTCGCCGAAGGGCACCAGGTGCTCCTTGTCGTAGTGGCCCAGGGTGATGCCCGCGCTGTCCGTGAGGAAGGCCCGGTTGTGCAGCACGTAGTCGCGCTGGCCCAGGCCCCGGGTGTAGGCCGGGGAGCCGGCCAGCAGCGCCACCCCCATCGCCTGCACCTGGTCGCGCACCGAGAGGGACAGGGGGGTGGGGTCCTGGAAGAAGAAGGGCATGGCGGTCTCGGGCCAGATGAGCAGGTCCGCGCCGGCCCGGGCCTCCTGGGCCGAGATTTCGGTGTAGCGGCGCAGGGTCTCGGCCTGCCAGGCCGGGTCCCACTTGTGGGCCTGGTCCACGTTGCCCTGGATCAGGGCCACCTTGGCCTGGCCCACGCTGGCCGGCGGCGCGTCCACCCGCCACAGGCCGAAGGCCGCGAGCAGGCCCAGAATGCCCAGGGCGGCCAGGCGCGGGGCGGAAAGCCCCCGGCCGCGCAGGGCCAGGGCCGCGGCCGCGGCCAGCAGCCCGGCCAGGCCGTTGGCGCCCACCAGGGCCGCGCCCTGCACCGCCCAGGGCCAGGGGGACAGGGCCGAGGGCAGCACCAGCCAGGGGAAGCCGGTGAAGGCCACCCCGCGCAGGTGCTCCAGTCCGCCCCACAGGCCCGCGGCGAAGAGGGCCAGGACGGGCCAGGACAGGCCGCGGCCGGCCAGGCGCAGGCCCAGGCTGAACAGGGCGGGATAGAGGGCCAGCACCGCGGCCAGGAGGATGGGGCAGGGCACGGCCAGCACCCAGGGCAGGGGGCCGTAGTCGTGGATGGGCAGGGCGATCCAGTACAGGCTGCCGGCGAACCCGGCCCACCCGGCCAGCCAGCCGAAGCGGA
Organism: Desulfovibrionaceae bacterium UBA6814; assembly: GCA_002452635.1. Lineage (GTDB taxonomy): Bacteria > Desulfobacterota > Desulfovibrionia > Desulfovibrionales > Desulfovibrionaceae > UBA6814. The sequence goes on along the minus strand of DKEU01000254.1, from coordinate 17,298 downwards.
AGGCCAGGCGCGGGGTCTCGGCCTGGAGGCCTATCCAGGCCAGGGCCCCGGGAAAGAGCAGGATGAGGGGCGGCAGGTGCAGCACCGGGTTGGCGAAACCCAGCCAGGCCCCCAGGCCGGCGAGCAGGACGGCGATGCGCACGGCGTCAGGAGTGGTTCGCGGGCATTTCCGGCAGGGGGGAGACCACCACCCAGTGCACCTGGCGGGCGTCGGCCTCCTTGACCAGGAAGTCGCGGCCGCCCAGGTCGAAGCGCTCGCCCTGGTCCGGCACCCGGCCGGCCAGTTCGCAGAGGTAGCCGGACAGGGTGTCCACCTGCTCGGAGTGCAGCCGGATGCCCAGCTCCTCGGCCATGTCCTCCAGGGTGGCGCGGCCCGACACCAGGGCGGTGTCCGCATCCAGCACCTGGATGTCCCCGGGCTCCTCCTCGTCGTACTCGTCCTCGATCTCGCCCACGATCTCCTCGAGCACGTCCTCCAGGGTCACCAGGCCCGAGGTGCCGCCGTATTCGTCCAGGGCGATGGCCAGGTGGATGCGTTTCTCCTTGAATTCCTGGAGCATGTCGTAGACGTTCTTGGTCTCGGGGATGAACAGGGCGGGCCGCATGAGCTCCGCGGTGGTGGTGGCGGTGTTGTCCTCGCTGTGGAAGGCCCGCAGGAGGTCCTTGGCGTGGACGATGCCCACGATGTTGTCGCGGTTCTCGCGGAAGATGGGCACCCGGGAATGGCCTTCCTCCACGAAGAGGCG
>DKEU01000254.1:0-16517 GCA_002452635.1 Desulfovibrionaceae bacterium UBA6814 | reverse complement strand
AGGCGCAGCACGTTGAGGAGGATGGCCGCCTGGTCCGGGGCCAGGTCGCCGTCCTCGCGGGCGTCGCGGATGGTGCGCTCGATGGGGAGGTCGTCACGGGTTCCAAAGAGTCGTCGCAAGAGCGAGGGGAATAACCCCTCAGATTCTCCTTCCAAGTCTAGTCTCCTTGTGGGTTCGGGATTCGCCCATGCTGGGCAATGGCAGGATACGGAATTTTTTCCCGCCAGTACAGCGGAAGGTGGGGGGGGGACGGCGCTATATGCCCTTTTCCCGGAACAGCTCGATGTGGCGGCGCACCACCCAGTTCTCCAGGTCCGGCAGGCCGTCGTCCGGGGCCTTGCGCCAGGCGATCTCGGTGCTGCCCTGCTCGCGCTTGCCCACGCCCACGATGCGCAGGCCCACCTCCAGCTCCTTGCTGGCGTAGTCCTCGTAGCGGTTCTGCACCCGGGCGATGAGCCAGTGCTTGAGCACCGCCTTGGTGGTGGGCTCGTGCAGGGTGAGGAGCAGGTTCAGGTAGTGTCCGATCTCCAGCTCCATGTTCGCGGCCTTGCGCGCGTCGTAGGACACCTCCACCCGCAGGCCCGAGCCCGAGACGTTGACCAGGCGCAGGTCCCCGCCGGTCTTGCCCGGGACCAAGACCAAGGGCGGCCGGCCCCAGGACTTGACGTTGGTGATGGGCCGGGCCTTCTCGTCCAGTTGCTGCGGCCACAGGGCCAGGCCCAGCACGTACTGGGTGGGCGGCTCCAGGCGCAGGTGCACCCGCTTCTGTTGCAGCACCACGTGGTCGGGCATGGCCAGGGTCAACTGGGTGGAGCCGTCCGCCAGTTTTTTGACCCCCACCACCTCGGCGTTGAAGGTGTAGAAGTTCATTTGGCCCGCGGCCTTGCCCGCCTGGACCCGGAAGAAGCACTCGAAGCTCCGGCCGATCCAGCCCTGGTGCACCTCGATGAAGTCCGAGAGGTCCAGGGACAGGTGGTCCGCGGTCACGTCGGACAGCACGCTGCTGGTGGTCTGGCGGGCCTGGTCGCGCCGGGTGAAGCCCATCTCCATCTTGCTGCGCTGGGCCAGGGCCAGGTCGAACACCGCCAGGATGTCGGCCTTGCGGGTGATCCAGTTGGAGGGCACCAGCTTGAACCGGCGATGCAGGTAATGGTTCACCAGGATGCCCACCCCGGCCAGGACCAGGGCCGCGGCCAGGGTCCAGACGGTGATGCGCAGGGTGTCGGCGCTGCCGCCCACGTTGAACTGCTCCTGGATGCTCTGCAGGAAGGAGCGGTCCACGGCGCACCACGCCCGCCGCGTCGGGGCGGCCAGGACGGCGCTCAACAGGGCGAGGGCGAAGGGCCGGCGCATGGGTCTCCTCGGAAACTGGTTGGGTTCGGCCGGGCCGAACCGGTTCAAGTCCAAGGATATTGCAAGAACGGCACCATACTCAAGGTTTTTCGCGCTCCCGGTTGGGGGCGCGCTGCGGGTTCAGCGGCCCAGCTTGCGCAGGTGCACGTCCAGGCAGGCCACGGCCGCGGGGGTCAGCCCCGAGATGCGGCCGGCCTGGCCCAGGGTCAGGGGCCGGATGCGGGAGAGCTTCTCCACCGCCTCCCGGGGCAGCCCGGCCACGGCCCGGTAGTCCAGGTCCGGGGGCAGGGGCACGGCCTCCAGGGAGCCGGCCCGGGCGGCCAGGTCCTCCTGGCGGCGCAGATACCCGGAATACTTGGCCTGGACCTCGGCCTCCTCCCGCACCTCGGGCGCGAAGTCCGCCAGGTCCGCGCGCCAGGGCAGCAGGTCCAGGAGCGTGAGCTCCGGCCGGCGCAGGAGTTCGGCCAGGGGCACGGCCTTGCCCGGCGCGGGCTGGCGGAGTGCGGCCAGGGCGTCGCGGGTGGGGGCGTCGGGCCGCACCTGCACGGTCTCCAGGATGTCCCGGAGTTCGGCCAGGGCCTTTTGCTTGGCCGCGTACAGGCCCCACTGGGCGTCGCCCACCAGGCCCAGGTCCCGGCCCAGCGGGGTGAGCCGGGCGTCGGCGTTGCCCTCGCGCAGGAGCAGACGGTGCTCGGCCCGGGAGGTGAACATGCGGTAGGGCTCCTCGGTGCCCTTGGTGGTGAGGTCGTCCACCAGCACCGCCATGTAGGCCGCGTCCCGGCCGGGCAGGAAGGGCGGCCGGCCGGTGGCGGCGCAGAACACGTTGAGCGCGGCCCACAGGCCCTGGGCCGCGGCCTCCTCGTAGCCCGAGGTGCCGTTGATCTGGCCGGCCAGCCACAGCCCGGGTACGGCCTTGGCCTCCAGGGTGGGGGAGAGCTGGGTGGGGAAGGCGAAATCGTACTCGATGGCGTAGCCCGGCCGGGCTATCTGGGCCTTTTCCAGGCCCGGGATGGTGGCCAGCATGGCCTTCTGCACGTCCAGGGGCAGGCTGGTGGGGATGCCGTTGGGGTAGACCTCGGGGTGGTCCAGGCCCTCGGGCTCCACGAAGACCTGGTGCCGCGGCTTGTCCGGGAAGCGGGCCACCTTGTCCTCGATGGACGGGCAGTAGCGCGCGCCCGTGCCCTTGATGACCCCGGCGTACAGGGGCGAGCGGTCGAAACCGGCCCGGATGGCGGCGTGGGTGCGGTCGTTGGTCCAGGTGAGGTGGCAGGGCGCCTGGGGCAGGGGAGAGAAGGGCGCGTGGAAGCTGAAGGGCCGGGGCGGGTCGTCGCCGGGCTGCACCTCCATGGCCGCGAAGTCCACGGTGGAGGCCCACAGGCGCGGGGTGGTGCCGGTCTTGAGCCGGCCCAGCGCAAGCCCCGCGGCGCGCAGGCTGGCGGACAGGCCCCGGGCCGGCGGGTCGCCCAGCCGGCCGCCCGGGAAGTTGGTCATGCCGATGTGGATGAGGCCGGACAGGAAGGTGCCGGTGGTGAGCAGCACCGCCCGGGAGCGGTGCGCCTCGCCCAGCCCGGTGCGCACCCCCGCGGCGCGGCCGTCCTCCAGAATGAGCTCCTCGGCCGTGTCCTGCCGCACCCAGAGATAATCCTGGCTGAACACGTCGGCCTGCACTGCGCGCAGGTATGCGGCCCGGTCCATCTGGGCGCGGGAGGCGCGCACCGCCGGGCCCTTGCGGGTGTTCAGGATGCGGAACTGGATGCCCGCCCGGTCGGCCCACACGCCCATGCACCCGCCCAGGGCGTCGATCTCGCGCACCATGTGGCCCTTGGCCAGGCCGCCGATGGCCGGGTTGCAGGAGAGGTGGCCCACCCGGTCCAGGTTGATGGTGAGCAGCAGGGTGGAGAGGCCCAGCCGGGCCGCGGCCATGGCCGCCTCGCACCCGGCGTGGCCCGCGCCGACCACGATGAGGTCGAAGGTGTCCGGAGGCGAAGGCTTCATGGGCCCCTTAGGCCGAATACAACACCCGGGCCATGACCTTGGCGTCGCCCAGGGTGTAGGAGATGCGGCTCTGTTCGTTGGGCTGGTGGGCGTTGCCCACCAGGGTGGACCACACCGCGGCGTGGNNCGCAGGAACGCGGCCACCGTGCCGCCGCCGATGCCCTCGGGCCTGGGCTCCACCCGGTACTGTTCGCGGATGGCGGCCAGGAGCAGGCGCACCACGTCGCTGTCCACGGGCGTGGCCGGCGCAGCCTGCTCGCGCTGCACGGGCTCGTAGGCGATGGTCACCCCGTGCTGCGCCTCCACCGCCGCGCCCAGGGCCTTGATCTCGGCCTCCACCCGCTCCAGGGGGATGGAGGGCAGCACCCGGCAGTCCACGTAGAACACGTCCCGGCCCGGGATGGTGTTCACGTTGGGCACGTTGGCCTCCTTCTTGGTGGGCTCGAAGGTGGAGACCGGCGGGGCGAAGAGCTCGTCCCGCTCCGGGAAGCGCTCGTACAGCCCGCGCAGGCGCAGGATGAGGTCGGCCGCGGCCACCAGGCTGTTGATCCCGGCCTGGGGGGTGGAGGCGTGGCACTGCTCGCCCTGCACCGTGATCTTGAGCCAGAGCATGCTCTTTTCGGCCACCTCCACCGCGGCGGAGTCGGGCTGGCCGTGGTCCGGCACCAGGAAGAGGTCGCGGGGGGAGAAGAGCTCCGGGTGGTTGGCCGCCACCCAGTCCAGGCCGAACTTGCTGCCGGTCTCCTCGTCGGCCACCAGGAGCAGGCCCAGCCCTACGGGCGGAACGGCCCCGGCCTCCAGCACCGCCTTGGCCAGGACCAGGCCCGAGACCAGGCCCTGGTGGTTGTCCTCCACTCCGCGGCCGGTGAGCACGTCGCCGTCCACGTGCAGGCTGAAGGGATCGGTGCGCCACAGGCCCAGGTCGCCGGCGGGCACGATGTCCATGTGGGCGATGATCCAGAGGGTGCGGGAGTCGTCCCGGCCCGGGATGCGGGCCGCGAGGTTGGGGCGCAGGCCGGAGGGCACCCGGGAGTCCGGGGCGTTCAGCTCGCGGACCTCGGGCAGGCCCAGGGAATGGAGGTGGGAGGCGAGCCAGGCGGCCTTGGCGGTTTCGCCGTCGCCGTCGTTGGCCGGCCCCAGGGCGGGGATGGCCACCAGATCGCGCTGCAGGGCCACGACCTCAGGGGCCGAGGCGTCCAGGCGGGCCAGGACGGCATCGAGCATGGTCGTCTCCTCAAGGTTTCGGAAATGCGTCCTGCATTTCCGACCTGGACGCTGAGGAAAAAGCGCGGTTTTTCCTCAGCGTTCGGATGCTCCGCATCCGGCGCGCCTTCCTGGCGCGCTTCGGGCCTGCGGGGGCGCAGGGTAAAAAAAACGGGCGGGGAGGCCCCGCCCGTTGCGTGCGGGGGCTGGCCTAGCGGCCGCGGGCGGCGCGCTTGGAGGCCTTCAGCGGGTTCACCTTCACCTTGCCCTGGGCCACGGTGGCCTTCATGTGGGTGGCGAAGTTGCACACCCCGAGGCCCCACTTCTTGGCGGGCTGGGCGTAGCTGGTGCAGTAGCTGCTGCCGGAGGCGTGGGGCACCACGCGCTCGCAGCCTTCGCACTTGTCGATCACCGGCTCCAACAGGAAACCGTTGAGCATGAGGCCGGCATCGGTCTGCACGGCGGCGTCCAGCACGGACGCGGTGGAACCATTGGCCATTGTCGTCTCTCCTTGCGTCTGCTCGGGCGGCGATGCGCCCAGTATGGTCTGAAAGCAGGGGAGTATTTAGTCCCCGCCGGATGAATGTCAAGGATTTTTTGCCGCGCCGGCCTGCTCCCGTATCCAGCGGGCCGCCTCGGCCACCTCGGCCAGCAGGCCGGGATAGTCGAAGCCCGGGAACGCGCCGTCCCGGTAAACCACCTTGCCCGCCACCATGGTGAGGCGCACCTCGTGCCCGGTGGCTGCATACGCCACGTGGGACACCGGGTTGTACAGGGGTTGCAGGTTGGGCGCGGCCAGGTCCAGGGCGGCCAGGTCCGCGGCGCTGCCCGGCGCGAGCCGGCCCAGTTCGGGCCAGCCCAGGTTGTCCGCGCCGTGGCGGGTGGCCATGTCCAGCACGGCCTGGGCCGGGATGGCTGTGGCGTCCCGGGCCACCGCCTTGTGGGCCAGGGCGCAGGCCCGCATCTCGCCGAACAGGTTCAGGCCATTGTTGCTGGCCGCGCCGTCGGTGCCCAGGGAGACCCGCACCCCGGCATCCAGCAGGGCGGGCACCGGGGCGAAGCCCGAGGCCAGCTTGAAGTTGCTGGAGGGCTGGTGGGTCACCCCGCAGCCGGACTCGGCCAGGAGCCGGATGTCCCCGGGGTCCAGGTCCACGCAGTGGGCGGCCAGGGTGCGCGGCCGCAGGAGTCCCCGGGCCGCGGCGCAGGGCACGGGCCGCGCCCCGCAGCCCGTGAGCACCGTGGCGGTCTCCTGGCTGGTTTCGGCCAGGTGCACGGTCCAGGGCGCGTCGAATCGCTCGGCCAGGTCCATGCTCCGGGCCTGGGTCGCGGGGGACGAGGTGTACAGGGCGTGCAGGGCCACGCAGCCCCGGACCAGGGGATGGCCCTGGAGCGCGGTGAGCAGGGCCTCGGCCCGGGCAAAGGCCTGGTCGATGGTGCTGTAGGACGAGGTGGGGAACTCGAAGATGCCCTCGCCCAGCACCGCGCGTATGCCGGCGTGCTCCACGGCCCGCAGGTTGCGATCCTGCCACACGTACATGTCGCAGAAGCAGGTGGTGCCGGTGCGCAGCATCTCGGCGCAGGCCAGGGCCATGCCCAGCTCCATGTGCTCCGGGGTGAGCCGGCCCTCGATGGGCCAGATGTCCTCCTCCAGCCAGGGCATGAGGGGCTTGTCGTCGGCCAGGCCGCGCAAGAGGGTCATGGGCGCGTGGCCGTGGGTGTTGACCAGGCCGGGCAGCACCAGGCAGCCGGACAGGTCCAGCATCCCGGCAGGCGCGTGGGCCGCGGCCACCGCCGCGTAGGGGCCGACGGCCAGCACCAGGCCGCCGGCCAGGGCCAGGCCGGCGTCCGCGATGGCCGTGCGCTCGTCGTCCTGGGTCAGGAGCAGGCCGCAGCGCACCAGGGTGTCGCAGGCAAGGGGCATGGGGCCTCCGTTTGCATCGGGTTTCGGCCTCCTGTAGAGCAAGGAGGGCCTGCGGGCAAGGTCAAGACTATCCTGTATTCGAGGCGGAACCATGGCGGCCGGCGTTCTTCTCTTGCACGGATTCGGGGGCGAGCCCTACGAGATGCTGGGCCTGGCGGCCGCCCTGGAGGCCGCGGGCTTCGCCACCGCCACGCCGCTGCTGCCCGGGCACGGCACCTCGGAACGGGACTGGGCGCGCACCGGCTGGTCCGACTGGCTGGGGGCGGCCGAGGCCGAATACCTGCGCCTGGAGAAGGAACATGGCCGGGTCTACTGCTGCGGCCTGTCCATGGGCGGCAGCCTGAGCCTGGCCCTGGCCCAGCGCCACCGTCCCGCAGGGTTGGCCACCCTGGCCGCCCCGGTGTTCCTGTTCCGGCTCTTCCCCTACGCGGCCGCGGACTGGCGGCTGCCGCTCCTGCCCCTGCTGCGGCGCTGGCGTCCCCTGTGGCCCTCGTCCCCGCGCGCGGAGGCCTCCCGGCAACGCATGCCCTGGCAGGGGTACGAGGATTTCACGTCCCTGGACGCCCTGGCCAGCTTCATGGCCGGGCTGCGGGAGGTGCGCCGCGATCTGGGGCGGGTGCGCTCCCCGCTCCTGGTGGCGCACGCGGAACGCGACCGCACCTCGCCTCCGGCCAATGCCCGGGAGATATACGAGAGGGCGGGCTCGGCGCACAAGGAGCTGGCGATGCTGCCGGTGGCCGAGGACGGCACCAGCCACCACGTGCTCACCACCCACTGCGACCATCGGCCGGTGGTGGAGAAGCTGGTGGCGGAGTTCTTCGGGAAGCTGGAAAGCGCGCCGGCGCAGCCTGACGGAGAATCATAAAAAAAAAGCGCGCCAGGACGGCGCGCCCCGGGATGCGATGCATCCCGCGCCGCGGGGAAAACCACGCTTTTTCCGGCGGCGGGCCGGCGACCGCAGGACGCGGGAGCCGGCTTCTACATGAACAGCATATCCACTTCGAAGTCCTTGACGTTGCCCATCTTCTTGATCTCCTCCTTGACCCGGACCTGGGCCGCGAGGATGATGGCCATGATCTCCTCCTTGCGGGCCTCCTTGACCTTGGGGTCGAAGATGGCCTTGACCGCCTGGGCGCTGGTCTTCTCCACCTTGGCCTTGATGTCCTCCAGCTCCTTGTGGGGCATGCCGCCCTCGTCCAGGCGCACGATGTCGAAGTGGAACTTCTCGTCGGCCGCGAATTCCTGGTTCAGGGTGCTGAAGGTCACGGTGGAGGGGCTCATGGCCACGATGGGCATGTTCTGGCGGCCCCTGACGCTGACCAGCAGGTCCGGGGTCCAGAACTTCACGGTGCCCTTCTTTTCGTATTCCTCCTCGTCGGCCTGGCGTTTCTTGCCCGCCGCGCTGGACGGGTTGGCGTCCCAGTCCTCGCCCGTGAGGGAGGCATAGATTTCCCGGGCCTCGGGCATGGCGTCCTTCTTCTTGAGCACCCGCATGACGGTGCCCAGGCATTTCTCCTCCTGCCCTGCGGCATGGTAGGCCCGGGCCAGGAGCACGTCCAGGTTCAGGTCGTCCGGGGAGATCTCCAGGGCCTTGAGAAAGGCCTTGGCCGCCTCCTCGTGCTTGCCCGCGGCCATGTGGGCATCGCCCGCGGCCTTGAAGGGGTTGCCGGCATCCGGATGGTGCTTGCGCAGCTCCTTGAGCAGCTCCTCGGCCTCGTCGAACTTGTCCGTCTGGGCGTAGACCTGCACCGCCCGCTCCAGGAACGCCTTGTGCTTGGCCTTGTCGTTCTTGAGTTTGAAGACCCGGGCCAGGCCGTGGTAGGCCGCGGCCAGCAGCGGGTCGTCCTTGAGGGCCTTGGAGTAGATCTTGACGGCGTCGTCGTAGCGGTATTGCTCGATGAGCTTCTCCCCGGCGTCCAGGAGCTTCTTCTGGCCCGCGGGCATGGGCGCGCGCGGGGTGAAGGCCGAGGCCAGCTTGCGCTCCAGGGTGTCGGGGTCGAAGGGCTTGATGAGGAAGTCCGTGGCCCCGGAGGAGACCGCCGCGGAGATGAGGCGGGGGTCCTTGACCGCGGACATGATGATGACCGGCAGGCTGGCCAGGGCGTTCTCCGCCCGGATCTTGCGCAGCAGGTGGATGCCCGTGATCTGGGGCATGACCAGTTCGCAGAGCACCAGCTTTACCGGGACCTGGTGCAGGAGCTTCCAGGCGGCCGGGGCGTTGTCCGCCACCAGCACCGTGGTGAACCCCTTGGCCTTCAGGGCTGCGGCAGCGGCTACTTGGCCGGCTTTGTCATCCACCACGAGGATGGGCGCGGACAGGTCTGGGGCCATGGGTTCCTCTCAGCAGACGGGCGCGTTCAGCATAGCCGGGTCCAGGTATCCAGGCAAGCGAACCGTTTTCGCCGTGTCCCGCCCGGCTCGCCCGCTCACAGCCGATCCGAGATCTGGATGGGGCTGCCCGGGGTGGCGAGCAGGGTCAGGGCCAGGTTCTTCTCCATCTCCAGCCGGCGGCGCAGCACATCCTCCTTGGGATTGCCCGAGCGGCTGATGCGCCGGGCCCGCTCCCGGAAGACTTCCTCCAGCAGGGCGCGGTTGTAGGCCCGGGCGGGCTGGTCCCGCACCTTGCGGGCGGCCTCGATGAAGATCTCCGCCCCGCCGGTGGGGCCGTGCAGCACCGCGGTGCTCCAGAGCACCTCGCGCATCACCGCGGGGTGGGCGTTCACGTCCAGGCCGGTCTCGGCGCTGATGGCCAGGACCGTGGGCGAGTAGTACTGGGAGTGGATGAAGCTGTCCTGGAGCCGTTCGAACCGGGTGGGGTCCTCGCTGGCGATGTGTTTCCACTCCCGGGGCATGGCGCCGAGCACCCCGCCGGTGTCCGCGGACCCGGCCTTGCGCAGGCGATGGGACCAGCCCGGGGCCCGTTCGTCCAGGAAGTCGATGAACTTGTCCACCGTGCCCATGAGGGAGGACATCTGGTACTTGCCGTAGGAGGTGCCGCCCCGGGGGTCCCAGCCGATGGCGTGCACCCCGTGGTCCCCGGATTCGAACAGGGCCGAGAGCTGGCCCAGGGGGCCGGGCGCCAGGCGCGGGGGCAGGGGGGCCGGCTTGGGCCGCGCGACCTCGGCCAGCACCGTGGTGGCGGCCGGGGGCAGGGGCTGGCGGACGGGCGCGTTCTCCACCATGGCGAAGGCCTGGCCCAGGTAGCCCCGGCCTGCGGCCAGCAGGGCCTCCTTGTCCAGGGGGTGGAAGGCCCGGCGGTCCACCGGCCGGCGCACTTCGCAGCGCCGCACCGCCAGGCGCACCGTGGGCAGTTGCGGGGTGGGGTTGTAGGCCGAGAGCCGGGCGGCCTCGCCCAGGTCCAGCAGGGTGAGCAGGGGATGCGCAATTCCATCCCACGCCACCCCGGCCGGGGCGGCCGCCGGGTCCGCGCCGAACAGGACCGCGGCCGGGGCAACCACCAGGGAGATGCCCGGAGTGGGGCGGGGGAAATGCCAGAATTCGGCCAGCAGGCTCTCGACGTTGTTCAGGTAGGCGGGGTCCAGGGCCGGTTGCGGGGCCGGGGCCTCGGCCGCCAGGGGCCGCCCCTGGGGGAGGATGGCCCGCAGGACCAGCAGTTCGACCCAGAAGGCCAGGAACAGGCAGGCCCCCAGCACCAGGGGCATGCGCAGGGCGGACCAGTGGGGGAGCCGGGGCAGGATGGGGGCGGCTTCGGCCCGGAACAGCACCGCCTGGGTGCGGATGCGCCGGCCCAGATGCCGGAGGACCAACCCGGCGACCCGCCGGTCCTCGCCCAGGTCCGCGAGGAGCCGTCCGGCAGCGCGCCGCAGCCCGCGGCCGGCCGTGCGGGCCAGTTCGGGACAGCGGTCCAGTTCCTCGCCGATGCGCTGGGCGCATCGGCACAGCCGGTACGTGCCCCGGCCGAGGCATTCCAGGCAGGCCACGATCTTTTCCAGCCAGGCGAGAATGATGTCTTCCATGGGCTGCCGAGGTTGGGGTCCTGGCTCAACCGGAGCCGTTATCGCGCGTCGGATTCAGCGGTGTGCGCATAGTAGCCCGAAAGTCCCGAAGAATCCAGTGCGCGCCCCGCGCCGTGCAGCCGGGCCGCGGCATTGCTTTGCAACACCCGTTCCCGGCCAGTGTCCATGCGGCCTGCGGGGCGGCTAGAATTCCAGGATCCGGCCCGCGGCCAAGGGTTCGACGCGGCCCGGCAGCTCCCGGGCCAGCCAGGCCGTGGCCGCGTCCCCGGTGCAGTGGCCGGGGAAGACCCGGCTCACCGCGAAGTCGCGCAGGGCGTCCCGGGCCTCGGCCCGGGCCGCGGCGTCGGCGGCGTACAGGTGCAGGCCGCCCAGGACCGCGGCCAGGCGCGTGTGGCCCAGCCCGGCCCGGACCTGGGCCAGGGTGTTGGCCAGGCCCGAATGGCAGCAGCCCAGGATGAGCACCGGGCCCGACGCGGTGTCCAGGACCAGGCAGGCGTCGTCGGGCAGGGGATCGGGCTCGGTCCCGGCCGGGTCCAGGTAGAGCCCGTCCGTGGCCGCGCCCAAACCGGGCAGGCGGGGGATGGCCGTGAGCATGGCCAGGCCGGGCAGGATCTCGGCAGCCCCCTCCACCGGAACGAACCCGGCCAGGGCCTGCCGGGCCTCGGGAGACAGGGCCACGGACACGATGGAGCCGTCGTCCTCCCGGGCGTAGCGGGCTGCGCCGTGGCCGGGGTGGGCGTGGATGGGGCCGGCGAACCCGGCGCGCTCCCGGAGCAGGGGCAACCCGTTGCCGTGGTCGTAATGGCCGTGGGACAGGGCGGCCGCGTCCAGGCGGGAGAGGTCCGCGCCCAGGGCCGCGGCGTTGTCCAGGAACAGGCCGGTGAGCCCGGCGTCCCAGAGCAGGCGGCCGCCGGAGGGCGTCTCCACGAGCACGGAAAAGCCCCACTCGGCCGTCAGGCCGGGCAGGGCTTGGTTGTCGCACAGGACGGTCAGGCGGGCGCGGGGCACTGGCGCTATTTCTTCTTGGCGGCCTTGGTGGGCCACTTCTTGGGGTCGTCCTTGAAGAGCTTGTAGGTGATGGAGTCCACCAGGGCGCGCCAGGAGGCCTGGATCACGTCGTAGGAAACGCCCACGGTGGTCCAGCGGGAGGTCTTGTCCGCGCTCTCGATGAGCACGCGCACCACCGAGGCCGTGCCCCCGGCGTCGCGCACCGCGCCGGGCAGCACCCGCACCTTGAAGTCGGCCAGGCGCATCTCCTTCAGGTTGGGGTAGGCGCTCTCCAGGGCCGAACGCAGGGCGTTGTCCAGGGCGTTGACCGGGCCCTGGCCCGTGGCCGCGGTGTGCACCACGCTGCCCCGCACCTTGACCATGACCGTGGCCTCGATGAAGGGGGTGTTCCAGTCCTCCTGCATCACGTCCGTGACCCGGAAGGACATGAGCTTGAAGTAGGTCTTGGTCCAGCCCATGGTGCGGAAGAAGAGCAGTTCGAAGGAGGCCTCGGCCGCGGAGTACTCGTAGCCCAGGCTCTCGCGCTCCTTGACCTCGGCCAGCAGGTCCATGACCTGGGCGTCGTTCTTGTCCAGGTCGTAGCCGTACTTGCGGGCCATGAACATGATGTTGCTGCGGCCGGCCAGGTCCGAGAGCAGCACCCGCTGCTCGTTGCCCACGGACTCGGGCGGGATGTGCTCGTAGGTGCGGGGGTTGCGCAGCACCGCGCTCACGTGGATGCCGCCCTTGTGGGCGAAGGCCGAGCGCCCCACGAAGGGCTGGCGCATGAAGGAGCGCAGGTTGGCCACCTCGTTCACGAAGTTGCTCGCCCCGGTGAGGCGCCCCAGGTTGCCCTCGGGCAGGCAGCGGTACTTGCCCCCGCTCTTGAGCTCCAGGTTGGGGATGATGGAGCAGAGGTTGGCGTTGCCGCAGCGCTCGCCGTAGCCGTTGATGGTGCCCTGGACGTGGGTGGCGCCAAGGTGCACGCTCGTCAGGGCGTTGGCCACCGCGGTCTCGGAATCGTTGTGCGAGTGGATGCCGATGCGCGCCGAACTGCCGGTCTCGTCGAGAAACTGGCGGACCCGGGCCATGATCTCCGGGATCTCGTGCGGCAGGGTGCCGCCGTTGGTGTCGCAGAGCACGAGCGTCTCGGCGCCGCCGGCCACGGCCCGGCCCAAGGTGGCCAGGCAGTACTCGCGGTTGTTCTTGAACCCGTCGAAGAAGTGCTCGGCATCGTAGATGAGGTGCTGGACCCGGGGCCGCAGGTAGGCGAGCGAGTCCTCGATGATCTGCAGGTTGTCCTCCAGTTCGATGCGCAGGGCGTCGATCACGTGGATGTCCCAACTCTTGCCGAATATGGTCACCGCCGGGGTGCGCGCTGCCAGCAGGGCCTGGATGTTGGCGTCCCGTTCCGGCGGCTTCTGGAAGTGGCGGGTCGAGCCGAAGGCGGTCAGGCGGGCGCGCTTGAGTTCCACCTCCTGCATGCGTTGGAAGAAGTCCACGGCCAAGGGGTTGGAGCCGGGCCAGCCGCCCTCGATATAATCGATGCCCAGCCGGTCGAGCTGGCGGCAGATCTTGATCTTGTCCTCGACCGAGAGGTTGAAATTCTCGGCCTGGGTGCCGTCCCGCAGGGTGGTGTCGTACAGTTCGATGGTGCGTGCCATGATGTTCAAGCGTCTTCCAGCGGCAGGTTGTCCTTGTCCAGGGCAAAGGCGTCGTGCAGTGAGCGGACCGCCAGTTCGGTGTACTTCTCCGCGATGATGCACGAGACCTTGATCTCCGAGGTAGAGACCATCATCATGTTGATGCCCTCGTTGGCCAGGATCTGGAACATGGTCGAGGCGATGCCCGGGTGATTGCGCATGCCCACGCCGACAATGGACACCTTGGCAATGTCCCGGTCCCCGGTGACCGCTTCGGCGCCGATCTCCCCGGCGACTTTTTTCAGGATCGCCATGGCCCGGTCATAGTCGGTGCGCGGCACGGTGAAGGTCATATCGGTGAGCTTGCCGTCGCGAGTGTTCTGGATAATCATATCCACGAGGATGCCGGCATCCGAGATGGGCAGAAAGATCTTGGCCGCGACGCCGGGCTGATCCGGCACGGTCTTGATGGTGATGCGCGCTTCTTTCTTGCTGTAGGTGATGCCGGAGACGAGCAGGGACTCCATGATTTTATCCTCTTCGACAACCCAGGTGCCGATGGTGTCGGTAAAAGTGGAACGCACGTGCACCGGCACGCCGAACCGTTTGGCCAGGCCGACCGCGCGGATGTCGAGCACCTTGGCCCCCAGGCTGGCCAGTTCGAGCATCTCGTCGTAGGTGATGCGGTCGATCTTGCGCGCCTGCGGGCAGATGTTCGGGTCCGTGGTGAACACCCCCTCCACGTCGGTGAAGATCTCGCAGGCGTCGGCCGCAAGGGCTGCGGCCAGGGCCACGGCAGTGGTGTCCGAGCCGCCCCGGCCAAGGGTGGTGATGTCGCCGTGGTCGGTCACGCCCTGGAAGCCGGCGATGGTGACGATCCGCCCCCGGTTCAGGTGCCCTTGGATGCAGGCGGTGTCGATGCTGTCGATGCGTGCGCGGGTGTGCATGGGGTCGTTGTGGATGGCCACCTGGTCGCCGAGCAGGGACACCGCCTCGCCACCGGCCGCCTTGACCGCCATGGCGAACAGGGCCACGCTCACCTGTTCGCCGGTGGCGAGCAGCATGTCCATCTCCCGCGGGTCCGGAATGGGCTGCATGGCCTGGGCCAGGCCGATGAGCCGGTCGGTCTCGCCGGACATGGCCGAGAGCACCACCACCATGCGGTGGCCCAGGCGGTGACTGGCCAGCACCCGCTGGGCCACGGCCATGATCTTGTCTGTCGAGCCGACGGAGGTGCCGCCGAATTTCTGCACAATGAGCGCCATGGTCGTGTTCGCACACAGGAAAGAGGGGCCTGCGTCAGGCCGCAGGGGCGGGCCGGTGCTGCCGGGACTCGCGGGGTGGGACCCTGTCCGGCCCGCAGTTCCCGGCCGGCGGCAAGGGCTCCAAAAAACAGAGCAAAAAATTTAAGACGTATTTTTGAATTTGCAACTGCAATCCATATTCTGTACACAGGGGACCACTTTTTCCCCGAACCCGGACCCGCCGGCCATGATCACCCCCGCCCTGCACATCGTCCTCGTCGAACCCGAGATCCCGCCCAACACCGGCTCCATCGCCCGCCTGTGCGGGGCCACGGACACGGTGCTCGACCTGGTGCACCCGCTCGGCTTCTCCATCGACGACCGCCACCTGAAGCGCGCCGGCCTGGACTACTGGCCGCAGGTGAGCATCCGCCAGTGGCCGAACCTGGACGCCTTCCTCCAGGAGCAGGACGAGCGCAACCTCTTTTTCCTCACCACCAAGGTGGACCGGCCCTATACCGCGGCCCGCTTCCAGCCGGGGGCCATGCTCGTTTTTGGCAAGGAAACAAAAGGCTTGCCGGAAGATATTCTCAGCCTGTATAGTGACCGATCTTTCACCATCCCGATGAGCAACCCGCATATCCGCAGCCTCAACCTGGCCATGAGCGCGGGGATTGTCCTGTACGAAGCCCTGCGGCAAATCAGCCCATAATTCAAAACGATACCAGCAACAGTCAAAGGAGTTTGTCATGCCTGAGCGAATTTTCAACTTTGCCGCCGGCCCGGCCACCCTGCCCTATTCCGTGCTCGAGCAGGCCGCCAAAGATATCGTCAATTTCAACGACAAGGGTATCGGCCTGATCGAGATGAGCCACCGCTCCAAGGAGTTCGTGGCCGTGGCCGACCGCACCGAAGCCCTGCTGCGCGAACTGATGGGCATCCCGGCCAACTACAAGGTGCTGTTCCTCCAGGGCGGCGCCTCCACCCAGTTCTTCATGGTACCCATGAACCTGCTGGGGCCCGACCAGAAGGCCACCTACCTGAACACCGGCACCTGGTCGAAAAAGGCCATCAAGGAGGCCAGGCTGTTCGGCCAGGTCGAGGTCGCCTGGTCCAGCGAGGAGCAGAACTTCACCCGCGTGCCCAAAGACGACGAGTATACCGTGGCCGCGGACAGCCAGTACCTGTACTTCGTCACCAACAACACCATCTACGGCACCCAGTACCCGGCCATGCCGAACAAAGACGCCCTGCTCATCGCGGACATGAGTTCGGACATTCTCAGTCGGCCGGTGGATGTGAGCCGTTTCGGCCTGATCTTTGCCGGCGCCCAGAAGAACATGGGCCCGGCCGGGGTGACCGTGGTCATCATCCGCGAGGACCTGCTCGACCGGGTGCCCGCGCAGGTGCCCACCATGCTCAAGTACAAAACCCACGCCGAAAAAGATTCCATGTTCAACACCCCGCCCTGCTTCTCCCTCTACTGCGTCGGCCTGGTGCTGCAGTGGCTCAAGGACCTCGGCGGGGTCGCGGCCATCGAGCGGCTCAACCGGGACAAGGCCGCCCTGCTCTACCAGGCCATGGACAGCACCGACTTCTACCGCGGCCACGCCGACAAGGATTCGCGCTCGCTCATGAACGTGACCTTCAACCTGCCCACCCCGGAACTGGAGGCCCAGTTCGTGCGCGAGGCCACGGCCGCAGGTCTGGACGGCCTCAAGGGCCACCGCTCGGTGGGCGGCTGCCGGGCCTCGATCTACAACGCCTTCCCGCGCGAAGGCGTGGAACGGCTGGTCGCGTTCATGGCCGAATTCGCCAAAAAGAACGGCTGATCTCCCCTGCCCGCGGCCTCACCCGCCGCGGGCAGATTCGTTTGTCCGTGGACTACCAGGGCGACATCATCAGGCCTCCCAGCGAGGCCTTTTCCATTCTCCTCCAGGTCACCACCGGCTGTTCCCACAACCACTGCACCTTCTGCGGCGCCTACCGCGACCGGGAATTCACCGTCAAGCCGGCAGCGCGCATCGAGGCGGACCTGGACTTTGCCGCCACCTGGTGCCGCCGCCAGCAGACCCTGTTCCTGGCCGATGGCGACGCCCTGGCCCTGCCCTTCGAAGAGATGCGCCATCTGCTCGGCCGCATCCGCGAGCGGTTGCCCTGGGTGCGACGGGTGAGCAGCTATGCCACCTGCGCC
>DKEU01000029.1:5838-6231 GCA_002452635.1 Desulfovibrionaceae bacterium UBA6814 | reverse complement strand
CGCGCTCGAAATCGTCGAGCTGGCTGGGGCTGAAGCGGATGTCGAAGGCACCCGCCGCATCCAGCGCCGAGCGCCGCAGCAGGTGGCAGCAGCCCGTGACCGACAGGCAGGGCCGCACGTAGTCGAAGAGCCCGGCGTCGGGCAGGCCCGAGAGCAGGTCCAGGAACTCCANNGGGCGGCAGGAGGTGCACGTCCACGGACTGGATCACCGAGGGCGACGCCGCGTCCACGATCTTGGGGCCCACGGCCCCGGCGTCCGGATGCGCCGCGCCCGCGGCCAGCAGCCGGGCCAGCCAGTCCCGGGGCGGCAGGGCGTCGTCGTCCAGGAAGGCCACCCAGTCCGCGTCCCGGGCCGCGGGCAGGGCCAGCAGCCAGTTGCGGGCCGCAGGCGCG
>DKEU01000029.1:0-5792 GCA_002452635.1 Desulfovibrionaceae bacterium UBA6814 | reverse complement strand
CGGACGAGCCGTTGTCCAGGAGCAGCACCCGGGCCGGCCCCAGGTCCGAGGCCTCCAGGGCCTCCAGGGTGGGGGCCAGCCGGGCGGCGTTGTTCCAGGAATAGACCGCCACCGCCGCCCGGGACTCGGCCGGGACCGGGGCCGCGGGCAGGGGACGGGCCAGGGCGTGGCGGGCCAGGAGCAGGTTGGGGTGCCAGGGCAGGCNNGCAGGCCGTATCCAGGCCGGCCAGGGCCGCCGTCGTGTCGCCCAGGAGCGTGGCGCAGCGGGCTGCGCGCTGCGCCCGCCAGGGACCCCACAGGGCGGGGTCCAGGGCCAGGATGGCGGCCCGGGCCGCCTCCGGTTTCTCGCGGTACAGGGAAATCTCGGCCGCCAGGCGGGGAGCCAGGGGGGCCAGGGGACCGGAGAGTCCCGCGCCGGCCAGGAGGCCGGCCAACTCGTCCCAGGCCCCCAGGCCGGCCAGGGCGTCCCAGCCCCGGGCCAGCCAGGCCAGGCCCGCACCGGGCGCGGCCAGGCGGGGCCGCAAAAAGGCGGCCATGGCCGCCGGGTCCTCGGCGTCGCGGATCTCGTCCCAGTCGGGGGTCGGGGCGTCCTGGGGCAGGGAGGCCAGGGCGCCGAGCGCCGGGACGAGCCCGGGGGGAACCACGGGGAGCTTGGCGTGCAGGGCCAGGAGCGGCCCGGCCAGGGCGGGCTCCAGGGGGCGGGACAGGAAGGCCCAGAGCAGCAGGTCCAGGCCGGCCTTGAGCAGGTCGCGCTCCGTGCCCGCGGCCTCCAGGGTCTCGCCGGCCAGGCGCAACTGGTTCCAGTGCCCCTCCACGCCCAGGGCCCAGGTGGGCGCGCGGGAGCGCAGCCGGCGGAGCAGGGGAGCAGCGCCGGGCATGGAGGCCTATTCCAACCCGAGCTGGGACAGCAGATCGTCCACGTCGTTCTGGGAGGTCCCGGCCTGGGGACCCTTGAGCTCGGACACCCGTTGCCTGGCCTCGGCCTCCATCTCGTCCATGTCCCGCTCGGGCCGCTGGTCCCGGGCCTTTTCCAGCAGGCCGGTGGACATGTAGACCTCGAACACGATGCGCTCGATGTGTTGCAGGGCCTGGATGACCCGCTTGATGCGCTGGCCGGTGAGGTCCTGGAAGCTCAGGGCGGTCATGATCTCGGTCATCTTCTCGTTGGCCTGGGCGTTCATGGCCGCCAACTCCTCCACCGCCTTCTTGCTGGCCCCGCCGCTGCGGAAGGAGTCCACCAGGGTGGTGGTCTTGGCCAGGTTCTCCTGGAAGTCCTCCACGATGTCCATGATCTGGACCGTGGCGGATTCGGTGGACGTGAGGATGGCGCCCAACTGGTCCGAGGCCTCGCTGAAGAGTTTGTCCGCATCGCCGGGATGGACCGCGCCCTGGCCGGTATCCCGCTTCACTGCGTTGATTTCCTTGTAGATTTCTTGCAGGCCGTGGCGCATGTCCGCGTTGACCTTGCGGAAGAACTCGCCTTCGCGCAGGGCGCGGGGCAGGGTGCGGGTCAGCTCCTCCTGCACCGCGCGGGTGACGGCCTCGCCCACGCTGTCCACCACCTGTTCGGTGAGGCGGGCGATGATGTCGGCTATTTCCTTGTCGCTTTCGAAGTCCACCATGGTCTTCTCCCGGGATGGTATGGGCCGCCGGCGATCGGTCGGGCCATGCACGACCATGCCAGGTTTTTGCGAAAAAACAACCGCGGGTCGGTCTCGGGCTACTCGCCCCACTTGTCGCGGCGGATGCGGGCGCGCTCTTCCTTGAACACGAACTGGACGATGCGCTCCA
This sequence comes from Desulfovibrionaceae bacterium UBA6814, assembly GCA_002452635.1. Lineage (GTDB taxonomy): Bacteria > Desulfobacterota > Desulfovibrionia > Desulfovibrionales > Desulfovibrionaceae > UBA6814. The sequence goes on along the minus strand of DKEU01000029.1, from coordinate 4,001 downwards.
GGTCCTCCTCGCGGATGCGGGTGAACCGGAAGAGGTGCACCGGCTCGCCCTGGCGCTGGGCCGCCTCGCCCACCACGCCCACGGCCGTGGCCATCTGCAGGGGGTAGTCGGACAGGACCACCACCACCTCCAGGGGCTGGCCCGGGGCCAGGCTCCCGGCCTTGGCCAGGGCCAGGCCGTGCTCCCCGATCTCCAGCACCTCGGCCGGGTCGAATTCCGAGCCGAGCTGGGCCTGGTTCAGGTAGCCCACCAGCATGTCCAGCTTGTCGGACATGGCCTGGAGAAAGGCGGCCAGGGCCGGGTGCAGGTTGCTGTCCGCCAGGTCCGGGGCCGGGCCGGCCGCGGTTTCGGGCGCGCCGTAGGAGCGGGGCAGGGCGTCCGGGGCCTGGGCCGGGCGGACGTGGGCCCGCAGCCTGACTTCCGCGGTGGGGGAGGACGCCTGCGCCATGGGGCACCTACCAGTCGTTGTTGAGCATGACCTTCATGGCCCCGACGGGGCAGACCCGGGTGCACATGCCGCAGGCCGTGCAGCGTTCCGACTCGAAGCACACCCGGCGGGCGGCGGGCTCCACGGCCAGGGCGCCGGTGGGGCACAGGGCGGTGCACAGGCCGCACTCGATGCAGGCCTCGTCGTCGCGGGAGATCCGCTGGGCCACCGAGGAGGTGTTCACCCCCTGTTCCTTGAGGTAGGCGATGCCCTTGCGGTAGTTCTCCTCGCTGCCCACGATCTCGATGATCATGGCCCCTTCCTGGCGGGGGGTGATGTGGGCCTTCAGGATGTTGAAGGTCAGGTCGAAGAGCCGCGTCAGGTTGCACACCACCGGCCGGTTGGAGGACTCCGGCGGGAAGGTGAGATGGACGATCTTGCGGAAGGCCTTGATGACGTCTTTCATGGCGGTCTCGGGGCGCTACTGGCCCAGCACGGCCTTGGCCCGCTTGGCTTCCACCGAGTCGGGGTATTTCTTGATGAGGTCCTGGAGCAGCACCTTGCCGGCCTTGTCCCGGCCCAGCTTGATGAAGCTCATGCCCTGCTTGAGCACCGCCGGGCGGTACTTGTCGCTCTTGGCGTACTTGTCGATCACGTCCTGGTACTTGAGGATGGCCCGGGCGTAGTCGCCCAACTGGTAGTAGCTCTCGCCCTGCCAGAAGATGGCGTTGGGCACCAGGGCGTGGCTCGGGTTCCTGCTGGCGAACTCGTCCCACATGCTCTGGGCGTCGGCGTACTTGCGGGCCTCGAAGGCCTCGCGCGCCTTGTGGTAGGCAGCCTCGGCCGGGTCGGCCGGGGCCGCGGTGGACACGCTGGGCGCATTGGCCGGGGCCGCGGGTTCGGCCGCCGGGGGAGNNGCCGCCGGGGCCGCAGGCGCGCCCGGGACCGCCGGCGCGGGCGGGGCGGCGTCGGCCGGGGGCACGGGCACCAGGGTCTTCTGCCGTTCGGCCCGGATCTTCTCCAGGTCGATGTCCAGGCCGAGTTGCGAGGAGGCCTGGGACCAGGCGCTGCGCATGTCCTTCACGTCCTCGGCCGCATTCGCCAGCACCTGGTTGTTGGCCTTCTGGACCTGCTCCAGTTCGTCCACCTGGCGCTTGAGCACCTCGATCTCGCCCTTGGCCTGGGCCAGGTCGCTGCGCAGGCTCTGCACCTCGGCGTAGAGCTCGGCCTGCTTGGAGCGCACCGGCTCGTTGGCCTTCTCGATGCGGTTGGCGATTTCCTGGGACCGGGACTCCACGGACTCCAGGCGGGAGTCCAGGATCTGGATATCCTTCTGGGCCGCGCACGCGCCCAGGAGGAGGGCGGCGCAGGCGAGCAGGATGAGGCGCTTAGGCATTGGGCTTCTTCCCCCTTTTTCGTCCAAAGAACATATAGGCCAGACCGCCGAACACCGGCACGAACACCGCGACGACCAGCCAGATCATCTTCTCGTTGAGCGACGGGAATTCCCGCCAATAGGCGTGCTGAATAGACCACAAATTGGGCAGGATGGGAACCAGGGCCGCCAGGGCCAGGAGGCCGAGCTTCCAGGCCGGCAGGTTCGCCAGAGCTTCGTACATGCGTTCTCCGTTCAGTCCCGGCGGTTGCGCCGCCGGCCCTGGCCGTACATGGAGGCGATGAGCAGGAGAACCCCGCAGCTGATGCCCATGTCCGCCACGTTGAAGGCCGGCCAGTGCCACGCGTCCACGTGGAAGTCCAGAAAATCCACCACCAGCCCGGTGCGCACCCGGTCCACCAGGTTGCCCAGGGCGCCGCCCAGGACCAGGCCCAGGCCCGAGGCCCCCAGCCGGCTGTTGCCCTCCTCGGAGTGCAGCAGCCAGAAGATGACCCCGCAGGCGAGCAGGCTGGCGGCGATGAAGAACCAGCGCTGCCAGCCCAGGCCCTCCTGGTTCAGGAACCCGAAGGCCGCGCCCAGGTTGAGCACGTGCACCAGGTCGAAGTACCCCGGGATGAGGGGTATGGCCTCGCGCGGGCCGATGTTGGCCTGCACCAGGAGCTTGGTGGTCTGGTCCAGGGCCAGCACGGCCCCGGCCAGGGGCAGGGCGATGCGCAGGGAAGGGCGCATGGCCGCCTAGGCGTTCCCGTCCAGGCCGCGCACCACTCCAGAGCAGCGCGGGCAGATCTCGGGATGCCCGTCCAGGGTGCCCAGCTCCTCGGAGTAGATCCAGCACCGCTGGCACTTGGCCCCGGCGGCCTTGGCCACCCCGATCCGCAGGTCCTGCACCTCGGCCGCGGCCAGGGCGTCCTCGGGGGCTGCGGCCAGGGGCGCGAGCTCCACCCTGGAGGCGATGAACACCTCGCGCAGGTCGATGCCGGTCAGGGCCTCGCGCAGGGCCTCGCCGCAGTACAGGGTGAGGGCGGCGTCCAGGGAGTGCCCCACCACGCCGGCCTTGCGCGCCGGCTCCACGGCCCGGGTCACCTCGGCCCGCACCTTGAGCACGGTCTCCCAGCGGTTGCGCTCCTCTTCCGGGAACTGCCAGTCCGCGGGAGGGTCGAAGCGCAGGGCGAACACCGTGCCCTGGCCCTGGCGCATGCCCTCGGGCAGGTGCTTGAACACCTCCTCCGCGGTGAAGGAGAGGACGGGGGCCAGGTCCCGGGTGAGGATCATGAGGATGCCCCACAGGGCGGTCTGGGCCGAGCGGCGGGCCAGGCCGTCCTTGGCCTCCACGTAGAGGCGGTCCTTCACGATGTCCAGGTAGAAGGCGGACAGCTCGTTGATGCAGAAGGTGTGCAGGGAGTAGAACACCTTGTGGAACTCGAAGCGGTCGTAGGCCCGCACCGCCTTGGCGTGCAGCCGGGCGGCCAGGTCCAGGGCGCAGCGGTCCAGGGGCAGCATCTGCTCCGGGGCCACGGCGTCCCTGCCCGGGTCGAAGTCGCCCACGTTGCCGAGCAGGAAGCGCAGGGTGTTGCGGATGCGGCGGTAGGCGTCCACCAGGCGGGAGAGGATCTCGTCGGAGATGCGCACGTCGTCCTGGTAGTTCTCGGCCGCGACCCACATGCGCAGCACGTCGGCCCCGAACTTGGCGATGATCTCCTCGGGCGCGATGACGTTGCCCACGCTCTTGGACATCTTCTTGCCCTCGCCATCCACCACGTAGCCGTGGGTGAGCACGGCCTTGTAGGGCGGGATGCCGCGCACCCCCACCGAGGCCAGGAGCGAGGAGTGGAACCAGCCCCGGTGCTGGTCCGAGCCCTCCAGGTACATGTCCGCGGGGTAGCGGCACTCGGGGCGCTGCTCGCACACCGCGGCGTAGCTGGTGCCGGAGTCGAACCACACGTCCAGGATGTCGTCCTCCTTCTCCCAGTTGGACCCGCCGCAGTGGGGGCAGGTGAGCCCGGCCGGGACCACCTCCGCCATGGGGGCCTCGAACCAGTAGTCGCAGCCCCGCTCGTGGGCCGCGAACCGGTCCACGATGGAGTGGACCCAGGAGCCCTCGAAATAGGCCTCGTCGCAGTCCTTGCAGAGCAGGGCCACGATGGGAACGCCCCAGGTGCGCTGGCGCGAGATGCACCA
>DKEU01000141.1 GCA_002452635.1 Desulfovibrionaceae bacterium UBA6814 | reverse complement strand
AGGACTCCCTGGTCCCGGCCGAGCGGCTGGCCCTGTGGCGGCTGCTCTTCAAGCAGGAGTTGCCGGACGCGGCCGAGGCCCCGGCCCGGAGCGGCCGGTTCACCCACTGAGCGACATGGGCCCCGCGAACCGGACGGACAAGGACGTGCGCATGGTCAAGGCCACCCCGTTAGTGCTCTCCGTCACCTCGGGCAAGGGAGGTGTGGGNNGACGCGGACCTGGGCCTGGCCAACGTGGACGTGATCCTGGGCCTGTCCCCGGAAAAGAACCTCTTCCACCTGTTCCAGGAGGGCGCGGCCCTGGAGGACATCCTCCATCCCACGCCCTACGGCTTCTCCATCCTGCCCGCGGCCTCGGGCGTCACCGAAATGCTGGACCTGGACACCGGCCAGAAGCTCGAACTCCTGGAGGCCCTGGACGCCCTGGACTCCACCACCGACGTGCTGCTGGTGGACACCGGGGCCGGACTGGGCGACAATGCGGTGTACTTCAACATCGCCGTGCAGGAGCGCATCCTGGTGCTGACCCCGGAGCCCACCTCCCTCACCGACGCCTACGCCCTGATCAAGGTGCTCAAGGCCGAACACGGGGTGGACCGGTTCCGGGTGCTGGTGAACATGGCCCCGGACGCGGCCGCGGCCCGGGACGCCTTCAAGCGGCTGTCCGCGGCCACGGACACCTTTCTCTCGGGAATCTCGCTGGATTTTCTGGGCTTCATCCCCAAGGACCCGGAGGTGCGGGCCGCGGTGGTCGAACAGAAGCCCTTTGTGCGGCGCAGCCCGGACTCCCCGGCAGCCAGGGCCCTGACCCAGGCGGCCGGCAAGGTGGCGGCCCTGAAGCCGCCGGCGACCCTCGATGGAAACATCAAATTTTTCTGGAAAAAACTCCTCTTCCAGGATTGAGCCCTGGAAGCTCCTGGAGGCCGGACAACTGGCCTGGGGGGAGTTCGACGATCGGTCCCAGGACACGATCGTCCGCCACTATGCGCCCAAGATCAAGATCCTCGCCCTGCGCCTCAAGGGCAAGCTGCCGCAGCAGGTGGAGCTCAACGAGCTGCTCTCGGCCGGCACCCTGGGCCTGGTGGAGGCCCTGGGCAAGTTCAATCCCAAGCTGGGCATCAAGTTCGAGACCTACGCCGAGAACCGCATCAAGGGCGCCATGCTCGACGAACTCCGGCGCATGGACTGGTTCTCCCGCGGACTGCGCCAGCGGGTGCGCCAACTCGAGGAGGCCATGACCCGCATCGAGAACCAGACCGGCCGCCCCGCCACCAAGGCCGAGCTGGCCAAGGTCACCGGCCTGTCCGAGCGCGACGTGGAGGCCGGCCTGGGGGCATTGCAGAACCAGTTGTGCCTGAACCTGGACACCATGCAGGAGTACTTCTCCCCGGAGTCCTCCCCCCTGCACGAGAACGAGCCCTACCGCTCGGCGGCGCTCAACGACATCATTGACAAACTGGCCGATCTCATAGACGAATTGACCCACAGGGAAAAGCTGGTATTATCCCTCTACTACAGCGACGAACTAAATATGCGCGAAACCGCCGAGGTCATGGGCATCACCGAAGGCCGGGTTTCGCAGCTTCATTCCCAGGCGCTGAAGAAGCTCCGCGAGAAATTCCGGGCCGCCCATGGCCTGCGCTGAGCAGATTAGGAACAAGGAGACGGTTCCATGGCCTACGACAAGAACATGCGGGTGCTGGTGGTGGACGATTTCTCGACCATGCGCCGGATCATCAAGAATATCCTCCGCCAGCTCGGCTTCAACAACATCGTGGAAGCCGACGACGGCACCACGGCCTGGGACATCCTGAACCGGGACAAGATCGACTTCGTGATCTCCGACTGGAACATGCCCAAGATGGCCGGCATCGACCTGTTGCGCAAGGTGCGCTCCAGCGAAGAGTTCGGCGCCCTGCCCTTCCTCATGGTCACGGCCGAGGCCCAGCAGGAGAACATCATCGAGGCCGTGCAGGCCAAAGTGTCCAACTACATCGTCAAGCCGTTCACCGCGGAAACCCTGGGCGCCAAGATCGACAAGATCTTCGAGAGATAGGCCCCGGCCCGGTCTGACCGGCCCTAGCGCCCGCCATGGTCCTCATCGTACCCCCGGACGACGACCTCGCGCCGGACTCCGTTGGGGCGGACAAGAAGGCGGAACTCGACACCGAGGAACTGGCCGGCAATCTGCCCAAGGCGTCCCAGAAGGTCGAACTCGACCTGGAGGACGCACCCTTTCTGGACGAGGAGGACGAGGAGGAAGAGGCTGCCCCGTCTTCTTCCGCGCCCTCCGCAGCGGTCAGCCTGGAGACCACGCCCAAGGCCAAGCGGGAGTTGCCCGCCTGGCTCAGGGACAAGCGCATCCTGGCCGGCATCGCCGGCGCCCTGGTGCTGGTGATCGGTTTGGTCCTGTTCTTGCTACTTAAACCCAAGAAGGCCGAAGAGCCTGCCCCGCCCCCCGAGGCCGCCCAGGAGCAGCCCATGGAGCAGGAGCCGGCCGCGGAACCCGAGCTGGCGGACATCCTGGTGAAGGTGGAGCCCTTCACCGTGGAGCTCAAGGACACCAAGGGCGAAATCCGCTTCCTGACCTGCCGTTTCACCCTGGTGACCACGAACAAGCAGCTCGAGTTCGAGATCAAGCAGAAGATGACCATCCTGCGGGATGCGGTGTACTACTACTTGAAGAATAAGAGTTTGACGTTTTTGGCCGATAAGAACAATGCGGAGGCTCTGAAACTCGACCTGCTGTCGGTCATAAACCAGTTCTTGAGCAGCGACCAACTGGAGTCCATCCTCATCGAGCAGTATCTGGTGAAGTAATGTCCACGAGCATCAACTTCCCGGTCCTCCTGGCCCAGCTCCCGCACCTGCAGGAGATGGCCGGGGCGGACAAGGCCCGGCCCGAAATGGCCGCGGCCTTCAACGATCAGCTCGCGGCCGAAACCCAAAAGAAGGACAACGAACAGGTCCAGAAGGTCGAAAAGCAGGACAACCTCAATCCCGCCGGCGACAAGCCGGCCGACGAGCGCCCCGGCTACCACGGCTCCCGCCGCCGCAGAAAGCCCGAGTCCGGGCCCGAGCCCGAAGAGGACGACACCCGCTCCGCCTCGCCCTGGGCCGGCAATATCCTGAATCTCAAGGTCTGACCCATGAACCTCCCCCTGTTCCTGCTCCTGGCCGTGAGCGTGTTCGAGGTTCTGCTGCTGGCGGTGCTGGTGGCCTTCTTCCTGCGCCTCAAGCGCTCCGAGGCCCTGCTCTCGGCCTTGCAGGAGCGCCAGCAGACCCTCCTGGCCAAGCTGCGCTTCAACGAGGAGCTGGAGCGTGAGCTGATGTCCACCTTCGAGCGCCGCCAGACCGAACTGGCCGCCCTGGAGCAGGCCCTGTCCGCCCGGGCCCAGGAGCTGGGCAAGCTGCTCAACCAGGCCGAGAAGGCGGTGCGCTCCCCGCGCCTGTTGCGGGAAATCGTGGTGGAGGGCCGCCGGGCCGGCCGCACCCCCCGGGAACTGGCCAGCTCCACCGGCCTTTCCATCGAGGAAGTCGAGCTCATGCTCGAGGAGACCTCCTAGCAGGCCGTTGAAATTCCCGCGATGGCTGCGTTGCTGCGACCCCGTCAAACCCTCACGTATGTCGAATACGCCTCGGCCTTGACGGGCTCTTGCGCCTTGCCCTCGCGGTTTTTGAACGGCCTGCAGGAATTCAACATTATTTAAAGGATTGCACGTGCGCATCGGCAATTCCGGCACCGGCGGCGGTTCGGGCCAGGGCCCGGACCGGCGCGAACGCTCCGCAGCCTTCCGCCGCCGCCACAAGCCCGGCGACCGGCTCACCGGCCGGATCCTGCGCCGGGAGAGGCCCGGCCTCTCCTGGGTGGACTTCGCCGGCCTGACCCTGCTGGCTGAAATCCCCTCGGACCCCGCGCCCGGCGAGGTGCGCCTCTTCGAGGTGGAGGGCACCGAGGGCCGCATCCGGCTGCGCGAGCTGGGCCCGGCCCGCACGCCCCTGCCCGCGGCCCTGGACCTGGCCGCCTTCCGCCGCGCCCGCGCCCGATTCGAGGCCCTGGCCGGCCCGCTCCTGGACGGATTGAGTGAACTGGCCCCGGCCCAACGGGAACCGGCATTCGCCGGGCAGGTGGCCGAAGACCCCGGCCTGGCCGCGGCCTGGGACGAGGTCCAGGCGGCCCTGGACAGCCTGGCCGCGGACCTGACCGCCCTGGGCCTGGGACAGCCCGGCTACCGGCCCTGGCTCCTGCCCCGGGCCCGGGAGAGCGAACTGGCGATCCTGCCCCCGTCCGGCAACCTGCACCGCACGGACTTCTCCTTTGTCCTGCCCGGCGGCCCCGCTGGCCAGGGGGCAGGCGAGGTCATCCTGCTCCACGGGCCGGGACAGGGCACGGAGTGCGGGGCCCGACTCTACCTGGAGCAACAGGGAGCGGCCCCGCTGGCTGCCGAGGCCGCCCTGCTCCTGGCCCCGGCCGGATCGCGCACCAGCATCCTGGGCCTGCACCCCCTGCCCCCGGAGCGGAAGGGCGGCGTGCTGGCCGCCCTGGCCGCGGGCCTGGCCGGACGAGGCGGGCACCTCTCCAGCCGGGTGTGAGCCGGGATTCCGCCATGACCCTGCCCCCCCCGCTTCCCTTTGGCCCCGGCCACCCCTGGCTCGCCCCCCTGGCCGGCTTCTCGGACCTGGCCTTCCGCCTGCTCTGCCGGGAGCACGGCGCGGCCTGCGCCTGCACCGAGATGGTGAGCGCCAAGGGGCTGGTCTACGGCAGCCCGGGCACCGAGCCCCTGCTGGCCACCACGCCCGATGATTCCCCTCTGGTGGTGCAGCTCTTCGGCTCCGAGACCTCCTTCCTGGAAGAGGCCATGCGCATGCTCCTGGACCGGGGCTTCACCTGGTTCGACCTGAACGCCGGGTGCCCGGTGAAGAAGGTGGTCAAGACCGGGTCGGGCGCGGCCCTGCTCCTGGCCCCGGACACCCTGGTCCGGCTGGCCGAGGCCATGGCCCGCCTGGCCGGCGAGGGGCGGGGGGGGGGCAAGACCCGCCTGTCCTGGCACGCCGGGCCCGCGACCGTGCTGGACCTGGCCCCCCGCCTGGAGTCCGCGGGCGTGGGCTGGCTCACCCTGCACCCGCGCACCGCGGCCCAGGGCTTCTCGGGCCGGGCGGACCGCTCCGGGCTGGCCCGGCTCAAGGCCGCCACCCGGCTGCCGGTGCTGGCCAGCGGCGACCTGTTCACCGCCGAGGACGCCGCCGCCTGCCTGGCCGAAACCGGCGTGGACGGGGTCATGTTCGCCCGGGGCGCGCTCACCGACCCCTCGGCCTTCGGCCGCCTGGCCGACCTGGTCGCCGGCCGGCCGCCCCGGCCCAGGCCGGACCTGGCAGGCCTGGTCAGGCGCCACGCGGCCCTGGCCCGGGAGCACCTGCCCGGCCGGGAGGCCCTGCTCAAGATGCGCACCATCGTGCCCCGCTACGTCAAGGGACACCCCGGGGCCCGCACGTTGCGCAAGGAACTGGCCTCATGTATGACCTGGGAACACTTGGAACGCCTTGTGAACGAACATCTTTCGCCGGCCGCGCAGCCGGATGGGGACTGACATGGACGTGGTGGTGGCCCAGTCGGCCGGATTCTGCATGGGCGTGGGCCTGGCCCTGGAAAAGCTGGAAACCGTGCTGGACGAGGCCGAAGCCAGCGATCGCATCCACACCCTGGGGCCCATCATCCACAACCCGCAGGTGCTGGCCGAATTCGCGGCCCGGGGCGTCTCCTGCCTGGAGCGGCCCGAAGACGCCCGGCCCGGATCCACGGTGGTCATCCGCGCCCACGGCATCACCCGCCGGGCCGAGGCCGTGCTGCGCACCCGCGGGGTCACGGTCATCGACGCCACCTGCCCCAAGGTGAGCACCGCCCAGAAGCTCATCTCCCGGGAGACCGAGCGGGGCCGCTCCCTGCTCCTGCTCGGCGAGGCCCACCACCCCGAGGTGCGCGGGCTGCTCTCCTACGCCTCGCCCGACGCGGTGGTGTTCCAGACCCTGGAGGAGCTCGTGCCGCAGCTGGTCCCGGACAAGGACTACGTCCTGGCCGCCCAGACCACCCAGGACCGGACGGTGTTCGAACAGGTCCGGGACTACCTGCGCGAGAGGCTCGGCGCGGACGTGCCGGTGCTGGAGACCATCTGCGACGCCACCCGGGTGCGGCAGCAGGAGGCCATCGCCATTGCGCGCCAGGTGGACAAGATGGTGGTGGCCGGCGGGTTCGAGAGCGGCAACACCCGCCGCCTGGCGCAGGTGGTGGAGGCCCAGGGCACGCCCTGCGTGCACGTGGAGACCGCCTCCCAGCTCAACCCCGCGGATTTCACGGGATGCCGGAAAATCGGCTTGACAGCCGGTGCGTCCACGCCCGATAAGATTATCCAGGAGATTCACGACGTCCTGGCCTCCCTCTAGGCCCGGCCGGACGCGATTCTCCATTCAGGAGGCTCCATGGCCCAGACCAACATCCTGCTCGAAGCCGGCACCAACGAACTCGAAATCGTCGAGTTCTACCTGGAGGAGGCCGGCCCCGAAGGAGCGTCCTACAAGGGCTACTACGGCGTGAACGTGGCCAAGGTCCTGGAGATCATCCGCATGCCCAAGATCACGGAGATGCCCGAGACCACCCACCCCGCGGTGCTCGGGGCCTTCAACCAGCGCTCCCACATCATCCCGCTCATCGACCTGGCCAACTGGCTCTCCAAGGAGCGGGTGGAAAAGGAGCCGCCCAAGGTCATCGTCACCGAGTTCAACCGGGTGACCTCCTCCTTCCTGGTCTCGGGCGTGACCCGCATCCACCGCATCTCCTGGGAGGAGGTGGAGCCGCCCAACACCTANNGTGTCCACCCTGTCCAACAACTCCATCACCGGGGTGGTCAAGCTGGAGGGCCGCATCGTCTTCATTCTGGACCTGGAGAAGATCATCGCGGACCTGAACCCCGCCCTGGGCCTGCGCCTGGACGACACCCTGAAATGGAAGTCCGACGTGGCCTACAAGGCCCTGGTGGCCGACGACTCGGCCCTGGTGCGGGAGATGCTCAAGGACCTGCTGCAGAAGGCCGGCTTCCTGGTGGAGGCGGTGCACAACGGCCGCGAGGCCTGGGAGCGGCTGCAGAGCTTCAAGGTCAAGGCCGAGGCCGAGAAGCGGCCCATCACCGACTTCGTGCAGGTGCTGGTCTCGGACATCGAGATGCCGGCCATGGACGGGCACAACCTGACCAAGCGGGTCAAGGATGACCCCATGCTCCACGGGCTGCCGGTGATGCTCTTCTCCTCGCTCATCACCGACAAGCTGCGGCACAAGGGCGAGGCCGTGGGCGCCGACGACCAGATCTCCAAGCCCGAGGTTTCCCAGTTGGCCATCCGGGCCAAGGAACTCATCCAGCAGCGGATGGCCAAGGCGTAGCAGGCTGCTTCGCGCCGAGCCCTGCTTGCCCGCGCCGCCGCTCTTTCCGGGTCTGGCCCCATGAAGATCGGACTGCTCCAGGTCAATCCCACGGTGGGCGACCTGGCGGGCAACGCGACCCGCATCCTGGACGCCGCCCGCGCGGCCGCGGCCCGCGGCGCGGACCTCTGCCTGGCCCCGGAGCTGGCGCTCCTGGGCTATCCGCCCCGGGACCTCCTGCTCAACAGCGAATTCGTGGCCGCGGCCGGCGCGGCCCTGGCCCGCCTGGCCGCCGACGCCCGGGACCTGCCCCCCCTGCTGGCGGGCGTGGCCGTGGCCAACGACGACGGCTCGGGCCGGCCGCTCTTCAACTGCGCGGCGCTGTTGCGCGACGGCCGGGTGGAGGCGTGCTTCCGCAAGACCCTGCTGCCCACCTACGACGTGTTCGACGAGGACCGCTATTTTGAGCCCGGCGACGGCCCGGGCCTGTTCGACTGCGCGGGCCGCTCCGTGGCGGTCACCATCTGCGAGGACATCTGGAACGACTCCACCTTCTGGGACCGGCCCCGCCACCACGCCGACCCCCTGGCCCGCATCGCCCGGGAGCGGGCCGACCTGCTGGTGAACATCTCCTCCTCGCCGTTCACCATCGGCAAGCAGGCGGTGCGCCAGAAGATGCTCGCCCACATCGCGGCACACCTGGGCATCCCGGTGGCCTACTGCAACCAGGTGGGCGGCAACGACGACCTGGTGTTCGCGGGCCGCAGCATGGTCTTCGGCCCGGACGGCTCGCTCCTGGCCCGAGCCCGGGCCTTTGCCGAGGACGTGCTGGTGGCGGACCTGGACGAGGCCCGCATGGCCGAGAACCGCCTGGAGTCCGACGACTTCACCCCCGAGGCCGAGGCCTGGAGCGCCCTGGTCCTGGGCGCCCGGGACTATGCGCGCAAGTGCGGGTTCCGCTCGGCGCTCCTGGGCCTGTCCGGAGGGGTGGACTCCTCCCTGGTGGCGGCGGTGGCCTGCGAGGCCCTGGGGCCGGACAACGTGCTCGGGGTGCTCATGCCCTCGCCCTACTCGTCCCAGGGCAGCCTGGACGACGCCCGGGCCCTGGCCGCCAACCTGGGCATGGCCACCCGCACCATCCCCATCGCGCCGCTCATGGCCGCCTTCGACGCGGCCCTGGCCGAATCCTTCGCCGGCCGCGCCCGGGACGTGACCGAGGAGAACATCCAGTCGCGCATCCGGGGCAACCTGCTGATGGCCATGTCCAACAAGCAGGGGGCCATGCTGCTCACCACGGGCAACAAGAGCGAGCTGGCCGTGGGCTACTGCACCATCTACGGCGACATGTCCGGCGGCCTGGCGGTCATCGCCGACGTGCCCAAGACCCTGGTGTACCGCATCTGCCGCTGGCTGAACGCCGGGCGCGGCGAGGTGATCCCGCAGGCGGTGCTGGACAAGGCCCCGTCCGCGGAGCTGCGGCCGGGCCAGAAGGACCAGGACAGCCTGCCGCCCTACGAGGTGCTCGACCCCATCCTGGAGCGGCTGCTCCGCATGGAGGGGCCCGAGGCCGTGGCTGCGGCCGGGTTCGACCCGGCCGTGGTGCAGCGGGTGGCGAGCCTGGTCAAGGGAGCGGAGTTCAAGCGCAAACAGGCCCCGCCGGGGCTCAAGATCACGGACCGGGCCTTCGGCACGGGCTGGCGCATGCCCATCGCCGCCACGTACCGGTCCGCAGGGGGAAAGCCGTGATGCGGGTTCTGGTGGTGGGCGGCGCGGGATACATCGGGTCGCACATGGTGCGGATGCTCCTGACCTCGGGCCACGAGGTCACGGTGTTCGACAACCTGAACACCGGCCACGAATGGGCCGTGCCCGACGGGCTCATGGTGCGCGGCGACCTTCTGGAGCGCAGTTCGGTGAACCGGCTGTTCGCGGAGCACTCCTTCGACGCGGTCATGCACTTCTCGGCCCTGTCCATCGTGCCCGAAAGCGTGACCAAGCCCCTGCTCTACTGGCGCAACAACGTGGCCGGCACGCTCAACCTGCTGCACGCCATGCTGGAGCACGGGGTGGACAAATTCATCTTCTCGTCCACGGCCGCGGTGTTCGGCGCGCCCGAGTACACGCCCATGGACGAGGCCCACCCCACCCGGCCCATCACCCCCTACGGCAAGACCAAGCTGGCCGTGGAGCAGGCCCTGGCCGACCTGGCCGGCGCGGGCCAGCTCAGCTCCATCGCCTTCCGCTACTTCAACGCCGCGGGCGCGGACCCCGGGGGCGGCATCGGCGAGGCCCACGACCCCGAGACCCACCTCATCCCGGTGGTGCTGGGGGCCCTGCAAGCCGGGGATGCGAAGGTCACGGTCTACGGCAACGACTACGCCACCCCGGACGGCACCTGCGTGCGCGACTACGTGCACGTGAACGACCTGTCCCGCGCCCACCTGCTGGGCCTGGACTACCTGGCCGGCCACCCCGGCGCGCACGTGTTCAACCTGGGCAGCGAGACCGGCTTCTCGGTGCTTGAGGTCATCGCGGCCATCGAGGAGGTCACGGGGCTGAAGGTCCCCTACGAGATAGGCCCGAGAAGGCCCGGCGACCCGCCGGTGCTGGTGGCGTCCAGCGCCAAGGCGAAAAAGGAGCTCGGCTGGATGCCCGAGTTCGCAGATCTGAAGGAGACGATTAGAACGGCCTGGGCCTGGCATTCGGCCTAGCGCCGCGGTGGTCGGGGCTGCGCGCCCCTACCCCAACTTGATGAACGAACGCAGGCTGTTGACGCCCACGGCTTCGCGGTAGCCGGGGTGTTTCTGCATCTTTTCGGTGTAGAACTTGGTCACCCCGTCCCAGCCGCCCACATCGTGGAAGCACACCACGCCGCCGGGCGCCACGAACCGCTCCCAGTCCACGAAATCCCGGCGCACGCCCTCGTAGGAGTGGTCACCGTCGATGAACAGGAGGCGGATGGGGCGGTTCCAGGTTGCGGCCAGGTCGTGCGAGTTCCCGACCAGGGGCTGCACCTGGCCGGCCAAACCCTGCTGTTCGAGGACCACCGAGAAGGCGTCGAAGAGCTTGCCCTCGGCCAGGACCTTCTTGAGGTGCGGGTCGGCCTGGTGCTCCGGCGATCCCTGGAAGGTGTCGATGGCCGTCACCTTGCCCCGCCCGGCCGAGGCCAGGCCGGTGGCCAGCCAGCAGGTGGAGAGGCCCATGAAGCTCCCGATCTCCACCACCTCGCCCTGGCCGGGCCCGTGCCGGGCGAGCAGCAGCAGGGCGTAGCCCTCGGCCGGGAACAGGAACCCGGGGATGTTCTTGAATTGCTCGGAATACTTGAGAAACTCAGCTACCGCATGCAGGCCGTGAATCACTTTCTCCATGGGGCGACCATCCCTGGCAACGGGTGGAAAACGCGGTCCCGGCCCATACGACGCGTCAACAGATGCGCGGCAACTGCTCCCCTTCCAGCATGCCCAGCAGGCGCTTGCCGCCCAGGGCGGTGGTGAGGATGACCTTGGCCGGGTTCTCCTCGGTCACGTGGCCGATCTGCACCGCGCCCGCGCCCAGGGGGTCGGCCTGCATGACCGCGATGGCCTGCTTGGCCTTGTCCTGGGGCAGGATGCAGATGAGCTTGCCCTCGTTGGCCAGGTAGAGCGGGTCCAGGCCCAGGAAGGAGCAGCCCGAGGCCACGGCCGGGGTCACGGGGATGCGGTCCTCCTTGAGGAAGATGCCCACGCCCGACTGCTCGGCGATCTCGTTCAGGGTGGTGGCCAGGCCGCCCCGGGTGGGGTCGCGCAGCACGTGGATGTCGCCCACCTGGGTGAGCAGCTTCTCCACCAGATGGTTCAGGCTCGCGCTGTCGCTGGCCACCGGGGTCTCGAAGGTCAGGCCCTCGCGCTGGGCCAGAATGGTGAGCCCGTGGTCGCCCATGGTGCCGGAGATGAGCACCGCGTCGCCCGGCCTGGCGTTGTGGCCGCTGGGATAGGGGTCGGCCATGACCTTGCCCACCCCGGTGGTGGTGATGAACACCTTGTCCGCAGCGCCCTTGGGCACCACCTTGGTGTCGCCGGCCACCACCTGCACGCCCGCTGCGGCTGCGGCCTCGCCCATGCTCTTCACGATGAGCTCCAGCAGGTCCAGGTCCAGGCCCTCCTCCAGCACGAAGGCGCAGGTGAGGTACAGGGGCTTGGCCCCCAGCATGGCCACGTCGTTCACCGTGCCGTGCACGGCCAGGGACCCGATGTTCCCGCCCGGGAACACCACCGGGTCCACGGTGAAGGTGTCGGTGGACATGGCCAGGGGGCCGTCCACGGCCAGGAAGGCCGCGTCGTCCAGCCGGGCCAGGGGTTCGCTGTTGAGATGGCGCACGAACAGGTCGCGCACCAGCCGGTGCGAGGCGCGGCCGCCGCTGCCCGCGTCCAGGAGAAGCTTCTTGCCGCTCATTATAGCTCCAGTTGGAATTTGAAGTACGCCGCGCAGCTCCCCTCGCTGGACACCATGCAGGGACCCACGGGCGACGCCGGGGTGCAGGCCTTGGCGAACAGGGGGCAGTCGTTGGGCTTCATCTTGCCCTTGAGCACCTCGCCGCAGCGGCAGCCGGGCAGGGGCTTCACGTCCTTGAGCGCCAGGCCCAGGCAGGCCATGGCGTCGTAGTCGGCATAGGCATCGGTGAAGGCCAGCCCCGAGCCGGGGATGGTCCCGATGCCGCGCCACAGGGCGTCCGCGGGCCGGAACACCTCGTCCAGGATGGCCCGGGCCTTGGGGTTGCCCTGGGGGGGCACCACCCGGGTGTAGAGGTTGGCGATCTCGGCCCGGCCCTCCCGCTTCTGCTTGGCCACCTCCAGCAGGGACTGCAGGATGTCCAGGGGCTCGAACCCGGTGATGGCGGCCGGGGTCTTGAACTCCTCGGCAATGAAGCGGTAGGCGTCCATGCCGATGATGGCCGACACGTGGCCGGGCAGGATCAGGGCGTCCAGGGCGGTGTCCGGGTCGGCCAGGAGCGCGCGCAGGGCCGGGGGCACCAGCTTGTGGAAGGACAGGACCTTGAAGTTCGCGACCCCCGCGGCCCTGGCCATCTTCACCGTGGCCGCCACCGTGGGCGCGGTGGTCTCGAAGCCCACGCCCAAAAACACCACCGTGTCCCCGGGGTGGTCCTTGGCCAGCTTGAGCGCGTCCATGGGCGAGTACACGATCTGCACCCGGCCGCCCTCGGCCTGGGCCGACTTGAGGCTGCCGCCCTGGGGGCCGGGCACCCGCATGAGGTCGCCGAAAGTGGCCACCACCACGCCGGGCTTGGCGGCCAGCTCCAGGAACAGGGCCACCTCGGCGTCGTGGGTCACGCACACCGGGCAGCCCGGGCCGGAGATGTGCACCACCTCGCCGGGCAAGAGGGAATGGATGCCGCTGCGGAAGATGGCCACGGTGTGGGTGCCGCAGACCTCCATGAAGCGCAGGGGGCTGTCCAGCTCGGCCTTGAGCTGTTCCAGAACCGCCCGGCACAAGGCCGGGTCCTTGAAGGAATCCAGGATGCTCGAGGGGACGCTCGCGGACTGGCTCACGGGAACTCCTTGATGGCGCAGGGGTATCGGCCAAAGGCCGGAGAACCTCGTAGCACCGATGGCCCCGGCGCACAAGCCGGCCTTTCCTTTTCCGGCCGCAGTTGCTATCTCCCTATGCCACACGAGAACCGGAACACCCATGCCCGCCACTGCACGCGACGAAATCCTGAGCCGGCCCGGGGAAGCGGCCGAGACCCCGGCCCCGGACACCAGCATCTCGCCTCGGCTGCCCGCCCTGGACAGTTCTCCCCTGCCTTCGGGCCCGTCCCTGGACGACGCGGCCTGCGCCAGGCTGTGGGAGCGGTGCGACCTGCCCCACCACATCCGGGAGCACAGCGCCCGGGTGGCTGACGCCGCGACTTTCCTGGCCAAGCGGGCCGTGACCGCCGGGCTCTTTCCCGAGGTCCAGGGACCGCACCTGGTGGCCGGGGTGCGGGCCGCGGCGCTCCTGCACGACCTGGCCAAGGGCTACTGCATCCTGCACGGGGGCAGCCACGCCCAGCTCGGGGCGGCCTGGACCCTGGCCCTGACCAACGACCCGATCCTGGCCCACGGGGTGCTCTTCCACGTCTGGTGGCCCTGGAACGTGGACCCCATGCGCCATTTCCTGCCCCTGGCCGTGCTCTACGCGGACAAGCGGGTGCAGCACACCGACTACGTCTCCCTGGGCGCCCGCTTCACCGACCTGTTCGAGCGCTACGGCACCACGCCCCATCGCCGGGACCGCATCCGCATGTCCCTGGAGCAGGCCCAGGCCGTTGAACACTGCCTTTCCGAACTCCTGGGAGTGAAACTCCATGCGCATTCTTTTGATAGCCGGCGGCTGGTCTCCTGAGCGCGACGTGTCCCTTTCGGGCGCGCGCGGCATCCGGGCCGCCCTGGAGAGCCTGGGCCACGCCGTCACCCTGCTGGACCCGGAACGGGGCCTGTCCCGCATCATCCCCGCAGCCCGGGAGCACGATTTCGCCTTCCTGAACCTGCACGGCCGGCCCGGCGAGGACGGCCTGATCCAGGCCATGCTGGACGCGGTGGGCTGCCCCTACCAGGGCTCGGGCCCGGCCGGCTCCTTCCTGGCCCTGGACAAGGCCGCGGCCAAGGAGGTCTTCCGCCACCTGGGCCTGCCCACCCCGACCTGGGAGTACGCGCCCACCCGGCCGGCCCCGGGCTGGAAGCCCGCCATCTCCCTGCCGGTGTTCGTGAAGCCCAACCTGGGCGGCTCCAGCTTAGGGATGCACCGGGTGAACGATCTCCGCGACCTGGCCCCGGCCATGGACGGCATCTTCTCGGTGGGCGAGGGCGTGCTCCTGGAGGAGTGCGTGCCGGGCATGGAGGTCACCTGCTCCATCCTGGGCGCGGAGCCCCTGCCCCTCATCCTCATCCGGCCCCTGACCGGCACCGGGTACTTCGACTACCGCAGCAAGTACGAGCCCAAGCAGGCCGAGGAGATCTGCCCCGCGCCCATCGATCCGGGGCTCGCCCGCCGCATCCAGGACATCACCCTGGCCGCGCACCAGGGCCTGGGCCTGTCGGGCTACAGCCGGGGCGACTTCATGGTGCGCGACGGCGCGCCCTTCCTGCTGGAGATGAACACCCTGCCGGGCATGACCGCCACCAGCCTGCTCCCCCAGTCCGCGGCCGCCGTGGGCCTGGACTTCCCGGCCCTGCTCGCCCGGCTCATCGAACTGGGCCTTGCGGAGCGGGGAGACAAGCGCGGCGGCAAACGGGGCGCCCGGTGAATGGGCATCTCCTCTGCGTCCTGCTCTGGATGTACGAGGGCCTGTGGTACGCGGCCCTGCCCTTCCTGTACCTGAACCAGCGGCTGCGCCGGGGCTTCCGGGAGCGGCTCTTCATGGACCCGCCCGACGGGTTCCGCGACGTGTGGCTCCAGGCCGCCTCGGCCGGGGAGGCCAACCTGGCCCGGGAGCTCCTGCCCGCCCTGGCCCGGGCCGGCAAGGCGGCGGGCAAGCCCCTGACCGTCTTCGCCACCACCTGCACCAAGCAGGGGATGGACGCCCTGGACAAGGCCCGCGCCGCATGCCTGGACCAGGACCCCGAGGCGGTGGTGACCCTGGCCTACCTGCCCTTCGACCTGCCCTCGCTCATGCGCCGGGTGCTGGACACGGTGAGCCCCAAGGTGGTGGTGCTCCTGGAGACCGAGCTGTGGCCCGGCATGCTGGCCGCCTGCCGGGAGTTCGGCGTGCCCGCGGTGGTGGCCAACGGCCGCCTGACCACCCGCAGCCTGGCCGGCTACCTGCTGGCCCGGGGCATCCTCTCCCGCATCGGGCCGGAGCGGGTGCTGGCCGTGTCCGAGGAGGCGAGGCGACGCTACGCCCTGCTCTTCGGCCGGGAACGGGTGGGCCGCATGGAGAACATCAAGTTCGACCTCCTGCCCCAAGCCGGCGTCCGGCCGGAGGAGAAGGACGCGCCCCTGCCCCTGGCCGCCGTGCTGGGCGACCGGCCGGCCCTGGCCCTGTTCGGGTCCGTGCGCCAGGAAGAGGAGCAGGCGGTGCTCGCGGCCCTGCGCCAGGTGCGCGCGGCCCGGCCCAAGACCCCCCTGGCCGTGGCCCCGCGGCACATGGAGCGGCTGGACTTTTGGCGCAAAGCCCTGTATGCGGCGGGCCTCG
This sequence comes from Desulfovibrionaceae bacterium UBA6814, assembly GCA_002452635.1. GTDB lineage: Bacteria > Desulfobacterota > Desulfovibrionia > Desulfovibrionales > Desulfovibrionaceae > UBA6814. Next base: position 24,018 of record DKEU01000141.1, on the reverse strand, counting down.
AACCCGTGCTGCGCTCCAGCCTCTCCGGCCCCCCGGCCCCGGACGCGGTCATCCTCTGGGACACCTTCGGCGAGCTGGCCGCGGCCTTTGCCCACGCCCGGGCCGCCTTCGTGGGCGGCAGCCTGGCCCCCCTGGGCGGCCAGAACTTCCTGGAGGCGCTGGCCTGCGGCCTGACCCCGGTCATCGGCCCGCACTGGAAGAACTTCGCCTGGGTGGGACGCGAGGTGGTGGACCAGGGGCTGGTGGTGGAGGTGGCGGACGCCGACGGCCTGGCCGCGGCCATGCTCCGGCTCCTGGCCAAGCCCAAGCCGCGGGACGCGGTGCAGAGGCGTTTCGCGGCCTGCGTGGACCCCCACCGCGGAGGCACGGACGCAGCCGTCAAGATGGTGAGGCGCTACCTGTAATGCCCCAGCTTCCGCCCTGCTTCGGCATCATCCCGGCGCGCTACGCCTCCACGCGGTTTCCGGGCAAGCCCCTGGCGGACATCCAGGGCCGGCCCATGTTCTGGCACGTGCACCAGCGGGCCATGGGCTGCGCGCTCCTGGGCAAGGTGGTGCTGGCCACCGACGACCGGCGCATCCACGACGCGGCCCTGCGCTACAACGTGCCGGTGGTCATGACCCGGGCGGACCACGCCAGCGGCACGGACCGGGTGCTGGAGGCCGCGCAGCGGCTGTCCCTGCCCGAGGACGCGGTGGTGGTGAACATCCAGGGCGACGAGCCCCTGCTCGACCCGCGGATGCTCACCCAGCTCCTGGAGCCCTTTGCCGACCCGGCGGTGCAGGTGACCACCCTGGCGGCCAAGATATCCGCCGCACAAGCGCAGCGGCCCGACCGCGTGAAGGTGGTCTTTACGCGCTCGGGAAACGCCTTATACTTCTCCCGCAGCGTGATCCCGCACGACCGGGACGCCGCGGGCGGCGACTGCTGGGGCCACGTGGGCCTCTACGCCTTCCGCATGCCGGCGCTGCGCCGCTTCGTGGCCCTGGGCCAGAGCGAGCTGGAGCGCCGGGAGAAACTGGAGCAGTTGCGGCTCCTGGAGAACGACATCCCCATCTACGTGGTCCCCACGGAGCACGAGACCCTGGGGGTGGACCGGCCCGAGGACCTGGACACCATCATCGCCCGCATGACGGAGACGCCCCGATGAAAGCCATACTGGCGCTGGAAGACGGCAGCATATTCCCCGGAACCTCCTTCACCGGCCACGGCACGGCCGGGGGCGAGGCCATCTTCAACACCGGCATGAGCGGCTACCAGGAGGTGCTGACCGACCCCTCCTACGCCGGCCAGATGGTGTGCATGACCTACCCGCTCATCGGCAACTACGGGGTCAACCTGGACGACGTGGAGTCCAGCCGGGTGTGGGTGGAGGCCTTCATCGTCAAGGAGTGCTGCAAGACGCCCTCCAACTGGCGGGCCAAGGAATCCCTGCCCGACTACCTCAAGCGGCACGGGGTCATGGGCCTGGAGGGCGTGGACACCCGGGCCCTGACCCGGCACCTGCGCCTGCACGGCGCCATGCGCGGCGTCATGTCCACCGAGGGCAGCGAAAGCGACCTGGTGGAAAAGGCCCGCAACCTGCCCACCATGGAGGGCCAGGGCCTGGCCCACCTGGTCACGGCCAAGACCCCCTACGTGTGGAAGGGCAACCGGCCCGAGCCGGTCACGCTCAACGCCGACGGCTCCTACGACTGGCCCGGCCCCGGCCCGCGGGTGGTGGCCTACGACTTCGGCATGAAGTGGAACATCCTGCGCCTCCTGGAGGCCGAGGGCATGGACGTCCTGGCCGTGCCCCAGGACTTCACCTTCGAGCAGGTGCAGGCCGTGGCCCCGGACGCCATCTTCCTGGGCAACGGCCCGGGCGACCCCGCGGCGCTCACCGAGGTGGTGCGCAACGTGGCGCTCATGACCGACCACTACCCCATGTGCGGCATCTGCCTGGGCCACCAGCTCCTGGGCCTGGCCCTGGGCTGCCCCACCTTCAAGCTCAAGTTCGGCCACCACGGCTGCAACCACCCGGTCAAGGACCTCACCACCGGCAAGATCGAGATATCCTCCCAGAACCACGGGTTCTGCGTGGACATCTCCGGCCGGGACGACCTGGTGCAGACCCACGTGAACCTGAACGACGGCACCCTGGAGGGCTTCGCCCACACGACCAAGCCCATCATCTGCGTGCAGCACCACCCCGAGGCCTGCCCCGGCCCGCACGACAGCCGGTACATCTTCAAGCGGTTCCGCCGGGTCCTGGAAGGCAAGGAGGCCGCCTAGACATTTTCTCGGACTTCTTGATACGGTGATTCAGAAAGGGGGAAAGGGGGGGGAAGGATGTCCGCGGAACTCATCAAGGCCCGCTCCAAGATTGCGGGAATCACCGGCCAGCTCAAGAAGGGAAAGCTGCACCAGGCCGTCATCTCCCTGCACGACGCCCTGGCCATCATCCTGCGCACCCCGCTCATCAAGCACGAGCAGGAGGAGTTCGCCCGCAACCTGGAGCAGACCCTGTTCGTGCTCAACAAGGACGCGGAATTCCGCAAGCTCTGCCCGGTGCTCCTGGAGTACAAGAAGGGCGAGGAAAAGGAGCTCCTGAACACCCTGAAGACGGTGCTCCAGGACCTCCAGGGCTCGGCCGTGGAAGAGGCCCAGGCCCTGCTGGCCGCCAACGAGAAGGCCAAGGCCGACGCCCTGGCCCGGGGCCGGGAGCTCATCGGCTCGGGCAAGTTCAAGGACGCCAAGCTGGTCTTCGACAAGGCCCTCTTGCAGTTCGGCGGGGACACGGACCTCAAGGCCGAGATCGCCGACCTCTTCCTGGCCGCGGAGCGCTACGAGACCGCCCTGGAGTACCTGGCCCAGGCCCTGGCCGACTTCCCCGAATCCGTGCACCTCATGAACCGCATCGCCATGGCCCTGCGCAAGATGAACCGCTTCGACGAGGCGGAGCAGTACTACCGCAAGGCCCTGGAGTTCGCCAAGGACGACCCCAACCTCTTCTTCAACATGGGCCGCATGTACATCGACTGGAAGCAGTGGCGAAAGGCCGCCAAGGTGGCGGAACTGGCCCTGCGGCTCAAGCCCGACTTCGACCACGCCCAGAAGATGCTCACCTTCGCCCAGAAGAAGATGGCCTGCCCGAACTAGGCGCCGCTGCGGAAGAAGGGCGGATCGCGATCCGCCCCTACCCAAGAAAATAATCAGTTCCAACCAGTTGCGTTTTTTGTAGGGGCGGTTCGTGAACCGCCCTTCTTCTTTCCACCCCGCTGTCGGAATCCTGACTCCCCCTTCCCATATATCAAATAACACTGGATTATTCTTAGTTTTTTTTTCTGGCCCCGTTCTTGCTGCCCGCCCCGGAAACATCCCTAGCCGCGCGCCGCGCGGCCGAGGTGGGCAGTGGACGAATTCACGCGACGCGATGTGGACGTGCTGGTGTTGGGGGCCGGGCTGGCCGGCCTGCGCGCGGCCTGGGCCGCCCGGCAGGCGGACCCCCGGGCCCGGGTGGCGGTGGCCTGCCTGGGGCGCGGCCCTGCGGGCTCCTCCTTCGCCAACGCCAACGCCATGCTCGGCATCCACGTGCCCGCGACCGACCGGGAGCGGGAGGACTTCACGGCCCAGGTGCTGCGCCTGGCCGCTCCGGGCTTCGCCGACCCGGCCCTGGTGGCGGTCCTGGCCCAGGATGCGGCGGCCCGCTTCGCGGAGCTGCGCGACCTGGGCCTGGCCTTCCGCGCCGATGCGGACGGACAGCCGGCCCGCTTCCCCTCCTGCTTTTCCCACCGCACCCGGCTGGCCCTGGTGTTCACCGACCTGGCCGGGGCCTACGCCCGGTTCCGCTCCCGGTGCGAGGCCCTGGGCGTGGAGTTCTGGACCGGAACCGAGGTGCTGGACATCCTGGTGGACAATCTGGCGAGCCCGGCCCGGGCGGCCGGGGCCATGCTCCGCACGCCCGAGGGCCTGGTGGCGGTCCGCGCCCGCGCGATCGTGGCCGCCCTGGGCGGCCCGGCCGCGCTCTTCGCCCGCCAGGTCACCGGCGCGGGGAATCCGGGCACGGCCCACGCCCTGCTCGCCCGGACCGGGGCCGAACTGGTCAACGAAGGCTATTTCCAGTTCCTCTGGTCGCGCCACCCGGAGCGAGCCTTCTGGCCGGCCGAGGACCTGGCCCGGGACGGCGTGGCCGTGCTCGACGAGGACGGCTTCCCCCAGGACCTGCCTGCGGACCTGCGGGCCCTGGCCGCGGAGCGAGCCACCCACTGCCCCATGGGGCACGGCCTGCCGGACGCGGCCCTGGACCGTTTCGTCCTGGCCCACACCCGCCCGGACGGCACGACCCGCATCAGCGATCCCGAGCGCGGCGAATTCCCGGTGGCGGCCATGGCCCATGCCGGCAACGGCGGCGCCCGGATCGACGCCTCGGGCAAGACCACCCTGGACGGGCTCTACGCTGCGGGCGAGTGCGCCGGCGGCATGCACGGGGCCAACCGCCTGGGCGGGGCCATGGTGCTGGCCACCCAGGTCTTCGGAGCCCGGGCCGGACGGGCCGCGGCCCGCGAGGCCGCGGTGGCCCCCCTGGCCGAACCCGGCCTGGCCGACGAACTGGCCCAGGACGTGCTCCTGGAGCTGTCCGCAGCCCTGGAGCCGGACAGCGGCGAGGTGGTGCGGCCCATCACCCCGGACCTGCACGCGACCGTGCTCCTGGGCTCGGGTCCCGGGCTGGACACGGCCCACGCCCGCATCTCGGCCCGGATGGTCTTCGCCCCCACCCGGGCGGCCCGGCTGGCGGCCCAGGCCGCGCTGCTGGTCACTGGCTTTCTGCGCCGCGCCCGGGTATACGCCCCCGAGGCGGACCAGCAGGCCGCCGGCTAAGGCATTGCAACCGCTTTTCCGGGAACGGCACGCCCATGCGCATCCTCATGATCGCGGTCAACGACCCGGCCGGAACCTTGGGCCTCTTCAGGCGCGCCCTGGCCGCGCACACCGGGCACGAATGCCGGGTGGTCACCCTGGAGACCCGCTACGTCCACGCCTGGGAAAAGGACCTGCACGTGCCGGACCTGGACGCCGCGGGCCGAGACGAGCTGGAGGGCCTGCTGCGGACCAGCGACGTGTTCCATTTCCACATGACCGCGGACGAGCACCTGAAGCTGGGGCCGTTCACGCCCGCGGACTTCCTGGCGGGCAAGGCCCTGGTGCACCACCACCACGGGCACCCGGACTTCCGGGGCAACCCGGAGAAATACCAGGAGAAGTACCGCCGCCTGGGCCGGCGCAACCTGCTGGTGTCCACCCCGGACCTGCTCAAGAAGCTCCCGGCCGCGCGCTGGCAGCCCAACCTGGTGATGGTGAACGAGCCGCGCTACACCCCGGCCCAGCGCACGGCTGCGGACTGGGAAGGCCCCCTGCGCCTGGCCCATTCCCCCACCCGCCGCGACCTCAAGAACACCGACGAGCTTTTGGACATCGTGCGTCGCCTGGACGGGGCAGCGGCCCTGGACCTCATCGACGACGCGCCGCACGCCGAGTGCCTGCGCCGCAAGGCAGCGGCCCACGCCTGCTTCGACCACCTGCAGGGCTACTACGGCATGAGCAGCCTGGAGGCCCTGTCCCTGGGCCTGGCCACGCTGGCCGGCCTGGACGATTGGTGCATCAGGCACATCCGGGAGTTCGCGGGGACCGACGAACTCCCCTGGCTCGTGGCCCGCACTGCCGAGGAACTGGAAGGGATTCTGCGCGACCTGGCGTACGACCCGGCCCTGCGCCGCTCGGCCGGGGAGGCCGGCCGGCGCTTCATGCTGGAGCGCTGGAGCGACGAAAAAACCGTGCGGAGGCTGGACGACTTCTACCAGGGCCTGTCCTGACGCCGAACCTGGGTGACGCGCGGGTGGCTGCGGGGCGTTGGCCCGAGGCGCACCCGACCGGGCCGATTTCAGGCCAGGGCAGCCACCATCTCCTCCACGATGCGCTCGGCAGCGCGCCCGTCGCCAAACACCGTGGGCGGGGCGCCCTGGGGCCAGCCCCCGGACAAGGCCGCGACGCGGATGGCCCCCCGCTCCCCTCCGGCGACCCGGTTCCATCCGGCCGAGACGGTCTCGGTCCATTCGGTCTCCCCCCGCAGGGTGACGCACGGCCGGGCCAGAAAAAAAGCTTCCTTCTGCAGTCCCCCGCTGTCGGTCAGCACGAGTGATGCGCCGCGCAACAGATCGAGCAGTTCAAGGTAGCCCACCGGCTCGGTGATATACAACCCGGGGGTGGAGGGGTGCAGCCCCTGCGCGGCCATGCGTTCCCGGGTGCGGGGATGCAGGGGCAGGATCACCGGCAGGGAGCGGGAAATCTCCTCCAGGGCGGCAAAGATGTCGGCCAGAACCCGCGGGTGGTCAGTGTTCTCGGCCCGATGCACCGTGCACAGGGCGTATCCCCCTGCGCCGCCCCGAGGCAAGGCCCTGAGCAGCTCCTCGGCCCGGCCCTGACTGGCCGCGGCGAAATGAAGCACCGTGTCGAACATGACGTCGCCCACCAGCAAGACCCGAGGCGCCTTGTCGAACAGCGTCCCCTCCCCCGCATCCTCCCGTCCCATCCCCTCTGCCAGGAGGTTGTCCACCGCCAACCGGGTGGGGCAGAAGAGCAGGCTGGACACATGGTCGGCCATCACCCGGTTGATCTCCTCGGGCATCCGGCGGTTGCGGCTGCGCAGGCCGGCCTCGACATGGGCCACCGGGAGGTGCAGCTTGACCGCAGCCAGGGCGCCGGCCAGGGTGCTGTTGGTGTCCCCATAGACCAGGACCAGATCCGGGGCCTGGCGCTCCAGCACCCGCTCCAGCTCCCGGAGCATGGTCCCGGTCATGGCCCCGTGCCCCTTCTCGCGGATACCCAGGTTGTACTGGGGGATCGGGATGTCCATCTCGCGGATGAAGATGTCCGACATGCAGTGGTCGAAGTGCTGCCCAGTATGGACCAGGACCTCCTCCAGTCCGGCTCCCGGATGGGCCGCGTTGAATGCGCGGATGGCCCGAGACACGGCCGACGCCTTGATGAGCTGGGGCCGGGCGCCCACGATGGTCACGATCTTCATGCTCTCTCCTGCAGGGTCAGCGGAATCTGCCCCCCCCACCTCCAGGTGTCAAGGCTGGCCGGCCCGGGGACAGGCCTCGAGCGCGGTGCGCCGACCGAGCCGCCGGGCGGGGAGAATGCCCGCGAAAGAGCCGACAGCCGATTCTTCATCTTCAGGACCACATCTCCGTCACGGAAAACGCTTTTCTAACCCCGGACGGCCCCTGCCCCGTCTGCTTAAGGTATTTACAACGTGAACGATATGAAGATAGCTTCTGACGCGATTTTCCCTGGCTTCGTCAGCTCAACGGCACTTGCTCCGAACTTGCGAACCCCGGAATTACGCCGTCAAGACCGGCATCGCGCGTCCTCCACAGCGGCATGGGAAATGCATGATCCAATGAACCCGGAGCATCTTTCCGAGTTGCGATTCACGTAGCGTCCATTCAGAAACTGAACAAACCTTCCGGGAGCACCATGAATATTCGAGGAAAAACCTTTCTGGTCATCGGTGGGGCCGGCTTCATCGGCTCCCATCTCGTGGACCAACTGACCCAAGAGGACGTGAAGGAGATCCGGGTTTACGACAACTTCACGCGGGGGAATACCGAAAACTTGACTCAAGCCCTCAAGGATCCCCGGGTCAAAGTCTTTGAACTGGGCGGCGAGATCCTGCACCGCGACATCCTGAACCAGGCCATGCGGGGAGTGGACGGGGTGTTCCATCTCGCTGCCCTGTGGCTGCTCCACTGCTACGACTTCCCGCGCTCGGCCTTCGAGGTCAACATCGGCGGGACCTTCAACGTCCTGGAGGCCATGCTCGCCAATGGAGTCCGCCGCCTGGTCTACTCCTCGTCGGCCTCGGTGTACGGCGATGCGGTGCAAGAGCCCATGACCGAGGACCATCCCTACAACAACACGAACTTCTACGGAGCCACCAAGATCGCCGGCGAGCACATGTGCCGCGCCCTGCACCACCGCTACAAGGGAACGGACCAACGCTTCGACTACGCGGGACTGCGCTACATGAACGTCTACGGCCCGCGCCAGGACTATCAGGGAACCTACATCGCGGTGATCATGAAGATCCTGGACAACCTGGACAAGGGGCTCCCCCCCACGATCTATGGCGACGGCTCCCAATCCTACGATTTCGTGTACGTGGGCGACTGCGCCCGGGCCAACATCCTGGCCATGCAGGCCGAGGCCACCGATTCCTGCTACAACGTGGGAACCGGCATCAAGACCAGCATCAAGGAACTGGCCGAGCAGATCATCACCCTCACCGGGTCCCAGGCGGCCATAGAGTACAAGCCCGGGGGCCTGACCTTCGTGAAGAACCGGGTGGGCTGCCCCCGCAAGGCCGCGGCGGAGATCGGCTTTACCGCCAAGACCATGCTGCAGGACGGCCTGCGCGAACTCATCGCCTGGCGCTCGTCCCACATGGAACAGGTGGCCCTGGCTCGCAGCAAGGCCAAGTAGTCCCATGTACCGGATCCCACTCATCCGCCCCTTCCTGCCGGTCCGGGCCCGCGAGTTGATCGCCGAGGTCCTGGACAGCGGCTTCCTCACCGAAGGCCCCAAGACCCGGGCCTTCGAGCAGGCGGTGGCGCAGTACGTGGACGCGCCGCACGCCCTGGCCACCACCTCCTGCACCACAGGACTGGAGCTGGCCTTACGCGCCGCGGGAACTGGCCCGGGCGACGAGGTCATCGTTCCCGACTACACCTATCCGGCCACCGCCGCGGCGGTGGCCATCGTGGGGGCCACCCCGGTCCTGGCCGACGTGGACCCCCTGACCCTGACCCTGGACCTGGATTCGGCGGCCAGCGTGGCGGGACCCGCCACCAGGGCCGTCCTCCCGGTCTCCCTGTTCGGCAACCCCTTGGACTACGACGCCCTGGAGGCCTTCGCCCGCTCCCGCGGGCTGCTGGTCATCGAGGACGCGGCGTGCTCCCTGGGCGCGAGCTACAAGGGCCGCCGGGTAGGCGCGCTGGCCGACGCCGCGGTGTTCAGCTTCCATCCCCGCAAGTGCCTGACCACCGGGGAGGGCGGGATGGTGACCACGCGCCGCGAGGACTGGGCAGCCTTCATGGACTCCTACAAGCACTTTGGCCTGTCCCGAGAGGCCAGCCGCGAGGGCGCCTGTTTCGCGCGGATCGGGACCAACTACAAGCTTTCCGACGTGCTGGCCGCCCTGGGCCTCGCTCAAATGGAGATCATCGACGAACTCGTCGCGCGCCGCCGCACCCTGGCCGGCCGGTACTGCGAACTGCTGCGCAACGTCCCCGGGGTGACCCTCCCCCGCACTCCGGAAGGCGGCGAGCATTCCTACCAGACCTTCTGCGTCCTGGTGGAGGAGCGGGACCGGATCATGCAGGGCCTGCGCGCCCAGGGCATCGAGGCCCAGATCGGCTCCTACGCCCTGCACCGGCAGCCGGCCTTCGCGCCGGGCAACGGCGCGCGGCGCGCACCGGAACTCGAAGGAAGCCGCAGCGCCTGGGAACGCTGCCTGGCCCTGCCCCTGTCCCACACCATGCGCGACGAGGAGCAGCAACAGGTGGCGGCCGCCCTTACCGCCCTCCTGTGAGAGCCATCCCATGTGCGGCATCACCGGACTGCTGAACCTTGACGGCGCACCCGCCCCTGCCGACATCCTGGATCGGATGACCGACCTGTTGGCCCACCGTGGACCGGACGGCAGGGGCGTGTTCCGGGACGGGCCGCTGGGACTCGGTCACCGCCGCCTGGCCATCATCGACCTCTCACCCGCCGGGGCCCAGCCCATGCGCCGGGGCGACCTGACCATCAGCTACAACGGTGAGCTCTACAATTTCCAGGAGCTGCGCGCCGAACTGGAGAGCCGGGGCCACGCCTTCACCTCCCGCTCGGACACCGAGGTGGTCCTGGCGGCCTACGCCCACTGGGGACCGGACTGCCTGAGGCGCTTCAACGGCATGTTCGCCCTGGCCGTGTGGGACGCCAAGGAGCGGACCCTCTTCCTGGCCAGGGACCGGTACGGCGTCAAACCGCTCTATTACGCCTGCTTCGGCGAGCGGTTCCTCTTCGGCTCGGAGTGGAAGGCCATCCTGGCGCACCCCGCGGCGCAACGGAGGCTGGACCTGGAGGCCCTGGCCGAATACTTCGTGTTCCAGAACCTCTTCACCGATCGGACCCTGGTGCAGGGCGTTCGCCTGCTGCCCCCGGGACACCATCTGACCATCGCCCCGGGACAAGGGGAACCCCGCATCCAGCGCTACTGGAACTTCGACTTCCTCGAGCCGGCACACCCCCGCTCCCCAGAGGAGTACGCCGAGGAGATGGACGCACTCTTCTCCCAGGCGGTGCGCCGCCAGATGGTCAGCGACGTGGACGTGGGCTCCTACCTCTCGGGGGGCATAGATTCCGGATCCATCACCTGCCTGGCCGCGCAGGAGCGGCCCGGATTGCGCACCTTCACCTGCGGCTTCGACCTGCACTCGGCCACCGGTCTGGAGATGGGCTTCGACGAACGGGTACGGGCCGAACACATGTCCTACCTCTTCAGGACCGAGCACTACGAGGTGGTGCTCAAGGCCGGCGACATGGAGCGGGTCATGCCCTCCCTGGTCTGGCACCTGGAGGAGCCCCGTGTGGGACAATGCTACCCCAACTACTACGTCGCCCGGCTGGCCAGCCGCTTCGTGAAGGTGGCGCTCTCGGGGGCCGGCGGCGACGAACTCTTCGGGGGGTATCCCTGGCGATACTGGCGGGGGGCTTCCTGCGCCGACCTCCCCTCCTTCATCGACAACTACTTCGCCTTCTGGCAACGGCTGCTCGACGAGGACCAACTACGCCGCGTCTTCGCCCCGGTGTGGGACCGGGTAAGACACCAGAAGCCCCGGGACATCTTCGTCAAGGTCATCAACGGCTGGGAGATCCCGGCCTGCGCCCCGGAGCACTTCATCAACCTCTCCCTGTCCTTCGAGGCCAAGACCTTCCTGCACGGGCTGCTCATGGTGGAGGACAAGCTCTCCATGGCCCACGGCCTGGAAACCCGGGTCCCCTTCCTGGACAACGACCTGGTGGATTTCGCCATGCGCCTTCCGGTCAGGCTCAAGGTGCGCGACCTCCGCCAGAACCTGCGGCTCAACGAGAACGAACCCGGCTCCAAGACCCAGCGCTACTTCCAGCGCACCGGCGACGGCAAGGTGCTGCTGCGCCAAGTGCTGGGGCGCTTCGTGGGCGAGGACATCCACACGGCCCCCAAGCAGGGTTTCGCGGCCCCAGACGCCTCCTGGTTCCGGGGCGAGAGCATGGACTACGTCCGCTCCACCCTGTTCAACGGCCGGGCGCGCATCTACCAAATCCTGGACCGGGATGCGGTGCGCGGCCTGGTCACCGACCACCTGGAGGGGCGGATCAACCGCCGCCTGCTCATCTGGTCCCTGCTCAACGTGGAGCAGTGGCTGCACACCTTCGGAGATGTGGCGTAAACCGCCCGGGCCCGACCGACAAGGAGTTCAACATGCCCCCCGTCGTCCGTCCCCGCCAGATGAACGCGCAAGGAACCGGCTTCGCGCCGCTGTGGGCCGCGTCATGGAGGTGACCCACCTGTGGCCGCTGCTGGGGACTGAAATGCCCCGGGAAGGCGGCGAAATCGTGCTCCTGGGCCTGCCCTACATCCTGCGCGACGGAGTCCTCCGCCTGCGGGCCGCGGCATCGGACAGCCAGGAGCAGACCCGGGACGCGTTCGGGTACAAGTGGGCCAAGCACGACACCTACGCCTCGGAAGCCATGCACCGCGCCAACCGGGAGTGGCTCCTGTCCCGCTACGGAGACGTCGCGGAACTGCTTGCCGGCCTGCCCGGCCGGCCGCTCTTCCTGGATGCCGGATGCGGGGCCGCCTACTCCACCCTGCTGCTCTTCCCGCCCGAGTTCCTGGCCCGGACGCGTTACGTCGGCGTGGACATATCCAGCGCGGTGGACGAGGCGGCGCAGCGCTTCTCCCAAAAGGGTCTGCCCGGAGAGTTCATGCAGGCGGACATCGGCCGGCTCCCCTTTCCCGAAAGCTCCCTGGATGTCGTCTTCTCCGAAGGCGTGATGCACCACACCGACTCCACTGAGCACACCCTCAAGCACCTGGCCAAGCTGCTGCGCCCTGGCGGCCTCTTCCTGTTCTACGTCTACCGCCGCAAGGGGCCCATCCGCGAATTCACCGACGACTTCATCCGCGCCCGGCTCCAGGGCCTGCCGCCTGCCGAGGCCTGGGAACTCCTGCGGCCGCTCACCGCCCTGGGCAAGCAGTTGGGAGAGATGGACTCGGTGATCGAAGTGCCTGAGGACATCTCCCTGCTGGACATACCGGCGGGTCCCATCCCCTTGCAGCGCTTCATCTATTGGCATGTGTTCAAGGCCTTCTACCGGCCGGACATGACCCTGGAGGAAATGCTCCACATCAATTTCGACTGGTACGCTCCCCGCAACGCGCACCGCCAAAGCCCGGAGGAAGTGCGTCAATGGTGCGCCGAGGCGGGACTGGACATCCAGCGCGAAACCATCGAACCTGCGGGGATCACCGTGGTCGCCCGCAAGGCGGCCGCCCCCAGGGCCGGCCAGCCAGGTGGCAGCAACGATGCGGGGTGATCCCGCGGCTCGCCGGCCCCGACCCGGCGCCAACTCGCCCGTCTGTCTGAAAACCTTCGTCCCCTTGCCCGGAGCGGAGCCATGAACAACGATCTGGCCGAAGCATTGCGACATTTCTGGCGAAGCGCCCAGCGGGCCGTGGCCCAGCGCTGGCGCAGGACTCTGCCCCTGGGCGATTACGTGGTGGACAGGTGGGAGAAGGCCGCGCTTCTGGGGTTCGGCCCCGGTGCGAGCATCTACGACTCCTCCCTAGTCATCGGCGACGTGACCGTGGGCGAAGGCACCTGGATCGGGCCCTTCACTGTGCTCGACGGCTCCGGGGGTCTGCGCATCGGCTCCTTCTGCTCCATCTCCGCGGGCGTGCACATCTACACCCACGACTCCGTGCAGTGGGCCCTCAGCGGCGGCCAGGCCCCCTACCCCAAGGCCCCCACCCGCATCGGCGACCGCTGCTACATCGGCCCGCACACGGTCGTCGCCATGGGGGTGAGCATCGGCGACGGCTGCGTCATCGGGGCACACAGCCTGGTGACCCAAGACATCCCCCCGGGGGTCAAGGCCTTCGGCACTCCCTGCACTCCCCAGGGGCCGGCCGCATGAACACGTTCTCCCCCGCCGCCTACCGTGAGCTGTTGCGGGGGCTGCTTGCCCAGGCGCGGCCTTTCGTCCTCTTCCGGGACGCCCCCGACGCCGGGCTGCTCCTGCGCCACGACGTGGACTATTCCCCGGAATGGGCGGCGGATCTGGCCCAGGTGAACGCCGACCTGGGCGTCCGCGGGACATTCTTCTTCCTGACCGACTCCCCCCTGTACAACCTGTTCGCCGCCTCCAGCCGCGCGGCCCTGGAACGGGTGGCGGCCCTGGGCCAGGACGTGGGGCTGCATGTCCGTTGCGCGCCCCACGCGCCCGACGCGGACGCCCTGCGCCGCCACTACGCGGCACTGCGGCTCGCCGCGCCGGAGGCCATCCCGGCAATCGCCTGGCACAACCCGCCCGAGGAACTCGCCCCGCTCAACCGCATAGCCGATTCGGCGGGCTTCACGAGCGCCTATGCCCCACGCTGGTTCGCCCCGGGGCGCTACCTGTCCGACTCCAACCTGCGCCACAGCCCGCTGGGCCTGCTGCAGGCCGCCCAGGCATGCCCGTCGCCCATCCTGCAGGTGTTGCTGCATCCGCTGAACTGGGTGGAACCCTCCTCGACCATCGAGGAGATTCTAACCCGCACGTGCGCCCACAGAGTCGGGCACGTTCTGGCCGCCATGCATGAGAACCGTTTCTGGAGCGACCGGCTTGTGGAGTGCGCGCGAAGGTCCCTTGAGTCAGGGGACCTCCCAGAGGGCCCCGCATGACCGCTCCGTGCATCTTCTTCATCGACGAGGCCGGTTGGCGCATCGTGCAGGACCTCGCTCCGAAAGGCTCGGTGCTGGTGTTCGACCCCGACCGTTATCCCGGGTGCGCGGACCTGGAGAGCCTGGGAATGTCGCCGTTCCCTTACCGAACCAGGCGGGACGCCGAGGCGCTCCTGGCGCGCATGGCAACCCTCAGCCCACCCCTGGGGGTGGTCGCCTCGTTCAACCACGTGCTGCCCCCCGCGGTGTTCAACGCGCCGCCTTGCGGAATGGTCAACGTCCACGGCGGCGCGCTCCCGGAGTACCGCGGGGCCAACACCCTGCAATGGGCCATCATCAACGGCGAAAGCGAACTCGGCGTGACCCTGCATTATGTGAATGCGGGGATCGATGCCGGCCCGGTCATCGCGGTGGAGCGCGTGGCCATCGAATACCACGACAGCGCAGTGACCCTGCGTGATAAGATCATCGCAAGGGGACGCGCCTTGCTTGCCGCCTGGCTCCCCCGTCTCGTCCAGGGCAGGGTCGCTGCGACGCCCCAATCCGAGGAACACGCCCGCTACTGGCCCCGGCGCAAACCCGCGGACGGGCGAATCGACTGGACCAGAAGCGACGAGCAGATACGCGACCTGGTGCGGGCCCTGGTCCCACCCTGGCCGGGCGCATTCTACGAGAACCACGCCGGAAACCGGATCGTCCTCGACAGGATGTTGACGATCGAGGAGATCCGCGCCCTGCGGACTGAGGCGGCGGGCAAGGCATGATCGCCGCCATCCACCAGCCCAACTTCTTTCCATGGGCCGGCTTCTTCCGCAAGGTCGCCCTCGCCGACGTCTTCGTTTTCCTCGACGCCGTCCCCTACCCCCGCACCTCGCGCGGCACCTGGATCAACCGGAGCCGGCTGCTGTGCAACGGCGCAGCCACGTGGTTTACCTGCCCGGTGGCCGCCGGATCGGGCGGGCGCCCCCTGCACGAGGTGCGCATGGCCCCAGGTGTGGACTGGCGCAGGAAGCTCCTGGGCACCCTGCACCACCATTACGGCCGCCACCCCTACGCCGGGGAATACCTGCCCAAGGTGCAGGAGTTGATTGTTCACCCATTAGAACGGTTGGCGGAGTTCAACGAGCGCTGCATCCGCACCATGGCCGGATGGCTCGGACTCGACACGCATTTTGTCCGGCAGTCGGAGATGCAGGACTCCGACATTTTTTTATCCAAAGGAAGCGCAAGGTTGGCTGCGATCTGCCAAGAGCTTGACGCGGATGTCTACCTGGCGGGCGACGGTTCGGGCGACTATGAGGACGAGCACGCCTATGCACGGATGGGCATTACGCTGAAATACAGCAATTTCAAAGAATTGCCCTATACGCAAAAGGGCTCTGGCACGTTCGTTGCTGGTCTTTCCATGTTGGATGCCCTGTTCAACCTGGGCCCGGGACTCTTAAGTTGCCTTGAGCTTGACCGATAGGATAATCATTCAGGACATGAACAATCTGGGGCAAACGCCATGGACATTCACAACCTTACTCCCGAGGAAAAGGCCCAGCAACGGATCACCCATCTGCGGCTTGATTTCCCCTTCTCCTATGGCATCTCCCTGGGAGAGTTCTCCTGCATGCTCCGGTGCCGCATGTGTCCCATGCACTCCGCGCCGGTGACCAAGACCCGGGCCATATCCACGGAGGTCTTCCAGCGGGCGTGCGACTGCCTGGGGGAGCGCCCCGTGAACCTGGAAATCAGCGCCTACGGCGAAACCTTCCAGCACCCCGATGCGGACGCCCTGCTGTTCACGGCCCGCGCCGCATGCCCCAACGCGGATATCGTGGTCGCCACCAACGGCGTCCTGCTCAGTGAGGACCGCTGCAAACGCATCGTGGACAGCGGCATCGACCATCTCTCATTTTCCCTGGATGCCGGATCCTCCCAGAGCTATGCGTGGCTCACCGGCGCGGACAACTACGAGAGGGTCTGCCGCAACCTGGAGACCCTGGTGGAGCAGCGCGAACGCCGCGGCGGCAAGCATCTGAAGATCACCACGCACATCATCGGCGTCCAGGAACTGGCTCACGAATTCGACGCGTTCCTGAAGCGCTGGACCGGGGTGGTGGACTACGCCTATGTCCGGCAATACGGCAACTGGGCCGGGCTGGTGGACAACAACGGCGTCTCTCCCGCCCACCGGCAGGTCATCCCCGCGGAACGATACCCCTGCACCTGGCTCTGGTACTCCACCAAGATCGAGCCCAACGGCGACGTCTCCAAGTGCTTCGTGCACGTCACCGGAGACGCCAACCCGCTGGGGAACATCATGGAGCAGGATTTCACGGACATCTGGCAGGGGCCTCGCATGCAAGCCCTGCGCGAGGCGCACCTGCGCAATGACATAGGCGGACTGGAGCATTGCCCCTCCTGCATCGTCTGGTCGCTGTTCCCGCATTTCTGGAACCGGGGCGCACAGAGGTGGGAATGATGCCTACAACGCGCGCGGCGGAATGGCTCCAAGGCCCCGCCATCGACACCTTCTTCGACGAGCCCATGGAGCTTTCCGACCTGCAGGTCGCCTTCTCAACCGGGGAGGACGGCTACCCTATCTCCCCGGTTCCTTCCTACATCGGCTTGGAAGTCACCAACACCTGCAACCTGCACTGCGTGCACTGCCACTACCGGCACGGGGCCTTGGGGTACACCCGGGAAAAGGGCTTCATGTCTCCGGAGGTGTTCGAGATCGCCGTCAGCCAGGCGGCGAAGCACGGCATCTCGGTGCTCATGAACTACGACGGCGAGCCCCTGCTGCACCCCAAATTCATTGACTACCTGCAGCGGGCCACCGAGTTGGGAGTCAATTCCTACTTCAACACCAACGCCACCCTCCTGACGCCGGATCGCGTGGACCACATCCTCTCGTTTTACAAGGGCGCCATCTTCGTCAGCATGGAAGGCGGCAAGGAGTGGTTCGAGAAAATTCGGACCCCGGCCAGCTACGAGGTCGTCGCCGCCCATCTGGCCTACCTCATCGAGGCCAACGAACGCCTCGGCCGGCCGGTGAAGCTGTCCGTGGGCGTCTCCAACCTGGGACAGCCCCTGGCGGAGCGCCAGGCCATGCTCCAGAAATGGTTGCCCGGGCTCGACGCCATGTCCTTCGGCGAGGTCAACGACGATTGCGGCGCCATGATCTCCGAGCCCTTCATCCGCATGCAACCCCGCAAGCGGCCCCTCTGCGTGGTTCCCTGGCAGACCTGCGGCATCTGCCACAACGGCGACGTCATCCCCTGCAGCATCTACATCGCCAAAGCCAACACTACGGACGCCATCCTGGGCAACATCCGCGAGCAATCGCTGGCCGACATCTGGACTGGCGAAGCCTACACCCGCTTCCGGGAGGCCCTGCTGCGCCAGAACCACCGCGACGCCATCTGCGCCCGCTGCACCCGCTGGCGCAGCCAGTTCTCCTTTCCCGACGAATTCCGCCCGGGATTGCGCATCCAGCGCAGCGGCTACTGGACGGTGGTGCACAACATCCAGCGCGAGAGTCGAAACTCCTAGGGCGAAACATTGTTATGGACAAGATCACGATCACGCGTTGCCCCGTGTGCGGCCATGACGAGTCGGTCCCCTTCTTCGCGTGGGGCTACGGGGCGCCGTGCAACCGCATCCCGGTCCGTAACGTGCTCTGCCGCAACTGCGGCCTGGTGTATCTCAACCCCCGCCCTTCCCCGGAATGGATGCGTGAGTACTATGCCGAATACGTCAAGCGCACCCAGTCCATCGAGACGCCCCCGCTCTACCTGGAAGACCATCTCTTCGGCATCGCCAGACTGCGCAGCCGCTTCCTCCTGCCCCATCTCCGACAAGGAGACCGGGTGCTGGACATCGGCTGCAGCTACGGCGCCTTCCTCAAGGTGTTGCGCGACGAATCCGGGCTGGATCTTTCTGTGCGCGGCATCAACCCGGAGCCGGGGACTGCGGCATTCGCCAGGAAAGCATATGGACTGGACGTCGCCGCGGACATGCTCGAAGACCTCGACCTCCCCGCAGGCTCCTGCGATTGCATCGTGCTGGACAATGTCATCGAACACCTGAGCGACCAGACCAGCGCCCTGGACCTCCTGCACTCCCTGCTGGCCGAGGGAGGACGGCTGTTCATCAGCACCAACACCGTCGACCGGCTGCACGGCTTCCCCTGGCAGAACTTCTTCGCCGACCATACGGTCACCTATTCCCCGCGGACCCTGGCCGCCCATCTGCGCTCCCGGGGCTTCGCAGTCATAGCCCACGAACAGGACGGCCACATCACCTGGGAAGGGCACCACTACCCTTACCAGAACTGCCTCGCGGTCAAGACCGACAAACCCGCAGCCTTCGACTTCGCGGCCCATGGGGACGACTGGGAGGACAGGCTGCGCTCCCTTCGCGACTACACCCGCGCCTGGCGACGGCAGTCCCCTTGGAGTCGACGTCTGTTCGAGATCGAGCACGGCGCTGCCGCATCACCCGGCGAGCGCTCCCGCACCCTGCTGCGTCGCCGCATGGCGGAGGCCGGGGAGCAACCGCACGTGCTGCGCAACCACACCTTGCCGCCTGAGGAATATTGGATCAGACGGGTGGTGCTGTCGCAATGCACCACGGAGCGGGATTCCGCGACCAACAACGCCTTGCTGGGAGCCAGCGGACTGAACCCCGAATACGCCTCGGTGGTCCGCCGCAACGGCGCCCTCGTGCTGGACAAGGCCACTCCGGAGATTCGACGCCGCGCCGGGACAATCCCGGATCATTTCACCTCCATGAAAGAGGCCTGGGAATGGTTGAACGGCCTGTTCCCGAAAATCGACGAGCGGATCGAGATCAAGCTCAACAACGCCGACATCCCGCAGGACGCGCTCGGACGCTACGCGCGGCAAGCCCGGATCTCCGGCGCCGACAGGGCCATTGCGGACTTCTCCTTCTTCACCGACGCCTTCATCCGCTGGGAGCGTCCAGGCGCCTCGGGCTCCCCCATCCAACTCTTGGGACCCGACCGGCAAGACGCGCTCTTTTTCTTCCGGGAAAAGGGCGAGACCATGTTCGCCAGCCCCCGCTCCGTCAGCCTTGACCTGTCGCCCTTGTGCAACAAGCGCTGCGACAAGTGCCAGTTCCATTCCCCGCGGAGCCCGTACAAGGGGCTGCTCCGGAACAACGAGTTCATGCCCTTGGACCTGGCCAAGGCCCTGCTGGACGACTGCGCCACCATCACACCCAAGCCCTGCATCATGCCCACCTTCAGCGGCGAGCCACTGCTCTACCCCCACCTGGAATCGGTGCTGCGCCATGCCGCCGACCTCGGATTGCCCGTGGGCGTGACCACCAACGGCCTGCTGCTGGACCGGGACATGTCCCGCTTGCTCCTGGACACGGGCGTCACCTCGGTCATGGTGAGTTTGGACGCCTTCCGCCCGGAAACTTACGCGGCATTGCAGGCTCCCGGGTCCCTCGAACGCGTGACAGAGAACGTGCTCCAGTTCCGGGAACTGCGCGGGGAATCCTCCACGCCGACCCTCGGCCTGGTCTTCGTGCAGGAGCAGCGAAACGCCGGGGAGTGGGAGGAATACCTGGAATACTGGCGCGGCCGCGTGGACCTCATCACCCGGTCCCTGCATCAGGATCAGTTCGGCTCCAACCGGGCCACAATGCCCTTCTTCACCAACACAGGCAAACGCATGCCATGCCTCTCTGCCTGGACCAGCATGTACCTCCGCTGGGACGGGAAGGTATCCTTCTGCGGGTTCGATATCGGCGCGTCCCAGACGGGACTCAACGCCCGTAACCAGCGGATATTGGACATCTGGCGCTCCGAACCTTACCGGCGCTGGCGCGAGGCCCAGATCGCCAACGACATGTCCGTCCTCTATTGCAAGGCATGCCCGGACTGGAGCACAGTGCGCAGGCTCACCAGCCAGGAGCCGGGGGCGACGCGCCTTGTCACGCCCGTCTCAGAGACATGGACCTTCGCATGAGCGGTTGCCCGGTCATCGTCTTTTCCCGGCTCTCCGACAACGGACGATTCCTGCTGCACCGGTACGACGCCTCCGGAGTCCACGTCATCGGCGGCCGAGAGGGCGACTGCATCGCGCCCGTCTTTTCCCCGGACGGGACCCAGGTCCTGTTCTCCCGCCAGCATGGCCAGGGGGTTGGATTGGAACTCCTCACCCTGGGCCAGGAGTGCTCGCGGACACTTACCCGCGGCCCTTTCTGCGACTTCTCCCCCGCCTGGGCCACGGACGGCCGCCGCATCGCGTTCTGCAGGGGGCCACGCATGGAACTGGCCTCCGCCAATGACATCGAACTCTACGCGGCTGAACTGCCGCAGGTCGAGCCGCGCCGCCTGACCGAAAACCGGCGCTTCGATGCCTATCCCTGCTTTGCCGGTCCGGACCGCATCCTTTTCGAAAGCGGCGACAAGGACGATTTCTTCGGTGTGTTCTCCCTTTCCTGGCACGGCGGCGAAGAGACCCCTCTGGCGTACGCGCCGGACGAGTATGGCGTCGGCATTCCCCATGTCCACGGCCAAGTTGCCACGGCGGAATTGTGCGAGATCGCGACGCCGGACGTTTACGACATCATCCGCCTGAACCTGGATGCTCCCCATACCATGCTGCGCATCGCGCTGCCGGGCAGCAGAGGCGGCAATCCCTCGCCACGCTTCTCCCACGCCGGGGACGCGGTGGCCTGTTACGCATGGCGCGACGGTGCCGGAAGCCTCGTCCTCGTGGACACCGCAACCCAGCGACTTCGCGAGATCCAACCGCAGGGCATGAGCCTCAAGCTTCCGCGGTGGTCCAGGGACGACCGCTATCTGTGCTGCGAGGAAACCCGGTCAGGGGGACTCGCCCTCATTGAGGCGGCCAGCGGTGACGCCCAGCTGGTGCCTGATTCGCAAGGCTACCGGACGCAGCGGTTCGGTGAACTATACAACTTCGACATCTTTTAGGGGTAGGGCTCATGAAAATTGGCGCGTTCATTCCGGCTCGAAGCTCGTCGCGCCGGCTGCCTGCCAAAAACTTCCGTGTCATCAACGGCAAGCCCCTGGCATGCTGGACCATCGACAAGGCGCTGGAAGCGGACGTGTTCGACGACATCACCGTTTCTGTCGACAGCGCGGAGGGCGCAGACATCCTGCGCGCCGTGTATCCGGAATCGGCGGTGAAAATTCTCATCAGGCCGGACGAACTCTGCGCCTACGACACCGATCTGAACGACTGCATCATACATTATCTGCACAACCGGCCAGACATAGAGGTTGTCGGCGCACTGATGCCCACCTTCCCCTTCCGCTCTATCGCAACGCTGCGGACGATAGACACGCATTTCCGTTCTCGATACATCTGGAAAGCCACGTCAGTCTATACCGATGGCCTTCTGACTCCTGACTACTATTACGAAACATCGGCAGGCATGAAACGGATCTTCGACAGCCGACCGATGTGCTGCGCAGCATACATGGGAGCATATTCCTACTGGCACCGAAATATCTTTGGCGGACTGTGGACGAAATACCCTCTGACCATGTCAGAGCGTGTGCTTTACGTTTCCGTCGATGCAGCCGGGGCCATCGACATAGACAGCATGGAGGACTTTGAACTGGCTGAGGCGATATTCTCTGGAGCAAAGCTTGTACCTCGCCCCTGTGTGGAGCATGAATACAAGGATTGGATCATCATCACGCCCAAGGGCGTGTCCCTTGACAGCCTTCTGGACTATATCGGCCCCGAGCAGTTAGACAACTTTACACACCCTTTGGTCGTCCTGAAAAAGGTCAAGCACTTCTTTGCGAGATTTCTTAAATTTGAGAACTACGTCGGCAGGCTGCACTTCAGCGATATCAATGCATACAAGCATATTGTTTGCCCGGACGGATTGGTTTCCCACCAATCGCAAACGTTCCCTGACGAATACCGCGCCTGCCCCTCCTACCGGTTCTTGCGGATGAAAGACAAGAAGTACTCGTTTTCCACACAGGGCTCCTTCCCTGACGTTCATGGCGTGGACTTCTCCAACCCCTTCTCCAGTCCCGACATCCTGGAAGAAACCACCTGCAATGGAGCCATGTTCACTCCGAACGTGCTGCCCCGCTCCCGGGTCATTGATTGGGAAGAGTTGCAGCGGCAGCCCTTCTTCCTGCCTCCTCTCATGCTGTTGAAGGACTAGCCGTGCGCGTACTGCACGCCCCCATCACCG
This sequence comes from Desulfovibrionaceae bacterium UBA6814, assembly GCA_002452635.1. GTDB lineage: Bacteria > Desulfobacterota > Desulfovibrionia > Desulfovibrionales > Desulfovibrionaceae > UBA6814. Next base: position 1,792 of record DKEU01000141.1, on the reverse strand, counting down.
CCCTCTACCAGCCCTCGCTCATGGTGCGGGCACTGCGCGAGATCGGTGTCGAGGCCGACATCATGTTGCACCACGCCGGGCACCAGGACTACCGCTTCACCCTGGATGACCAGATCATCCTTGGGACCGGCGACCTGGCCAGCGTCACCATCGACTTCTTCCTGCAGGCCCTGGACCGGTACGACGTGGTGCATCTGCACAGCGGCTACTCCCTGCTGTGCCAAAGCCGCAAGGGCAAGGAGTTCGGCTTTCTGGCCCGCGCCGGCAAGCTGGTGGTGCTCAGCCGCTGGGGCTGCAGCGACGGTCATCCCCCCTCGCTCTGGTTCGCCCGCCGCGGGCTGTGCGACATCTGCCCCGTGCCGCGCAACGCCTGCAACGACACCCTCGCGGCGGCGCGCCTGGAACGGGAGGACCGCCATGCGGACATCATCATCAACCACGAGATGGACCACAACGGATTCAACCACAGGGCCGTGTTCATGCACGGACTCATCGACCTGGACTTCTGGAGCCCCGACCTGAAAATCCCGACGGACCGCCTCGCGCCCCGCGCTCCCGGCGCCCTGCGGGTCCTCCACGCCGTTGGCGGCAACAACCGGGGAGACGTCAAGGGCAGCAGCGCCGTGCGCGCGGCAACAGAAGCCCTGTCCGCCCAGGGCCTCCTCCTGGAGTACGACGAGGTGACCGGCATCCCCTTCCACGAACTGCGCTGGCGCATCCTCCAGGCGGACATCGTGGTGGACCAGCTGCGCTACGGCTCCTTCGGCTCCTTTGCCCGGGAAGCCCTGGCCCTGGGAAAGCCGGTGCTGGGGCACGTCATCGAGGAGCAGCGGCGTCAATTGCCCGGACTGCCCATTGTGGAGACCACCTCCCAGACCATCGCCGAGGCGCTTGGCCGCCTGGCCGCGGACCCCGCGGAACGCGAGCGCCTGGGCCGGGAGGGTCGGGAATATGCCTGCGCGAATTTTTCCCACAAACAAGGTGCCGCGTTCCTCGCCGAACTGTACCGCGCCGGCATCCAGGAGAAGCGCCATGGCCTCGCATAACGAAGCCAACGCCGCATTCTGGAACGGACTGTGCGGCAGCCACCTGGCCCGGGTGCTGGGGATCACCGACGACTCCCCCCAAAGCCTGGCCCGCTACGACGCCTGGTATCTCGAGTATTATTCCTATCTCGAGGACGCCATCCGCTTCACCGAGCTCGCAGGCAAGGACGTGCTGGAAATCGGCCTGGGATACGGCGTGGTGGGCCAGCGCCTAGCCGAATCCGGAGCCAACTACCTGGGGCTGGACATCGCGGAGGGCCCGGTGGACATGATGCGCCACCGGCTGGCCCAGTCCGGCCTGCCGGGTGATGCCCGACAGGCCGCCTTTCCGGAAAGCGGACTGGCCGACGCCAGCTTTGACCAAGTGGTCGCCATCGGGTGCTTCCACCATACCGGCGCGTTGCAGGGCTGCATCGAGGAGACCTGGAGGCTGTTGCGCCCGGGGGGCGTTGCCGTGGTCATGGTCTACAACCGGCATTCCTACCGGCATTTCCTGGAAAGTCCCCGGCAAACCCTGGCCTCCGTCGTGCGGGACGCCTTGGGCTTGGCCCCGGCCACCCCGCCCCAATGCTCTGCAACTTCCCTCGCCGGCTACGACAGCGACGAGGTCGGGCAGTTGGCCCCCTTCACCGAATTCGTGAGCATCCGCCAGGCGAAGAGCCTGTTCCGGGAGTTCCGGTCGCTCCGCGTCTGGAAAGAGAACTGTGCGGACGAACGGTTCTTCGGCCGCTGGTTCAAGCGGGACG